>NZ_BDBA01000020.1 GCF_001612745.1 Nocardia amamiensis NBRC 102102 | reverse complement strand
AGCGAGCGGACAATCGATACAGCCGAGCTCTCGCTCGTGCCGGAGCCGAGCGCCAGCGAGGCGCGGGCCATGAGCGAGCGTCAGCGAGTGAACTCTGGACACAGTCGAGTACTCGCTCGTGCCGGTGCCGAGTGTCAGCGAGGCTCGGGCACGAGCACCGCAGTGGTTCCGGGTGGGCGGCGCAACCGGCTGCGGGCCGGGTGGCGTGTCGTCTTGGCTCTGCTCGCGGCGATCCTGCTGGCCGGGTCGGCCGCCTGCGGCGCCGACGGCGCGGCGTCGCATGGTGGGCACGGGCCTGCGACGGCGACCCTGACCGATCTGGACCCGGTGCCGATCGGACCGGAGCCGGCGCCGACGCTGCCGGTGACAGTGCGGTCGTTCGACGGCGGCGAGGTCACCGTGACCGACGCCGGCCGCATCATCGCCGTGGATCGCTACGGCACTCTCGCCCAGATCGTCTACGCGCTGGGGTTGGGGCCCAAGCTGGTGGGGCGCAGTACCTCGGCGGCGTTTCCCGCGGTGCGGGACGTGCCCAACGTGGCGGGCGGCAACGGGTCGCTGAACGTGGAATCGGTGCTGGCGCTGCGGCCTTCGGTGTTCCTGACCGACACCACCAGCGCCGCGCCCGCGGTGCGGGAGCAGTTGCGTGCGGCGGGTGTGACGGTCGTCTACTTCGACCCGCAGCGCACGATGGACGGGGTGGTGCCGCAGATCGAGGCGGTCGCGGGCGCGTTGGGTGTACCGGAGCGTGGGCAGGCGCTGGCGCAGCGCACCCGCGACGAGATCGCCGCCGCCGAAGCCGCGGTGCCCGCCCACGACCCGCCGCTGACCATCGCGTTCCTGTATCTGCGTTCCACGGCCATCACGATGCTGGCCGGGCCTGGGTCGGGCGCGGACACGTTGATCGCGGCGCTGGGCGCGCGGGATGCGGGCACGTCGGCCGGGCTGAAAGAGCCGTTCACCGCGATCACCAGCGAGGCGATGATCGGTGCTGCACCGGATGTGCTGCTGGTGATGTCGGACGGGCTGAAGTCCGTCGGCGGGGTCGAGGGACTGCAGAAGGTGCCCGGCATCGCGCAGACCCCGGCCGGGCGGGACCGGCGCGTGGTGGACATGTCCGATGCGGTGCTGCTGAGTTTCGGGCCCAACACCGGCCGGGTGATCGCGGCGCTGAGCGCGGCCGTGTACGGCACCGGGCACGCATGACGTCTGCGACAGCGGCGCGGCCGGTTTCTCCCGCGCCGAAGTCACGGCGCCGCTCGCGGGTGCTGCTGGTGTTCGTGTTCGCGGTGGCCGGGCTGGTGGCGCTGGCGGTGGCGTCGGCGGCGATCGGGCAGGTGCCGACCACCCCGGCCGAGGTGGCGGGCAGTGTCCTGCACCGGATCGGGCTGGATCTGGGTCCGATGCCCGCGCATCCCTCCGGAGAGGTGACGCTGTGGCAAGTGCGGTTCCCGCGGGTGGTGCTGGCGATGCTGGTCGGTGCGGCGCTGGCGACCGCGGGTGCCTTGCTGCAGGGGGTGTTCGCCAATCCGCTGGCCGAACCGGGTGTGATCGGGGTGTCGGCGGGCGCCGCGGTCGGGGCGGGCACGGTGATCGTGGTGGGTGGTGCGTTTGTGGCGGCGTGGTCGGTGGCCGCGGCGGCGTTCGTCGCGGGATTGGCGACGACGTTGCTGGTGTATGTGCTGGCGCGCGCAAATGGACGCACCGAGGTCGTCACGCTGGTGCTCACCGGTGTCGCGATCAACGCCTTCGCGGGCGGGGTGATCGCGCTGCTGCTGTTCGTGGCGTCTCCGGCCGCCCGCGACCAGATCGTGTTCTGGCAGCTGGGGTCGCTGGGCGGCGCCACCTGGGAATCAGTGGGCGTGGTCGCGCCGCTCACCGCCGTCGGCGTGGCCGCGGCGGTGCTGCTGGCGCCGCGGCTGGATCTGCTGGCGCTCGGTGAGTCCGCCGCCCGTCATCTCGGCGTCGATGTGGAGCGGCTGCGGCGCAATGTGATCGTCGTCGTCGCGGTCCTGGCCACCGCCGGTGTCGCATTCACCGGCATCATCCTGTTCGTCGGGCTCATCGTCCCGCATCTGGTGCGCATGCTGGTCGGCCCGGCCCACCGTGTCCTCATCCCGCTCAGCGCCATCGTTGGGGCGGTGGTGCTGCTGGCGGCCGATGTCTGCGCCCGTTCCCTGGTCGACAACGCCGACCTGCCGCTGGGCATGCTCACCTCGCTCATCGGTGGCCCCGTCTTCTTCTGGCTGCTGCGCCGCACCCGGGCCCGCGCGGGAGGCTGGGCATGATCCCGCCCGGCTTCGCCGAACGGCGCATGGCTGTGGCGAACGTCGAGAGACGCTCTGCGGGGTGTGCGACTGGACGGGGATCAGGAGGAGAGCGGTGAGGGTGCGGTCGGTGCTGGTGCGGGCGCATGAGCTGCCGGAGGCGCCGAAACCGGGAGCGGTCACGGTGCGCGCGGCGGGGGTGAGTGTGGATCGGCAGGTGCGACGGGTGCTCGACGGGATCGATTTCGAAGCCGTCGCGGGTCAGGTCGTGGCCCTCGTGGGGCCCAATGGCGCGGGTAAATCGACGCTGCTGGCCGCGCTGGCCGGGGAGTTGACGCTCGCCGAGGGCATCGTGGAACTCGACGGGCAGCCGTTGACGCACTGGTCGACGCTGGACATGGCGCGGCGGCGAGCGGTGTTGCCGCAGACCCACACCGTCGGCTTCCCGTTCACCGCACGAGAAGTCGTGGCGATGGGCCGCGCGCCGTGGGTGCGCACCGAGCGTCGCGAACTCGACGACGAACAGATCGCCGCCGCGATGGCCGCCACCGACGTGGAACACCTTGCCGCCCGGTCTTTTCCGACGCTCTCGGGTGGTGAGCGCGCCCGGGTCGCGCTGGCGCGGGTGCTGGCCCAGGACACTGCGACGCTGCTGTTGGACGAGCCGACCGCGGCGCTGGATCTCGGCCATCAGGAAGCTGTGCTGCGGTTGGCCACCGATCGCGCCGCCGCCGGAGCCGCCGTGGTCGTGGTCCTGCACGATCTGGGGATCGCCGCCGCCTACGCCGACCGCGTCGCGGTGCTCGACTCCGGTCGCATCGCCGCCGACGGCCCGCCGCGGGAGGTGCTGACCACCGAGCTGCTCACCCGCGTCTACCAGCACCCGGTCGAAGTGCTCGATCACCCGGTCACCGGCGCCCAGCTCGTCCTGCCTGTGCGCCGCTGACCTCCGGCGCCGAGCACGCGGTGTCGCCCTGCTTCGCGGTGTACCTCGACCGGTGGCGAAGTCGGGCGCACTGGTGGGTTCGGAGCGTAGTTCGTGGGGCCTTCGCCAAACGAGGTCCGTGGCCGGGACTCGGTGTACGTTCCGCCGAACGTCGTTGTGCACGTAGGGCAAGCGGGCCGTCCAGTAACGCAGAACGACCAGCCCGCAGACGTTGGTCTCTCGGCGGCGCCCGCCGCGGCCTAACGCCAGATCAGTTTCAGCACCGCGGGTGTCAGCAGCATACGGATCACGGTGGCGTCCAGGATCAGCGCCGCGATCATGCCGTAGGCGATGTATTTCATCAGTACGAGATCGGAGAACCCGAACGCGCCGGTGACCACGATGAGGATGGCGGCGGCGGAGGTGATCACGCCGCCGGTGTGGGCGATGCCGTAGCGGATCGCCTCCGGCGGGTCGGCGCCCGCGGCGCGTGCCTCCGAGATCCGCGACAGCAGGAAGACCTCGTAGTCGGTGGACAGTCCGAACACCACCGTCACGATCAACGCCAGCACCGCGAACATCAGCGGCCCCGGGGTGAACTGGAACAGGCCCGCGCCGTGGCCTTCGACGAACACCCAGGTCAGCACGCCGAGCGTGGAGAGGAGACTGAGCGCGCTCATCGCGACGGCCTTCACCGCGAGCACGATCGAACCGAACGCGGCGTACAGCAGCGCCAGCGCCGCCGCCACCAGGATCGCCAGCAGCACCGGCAGGCCGTCGAGCAGGCCGTTGATGCTGTCGCGCTCGAGCGCGGGCACTCCGGCGACCATCACCCGCACCCCGGGCGGCTCGGGGATCGCGCGCAACGCGGCGATCACCCGGTCGGCGTCACGTTTGTCGGCCAGCCCAGCGGCGAGCACGTTGATGCCGTCCTTGGTCGCCGCGGCGGGCTCGAAGCGTCCGGTCAAGCCGGGGATCTGGTTGGCGGCGTAGCGGATGTCGCTCAGTTGCCTCGGGTCGGCGCCGACCACGACGAGTTTCAGCGGTTCGGTGCGGAAGCTGGGAAACAGCTCGTCGAAACGTTCCTGCGCGACCCGCGCCGGATTGTCCTGCGCCAGATACCGTTCGCTCAGTCCGCCGAACTCGATGTGCCGCAGCGGAATGCTGAGCGCCAGCAGTGCGAGCACGATCGGCACGGCCACCGCCAGCGGCCTGCACATCGCCCACACCGCCAGCCGGGAGAAGAATCCGGCGTCGATCTGCGCTTCGGTTCTGGTGCGGGAGAACCGTTTCCAGCCCAGGAAGTCGATGCGGTGACCGACGATGCTCAATGCCGCCGGCAGCGCGGTCACCGACAGCAGTGCCGCCAGCAGGACCGAGCTGATGCCGCCCAGCGGCACCGAGCGCAGGACCCCGTTCGGGAAGATGAACAGCGCGCCGAGGCTGATCGCGATGATGGCCGCCGAGAACAGCACCGTGCGTCCGGCGGTCGCGACGGTGCGGGCGGTGGCTTCTTCCACATCGCGGCCCGCGGCGAGCTCTTCCCGGAACCGGGTGACGGTGAACAATCCGTAGTCGATCGCCAACCCCAGGCTGACCAGGGTCATGACGGCGCTGGCGAAGACGTTGACGTCGATGTGGTCGGTCAGCAGCCGCAGTCCGCCCTGGGTGCCCAGGATCGTCATGCCGCCGATCAGCACCGGCAGCAGCGCCCCGATCACGCCGCCGAACACGAAATACAGTCCGATCGCCACGATCGGCAGGGCGATCATCTCGGCGCGTCTGATGTCGCGTTGCATGCCGGTGTTGATGCCTTCGACGATCGGCTGCAACCCGGCCAGCTGCACCGTTGTGCCGCCAGGGCCGCCGCCGGCGCGTCCGGCGCCGAGATGGTCTCGGATGGCCGCGTAGTTCTCGACGGTGGCGGTGCCGGAGCCGCGTAATCCGACGCTGGCGAACGCGTGGGTGCGCGTGGCGTCGGTCGCTTGGGCGGAAAACGGGCTGTCCCAGTAGCTGTCGATCTTGAGGATGCGATCGGGGTAGGTGGCCAGCAGAGCGGCGAGCTGTGCGGTGACCGGGCCGCGGACGGCGGGATCGTCGACGGTGGTGCCTGCCGGGGCGGTGTAGAGCAGGATCAGGTCGCTGTCGGTGTCGCGGCCGAACGTGCGGTCGGCCAGTTCGGCGGCGGCGACCGATTCGCTGCTCTCGTCGAACCAGCCCTCCTGGGTCAACCGGCCGGACAGGTCGCGGCCGTACCAGCCCGACACCAGCACGAACAGCAGGAAGACGGCCAGCACGAGGAAGCGGTTGCGGTGGACGAAGCGTCCCCACCGCAGCGATCCCGGCCTGCGCATCGAGTCGAGGCCCGGTTCAGCCGCAGGCCGGTGTGCGGTAGTCGGCCGAGCGCAGGATGCCGCACAGGTCGGTCCGCGAGATCCGCCACTTGCCGTCGATCAGCACGAAGTGGACCACGGTGGTGCGCACGGCGGTGCCGGTGCCGTCCTTGTCCAGCCGCATGGTGGCGGTCAGGGTGCCGTCGTGGTTGTCGAACACCGGGTCGGTCACGCCGTAGACGGCGCGCGGATTGTCCTGCAGCGCCCGGTACATGTCGGGGATGGCTTGGCGGAAGGCGTCGCCGTCCTCGATGAGGGCGGTGCGCTCGCTGTCGGGCAGGGCCGGGTCCAGTGCCCGCTTGATCTGGGCGTCCAGCTCGGCGGCCGTCGGCAGCGGCGGGTGCGCGGCGCTGGAGGAGGCGGCGATCGAGGACGACAGCGACGCGTTCGCCGACGAGCGGGCGG
>NZ_BDBA01000019.1 GCF_001612745.1 Nocardia amamiensis NBRC 102102 | reverse complement strand
TAACCCGCGAGTGGAGGTACATCATGTCCGTCGTCACCACGCCGGAAGTCGAGGAAATCCTTGCGGACCTGCGGGAATACCTCGGCGACGCGCCACCGGCGCTGAGTTTGCCGCCGAGCGCCTACACCTCGCCCGAGCTGTGGGATATGGAGCGGGCGCGCATCTTCGCGCGCTCCTGGATGCTCGTCGCGCATGCCGATCAGCTGGCCGAGACCGGCGACTACGTGGCGCTGTCCATTGCGGGCGAGTCCATCGTGGTCAGCCGGGCGGCCGACGGTGAGTTGCACGCGCTCTCGCCGATTTGCCGGCACCGGCTGATGCCGCTGGTGGAACCCGGCGCGGGCCGCGCCGACTCGTTCACCTGCCGGTACCACCTGTGGAAGTACGGCTTGGACGGCAGGCTGCGTGGCGCGCCCTATATGGCGGGCAACCCCGACTTCCAGGCCAAGCAGTGCCGGCTGCCGCGATTCGCGGTGGAGCAGTGGAACGGCTTTGTCTGGGTCAACCTCGACGCGAACGCCGAATCCATTGGCGCACACCTGGATCTGGCCGCGCCCGAATTCGAAGGGTATCGGCTGGGCGACATGGTCCAGGTCGATTCGTGGTCGCTGGAGTGGAAGGCCAACTGGAAGCTGGCGATGGAGAACGGTCACGAGAACTACCACGTGATCGGCCTGCACCGGCAGACGCTGGAGCCGTTCATGCCGGGCGGCGGCGACCTGTACGTCGAGCCGTACTCGCCGTGGGTGCTGCACGCGCGGATTCCGTTCGTCGCACCGGTACCAACGGAAGTGGTGCAGCTCAACGAGATTCAACGCAGCCACGGGATGGCGCTGTTGGAATTCCCGTGCGGCACGTTCATGGCGCTGGGCGACCAGGTGGTGTGGCTGAGTTTCATCCCGGTGAGCGCGGACAAAATGCATGTGGTGGGCGGGGTGCTGGTGCCGCCGGAGCTCTCCAAGACCTCCGAGGCGACCGAGCGCACCCAGCAGGCGGTCACCGCGATGATCAATGACGAGGATCGCGGCGGGCTGGAGGCGGTGCAGCGCGGGGTGCGCTCGCAGTTCGCCGAGCGTGGGCATCTGAGCCCGAAGGAGGCGCCGGGCATCCTGGCCTTCTATCGGAATCTGGCGCATGCGCTGCTGGATGACGGGCCGTGGCCGGGCACCCTGTGAGGCGCCCTGGATACGCTCGATAGCCTGAACCGCATGTCGGCCGAAATCTCGCGGTGGAGCCCGGCGGCCGAACGCATCCTGCGCACGGCCGCCGAGCTCATTGCCGAACGCGGCTACTCGGCCACCTCGACAAGGGATATCGCCGCAGTGGTCGGGGTGCAGCAGCCCGCGATCTACAAGCACTTTTCGGCCAAGGACGACATCCTCGCCGCGCTGGTGCGCCTGGGTCTGGAACGTCCGCTGGCGCTAGCCGAGGAGCTCACCGCGATCGAGGCACCCGCGGTGGCCAAGCTGCACCGCTGGCTGCGCGAATCGCTCGAGCACCTACGCGCTTCGCCCTACGTGCTGGTCTCCATCCTCACCACACCCGAATTGCAGCGCGAGCAGTTCGCCGCCGAGCAGGAACTGATCAACCGCGTCGACCGGGTGGTCATCGACCTGGTCACCGCCGGCCAACTCGAAGGCGACATCCGCGCGATGAACCCGGTCTCCGGCGCCCGCCTGGTCCAGGCCCTGTTCGACGCCCTCGCGTTGCCCTCGATCGCGGTAAGCCCCGGCGAGATAGTCGAATTCGCCCTGCTCGGCCTGCTCTCGGATCCCGGCACGCTCGAGTCGGTACAACGCAACGCCGACGCCCTGGTCCTCATACCCGTCCCAGGCCGCTGACCCGACCACTCGGCCGAAACCACACCGTCGATCGCGTAACCCCCGGCGCCCTGCTCGACTCCGCGATCACACGTTTCATGGATGCCGGTCAGTCACCTGCCGCCTGAGGGCAAGATCATCTACTCAGCCGCCGGGAGACCTGGGAACTCCCGTCGACTACGCCTGGGAGTTTGCGAAAGCCTGCTGCTCAGCCGTCTTCCGTCCGCCGCCGATAGCCGGGGGTCACCGTGGCTGGGCGGGCGTTGCTCGAATGCCCTTGGCAAGATGGGATGGTTCAGCGATCCACAACGGAGAGGGTACGGATGACCATCCTCGTAACCGGTGCCACCGCAAACATCGGCCGCAAGGTAGTCGAGCACCTGCTCGCCTTGGGCGCCACCGATATCCGCGCGCTCACCAGCAACCCGCGCAAGGCCGCGCTACCCGCCACGGTGCAGGTGGCCGAGGGCAACCTGCGGCGACCGGAAACACTGCCCGCGGCGTTCGCGGGAGTGGAGCGAATGTACCTCGCGCCCACACCGGACAGTGTCACCGAGGTGCTCGCACTGGCCCGCGCGGCCGGTGTGCGGCATGTCGTCGACCTGTCCGGTGAACCGGAGACCTGGTGGGGCAGCGTCTGCACCGCTGTCGAGGAAAGCGGTTTGGCGTGGACCCACCTGTGGCCCGGTGATTTCATGGAGAACACCCTGATCTGGTCGCACCAGATACGCGAGACCGGTGCTGTCCGGGAACCGCGGCCGGATGCCACGAGCGCGCCCATCGCCATGGACGACATCGCCGCCGTTGCCGCTACCCTGCTGACCGACATCCATCCCGGCCGAGCCTTCCCGCTGGCGGGGCCGGAGATCCTCACCCGCACCGACCTCGTCCGGCACCTCGCCGACGCACTCGGCCGCGACATCGCCTTCCACCGCTCCTCGCGCGAGGACACCATCACCGCCCTGACCCCGACCATGGGTGACAACGCGACTTGGTACGTCGACAACGCTCTCACCAGTTTCGACGTGCCGCCCGCGGCTCTGCCCATCACCAGTGTCCAGGACATCACCGGCCGGCCCGCGACGACCTTCGCCCGGTGGGCCGCCGACAATGCTCCGCGCTTCGCCGCTGGCTGACTGCCCACCGGCGGGGCATTCGCCAACCGCCCAGCGATGGTGCCGTCCGGGATTCACTTCGCTTGCCGGTCAGTTCACCCGATGGGCAGGGCAGCCAGCACCACATGGTGCGGATGTCGACACGCACGGCCGATCCCGGCTTTCCGATCGCTCAGGACAGCTCCCGAATGGCCGAGTCGAGCGATGCGCCGACGTCCGTATCGTCGGCGGACAGCGGACGTAGAACTCCGCGAGCTGTCCCCGTCGGTGTCACCGCCGTACGGTAGCGTGCCGAATCAAACGCTGCTTTGTCTGTGCGGTTAGTTCTCCCGATGACGCCGTTCACCGGGGATGCATGAAGGAGACCGCCGAATGAACACGGCCAGATTCCGGTCACATATCGCGAAACAGCGAGAGCCCCCATGCCGAGTTTCGTTCCTTCGGTTCCTCCTGGCTCAAGCCGAGCAACATGCCGAGCCCCTGGAAGGCACGCTCGCCGACCACCCGGCGGAGCGCTTCTGGATCGCCGGTGAAGCTTCCCGTGCGGAAGTTCGAGAACGTGCCGCCGACTTCATACTCCTCGTTTCGGCACTCCCAGCAGTGATTCCCGATCAGGCCGACCTTGGCTTTCGTCGTCCCGTACACCCCGGAGATCCCCGCTTCGTAGAAGCCGTAGACGACGCCCCGGATCGTGGCGTTCCCCTGAATCTCGAGATTGCCCTCGAGGTACAGGTGCCTGCACTCGACCGAGCCGGTCACGATGAGGCTGCCGGTCTCGTCGGTGGCGACCGAGCCTGTCGCCGACAGGTTCCCGATGACGATGAGCGCGCCGTCGTAGACGCCGAGGTCACCGTCGATCGTCAAGTCGCCGCGGTGCACCTTGGTGTCGTCATCGAGGCAAGAACGAATGTCCTCGTCGAGGATCTTCTCTAGATCCGCTTCGGTCGCCTGCTCCGCACGCCCTGTCTCGCTCAACGATTCGATCGACTCGTCCGCCACTGCCACTCCTCACACGCTGATGCGTTGAAGACGATATCGCCTTGCACGACCTTCCCGATTCTTCGGCACCCGAGCGCTGCACGCGCGCCGCGTTCGGCGGATGTTCGGTTTCCGAGTCCCTTGCTGTGTGCCAGCGGCAATCCATCCTCGGTCGGCCTCGCCGTCACCGAACCGCTGATCCACGTTCGCTCCCTCAGAACGGCCAACGCCGTCGCGGATCGTTGCTGCGCGCGGCGAGGGTGGCGCGCGAGATGCGGAGTAAGCGCCGCCGTGAACTTCGAACCCCGCAGCGCGTTCGCGTCGATCTCGGGCAACGGCCTGCTTCGAGCGGTACGAAGCTGCGCCGAGCCCGGAACGAATGTCGGCAACGCGCAGATCGGTGTGCAGGCGTAGCGCTTCCGCGCCACTGGTTTCTCGAATTCTCCTACCGGGTACGAGCGATCGGCTCAGTGCCGGTCGAACTCCCCGTCCCGCGTACCCGACACAAACGCGTCCCACTCCGAGGGCGTGAACACCAGCACCCCATCGGCGGGGTTCTTCGAATCACGAACGCCCACATGCCCGCTGTCCAGATGCGCGATTTCGACGCAGTCGCTACCGGCGGAACTACGAGTGCTCTTGAACCAGCGCGCTCCGGATAGATCAACGGACACAGTCGAACTCCTTCGCTGCCTGCCGCAGCAGGCGTTTGCTATTCGGCACGTCCAACGCTACCCGCTGCATGACCTCGATCGCAGCTCGATAGCGGCGAACAGTGCCCGGTCGCTCCAGATAGATATCACCGGTATAGCTCTGGACGTAGACCACTGGCGGCTCCAGCGCCCGCCCGTCATTGTCTGCCGCAAAGTCCAGAATCGTGAACGGTCCGGTGGAGGTCCCCAGTGGGTAGCCCGCCCCGAATGGAACCACCTGCACGCGAACGTTCGGCGGCAGGTCCGCCAGGTGCCGCAGCTGCGCTGACATGACGCGAGGGCCGCCGACCACTCGCCTGGTCACCGCTTCGTCCAGCAGCAGCACCGCATTCAGCGGCGCGATATCACGGGTGATCAGCCCCTGCCGGTTTCGTCGAACCCTGACCCTCCGCTCGATCTCCTCGGCGGTGTCCATCGGGAAATACGCCCGGTCGAGCGCACGTGCGTACTCAGGGATTTGGAATATTCCAGGCAGCAGATCGGGACGGTAGCTCGTGAGATGGGAGGCCGCCGCCTCCATTTGAATGTACGCGTTGAACGTCGGATTCACCTGATCGGGAAACTCGTCCAACCATGACGGCGTCCTCCCCTGCGCCGCGAGCGATTCCAACACCGGCAACATCTCCGCCCGCTGATACAGCCTGCACAGCCGCCGCAAGTCTTCGGCGCGCACGATCACGTTCGGCGCACCGGTTTCCAAACGGTGCAGCGTCCCCGCCCCGCGCCCGATCGCCCGCGCCGCGACTTCGATGGACAGTCCCGCCTCCTGCCTCATCCCGCGCAGGCAGCGGCCGAGGCTGCGGTGTGGAACGCCCCCGGTCTCGCGAATACCGGCTTCGAGCTGCCGATCCGCGGCGCCCGCATCGCTCTCCCCCATGCTGTTTGCTCCCTTCTGTGGAATATCCACACCCACTGACTGGAATGTTCCGAAAGTTATTGTGGAAGGCCATATTTCGCCCTTCTGGAGGACATTGTGCAGGGTCGCTGGAAGGTGTCCAGGGCTTTTGCCACTTTCCATCGCGAATTTCCGCGGGAGCGTCGACGCGGCCCGTGTCCGGTGCTCCACTGACCGCGTGATCGGCGCGGCGAGACTCCCCGTTCGCCGCCATTCGACCCGCGGAGGACACATGACCAACGCACTACCGCAACGCGTTCCGTTTCCCCGGTCGCGCGCCCCTTACAAGGGCGTGCCGCTACCCGTGCTCGAGCGCTACGCGGCCGCGCTGCGGCAGTGGGCCGCCGCACCCGAACGTCCCGGAGGCGGGGTGCCTGCCCCTCCACCGCCTCCGGTGACCCTCACCGAAGCCCTGTCATGGGCCGAGTGACCCGGCCTCGGCCCGTCCTCGTGCGGAGGCCGTGACCGTGCGCCGGTACTACGTCGAGGTGCACTGCTGCGGTCCGCGCTGGCTCATCCACGTGCCCGCCGTGGGCCGCTGGACGGTGACCGGCGACAAGTCGGCGATCCGGTCCACCGCCCGCCGGATGATCGCGGCGACGACCGGCCACAGCGACCACTCGTTCGAACTGGACCTCGCCGCGGGCCGGGCACTGCGCGACGCCGAAGAGTTCGCCGTGGGCTGCCGGGCGCTGACTCGGTGGCACGCGCCCGACGAACCGGCGGATCGCGCACCTCCGGAGTGATGCTGTTCCGAGGACCCGGGTCGCCGAGATCCGGGAGGAACGCGGGGACCTCCACCGCGCAGACGCCGACGCCGCGTTACCGCATGTATCCGGAGCAGACGATCCCGGTGTCGGAGGCTGATCAAGGACGTGGTGCGCCCGGTTCCATAGGCTCACCGGCCAGTCTGTATGCGGCTGGTCGGCGGCAGCTCGACATACCGCGCCATCCGGACGACCTCGTGGAGGAAGGTGTCACGGTCGGCACACGACGTCGCGAGCGGTCGACAGCGCATCGGAGCGGGCGCAGACGTCTACCGGGGCCCAGAACGCCTCCTGCGGCCTCGGGCCAATACGCGTACGCTTATGTTTCTACACCGATCAGTAAGGTGCGCCACCGGTTAGCCGGGAGGTGGAAATGCTTAGCACCACCGAGCAGTTCAGCACCGAACGCGCCCCATGCGGGAAACTGAGGGGCGGCGCTCGCCACCGCGAAGACGACGAAGCGGGCCTGGTTATCGACGATCTGCGTTACGACTGTGGCTGCCGCCGGATCCGGCACGAATTCCACGACGGCAGCGTTCGGATCAGAATCGTCCGCCATGACGGCAAGGTCATGATGGACGAGCACAGCGCCGACTTCGAGGCTTGACGGGCGACGCCGGGGTGGTGCCACCATGACCGCTTCTCACGATGTCGTAATCGTCGGCGGGGGCGGCGCGGGCCTGCGAGCGGCCATCGCCATCGCAGAACACCACCCCCGGTTGAGTATCGCCATCGTTTCCAAGGTCTATCCGATGCGCAGCCACACCGTATCTGCCGAGGGTGGCGCCGCCGGTGTCGCCGGTCCCGGCGACAGCTTCGACGAGCACGCATACGACACGGTCTCCGGCAGCGATTGGCTCTGTGACCAAGACGCTGTCGAGGCCTTCGTCGCGGAAGCACCGCGGGAGCTGCTCCAACTGGAGCATTGGGGCTGCCCATGGAGCCGCCGGCCGGACGGGCACATCGCGGTACGGGCCTTCGGTGGCATGACGAACAACCGCACCTGGTTCGCAGCCGACAAGACCGGTTTTCACATGCTGCACACCCTGTTCCAGACCGCACTGTCGTATCAAGACATCATCAGGTACGACGAATGGTTCGCCACGACATTGCTCGTCGATGACGGCAAGGTGTGCGGCATCGTAGCCATCGAACTGGCTACCGGACGCGTCGAAACCATTTTCGCCAGCGCTGTCATCGTGTGCACTGGTGGCTGCGGCCGGGTGTATCCGTTCACCACCAACGCCAACATCAACACCGGCGACGGTATGGCGTTGGCCTACCGGGCAGGCGCGCCGCTTAAGGACATGGAGTTCGTTCAGTATCACCCGACCGGCCTTCCGTTCACGGGCATCTTGATCACCGAGGCAGCGCGCGCGGAGGGCGGCTGGCTGCTCAACAAGGACGGTTATCGCTACTTGCAGGATTACGACCTCGGGACACCATCACCGGTACCGGTGATGCGAAGCATGGAACTCGGGCCACGCGACCGGCTGTCGCAGGCCTTCGTGCACGAACTCGACAAGGGCCGGACCATCGGCACACCGTACGGACACGTCGTCCACCTCGACATACGCCACCTCGGTGCGGATCTCATCGACACAAAACTGCCGTTCGTACGCGAGCTGTGCTCGAAGTACCAGAACATCGACCCGGTCCGGGAGCTGATCCCGGTGCGACCCGTCGTCCACTACATGATGGGGGGCATCCATACCGACATCCACGGCGCGACACCCGTGGAGGGCCTGTACGCCGTCGGAGAGGTCGCCTGCGTCAGTATCAACGGAGCCAATCGGCTCGGGTCGAATTCCCTTCCGGAGTTGCTGGTCTTCGGTGCGCGCGCCGGTCGTGCCGCCGCCGAGTATGCGAGCTCGGCCACGGCCCGCCAGACACCGGCGGTCCTGGCCCGCGGCCGCGCCGAACAGGACCGGCTGGAACGGAACCTCACGCGACATGCCGAGGGATCCGAACGCATCGCCCACATCCGCACCGAGATGCAGGAGACGCTGGAGGCCGGTGCCGGGATCTACCGGGACGGCGACTCCCTCGCCGAGGCCGCCGACAAGGTGCGCGAGCTTCGCGATCGGTTCGGCAGCGCGTGCCTCGATGACCACAGCCGGGCATTCAACACCGAACTGGTGGCGATGCTGGAACTGTCGTGCATGCTCGATGTGGCGGAATGCATCGTCGCCTGCGCGCTGGCACGGGAGGAATCCCGGGGTGCGCACCAACGGACCGATTTCCCCGCCAGGAACGACCAGCGGTTCCTGGCCCATTCGATGATCCATCGGCAGCCGGACGGTTCGGGCCGCATCTCGTATCTACCGGTCACGATTACACGCTGGCCTCCGGGCGAACGCGTATATGGGAGGTGATGGCGATGGTGGCCCGGATAACCCTGCAAGTCGCGCGCTACCGACCGGATCGAGATGACGAACCGGTACTGCAGTTGTACGAGGTTCCGCTGCGCAAAGAATGGACGGTGCTCGACGGCCTCAACTACATCAAGGACTACCTCGACGGGACGGTGTCGTACCGGTGGTCGTGCCGGATGGGCATCTGCGGGAGCTGCGGCATGACCGTCAATGGCGAGCCACAACTGAGCTGCGCTACTTTCCTGACCGACTACGCGCCGGGGCCGGTGCGGGTCGAGCCACTGCGCAACTTTCCGGTGATCCGGGATCTCGTCATAGAGATCAGCGACTTCATGCACAAACTGGCCTCGGTCGAGCCATGGCTGATCAGGGAGGAACACCGGCCACTCGAGGACGGCGAGTACCTGCAAACACCGTCCGAAATGGACGATTACCAGAAGTACAGCATG
This sequence comes from Nocardia amamiensis NBRC 102102, assembly GCF_001612745.1. GTDB lineage: Bacteria > Actinomycetota > Actinomycetes > Mycobacteriales > Mycobacteriaceae > Nocardia > Nocardia amamiensis. The sequence continues at coordinate 95,170 of NZ_BDBA01000019.1, read as the reverse complement.
TGTATCAACTGCATGCTCTGCTACTCGGCCTGTCCCGTCTTCGCGCTCGAGCCCGAGTTCCTAGGTCCGGCGGCGATCGCGCTGGCCCAACGCTACAACCTCGACTCGCGCGATGAGGGAGCCGCAGATCGGCGGGATGTACTCGCCTCCGCCGAGGGCGTATGGTCCTGCACCCTCGTCGGCGAGTGCACCACCGCCTGCCCGAAAGGGGTCGACCCGGCTGGCGCGATCCAACGCTACAAGCTGACCGCGGCCACCCAATCGCTGCGAGATTTCCTCATGCCTTGGCGGGCACGATGACCACGACGCCCCGGTTGTACCGAAAGCCGATCTCCACCTTTTGGTGGCTGCGACGCCGCTCATATCTGCTCTTCGTCCTGCGCGAACTCAGCAGCGTGTTCGTCGCCTGGTTCGTGGTGTATCTCCTGGTCCTGGTCAGTGCGGTCAGTTCAGGAAGCGAGGACTACCAGCGGTTTCTGAGCTGGAGCGCTGGCGGGTGGGTTGTTGCACTGAACGCCATCGCCCTGCTGTTCGTGCTTCTGCATACGGTCACCTGGTTCAACCTCGCGCCCAAGGCGATGGTGGTGCGTATACGGAACCGGCGCGTTGAACCGGTCGTGATCATTGGAGTGCACTACCTGCTGTGGGGTCTGCTGACGGCGATCGTGCTGTTGGTGGTGCTGCGATGACCAACAAGAGGTCCCTGGAACCGTTGGTGTGGCTACTGTTCGGCATCGGCGGGATGGCCGCTGCGCTGCTCATACCGGTGCTGCTCTTTCTGTTCGGCCTCGCCTTCCCGTTGGACTGGCTTCCCGCGCCCGACCACGCATACCTGCTCTCGGTGTTGCGTCATCCTGTCACCCGGCTGGTCCTTTTCGGACTGTGTGTGCTGGCTCTATTCCACTGGGCACACCGCTTCCGGTACACGCTGGAGCACGGCTTGCGGCTCGAGCAGTTCCGTGGGTCGATCATCCTGGTCTGCTACGGCGGCGCCGTCATCGGCTCGGGAACCGCTGCTTACATCCTGCTGCGCGTCTGACACGCGGGATATTCCGCTGTGCGCTGTCACGTCTACGGCCGAAGCCAGGTCTTCGAGCTCGAGCCTCGGGCAAACCGACCTGCGAGCGGTTTCCGTCGGCCGATGGCCCGCGGCGGCTGCTCATACCCGGCGCGGTGGCCGACCGGCGTCGAGTGCTGATCGGGCCCCGCGCCATTCGCTAACCGGTCGGTCATGATCCGGCGTGCGGGAGAGGCGGCCGAATCGGACGCCTATCAGTTCGCGGTCAGTGCGGCGATGTCTTCGATCCGCACGATCCGACCGCTCGCTCCCCAGTTGCCCTCCGGAATCTCATTGATGTGCACCCACGCGGTCGCGGGATGGGTGAACCGCGTGGGATCGTCATCGGCGTCCGCGAGGACCCGGGTGACTCGCTCCACGATGTCCTTGCGCTTGTCGTCGTTCATCGAGCCGGCCGGAACTCCGACTCGCACCACGTACTTCGGCTTCTCTCCGGCAGGCAATTGCCGACCGCCCACGAACCACGCGTCGATCTCGTTGACCACCAGCCAGGAGATGGATCTGGCCGTGTCGGTGTCCGGGGCGCCCTCGGCCACCATCACCTCGGATACCAGTCGTCCGCCGATCTTCGCGCGGCGTGCTTCATCGAGCGACCCCTTGGGAACAAATAGCTCCACGAACGGCATCGGTTAGTCCTTTCATTGAACTCTGTCGATGGACCGAAGCTACCCTTGTTAGTTCAATGAATCAACCCACTAGACTGGGGTCATGCACCGAACCAGCTTCGCCGAGATGCACTGCTCCATTGGGCAGTCCCTGGAACTTGTCGGAGAGTGGTGGACGCCGCTGATCGTGCGAGACCTCTTCCTCGGTCTGCATCGGTTCGACGACATCGCGGAGAACCTCGGCATTTCCCGCAACCTGCTCACCCGGCGGCTCGACGCACTGGTCGGAAATGGCATCGTGGAGCGCCGGGCGTATCAGGAACGGCCGCCGCGGCACGAGTACCACCTCACCGAGCCCGGCCGCGAACTCATGCCCGTACTGATGGCGCTGATGGCGTGGGGCGACAAGTGGGCCACGCCTCCGGGTGGACCGCCGGTGCGTCTGTCGCACGACAACTGCGGCGAGACGTTCACCCCACAGATCTGTTGTTCGGCATGCGGTACGCCGGTGACTGCGTCGACAGTGACGGCACGGCCTGGTCCCGGTGCCGCCTCGGGACCTGGTACAAGGGTCCTTGCCCGCCGCCATTCCGACCGGGACGGCGCCTTGGCCGAGAGGAGAGCCGGAGACGAGGCCGCCGAACCGGAGTGAACCCGGCAGTCCGCCCTACCGATGGGACGGGATCGCGCGGCCGTAAGCCGACCGCGGCAACGATTCGACCCAGAGGCAACGGAGCGGTTCGATGTCGCACGGTTGGTTATTGTTGCGCGGTGAGGGAACGGGCGAGTCGTGCCGCCTCGTGCGCGAGACCTGTGGGGTCGGTCGCAATGAATGTCGAGGTGCTCGCGATATTGCCCTGTGCGTACCAGGTGCGGTCGGGCCGGCCCGAGAGGAGAAGTCTGCCGGTGCCGGGTTGGGTGGTCAGGCCCCCGAACGGATGCCGTTCGGCGGATGCGGAGGTCAAGAGCGAACGCACCAACCGTCCGGCGGCCTGTGGCACGGTGTAGGCCGGTGGGTTGACGGCATTGATCACCACGTCGGCGGTCCATTCGGTGTCGTCGGTCACCGTGAATCCGGCGTGGGAGTGGGGCCGGATCTTCTGCAACCCCGGCCGCAGCCGTACCTGGCCGGAATCGAACAGGCGCAGCAGGATATTCGCATTGTGCGGCACCATGGGTGAACTCAGGCAGTTGATGGTGCGGAAGTGTGCGCTGCGCAGCATCGTCTTGTCTTGATCGCTGAGTAGCGGCCACACCGCCGGCACGACGGTTCGGATGGCCCGGCCGAGCAGTCGCCGGCCCTGATGCGGGTCCGCCACCAAGGACAGCTGGCGTCGTAGCCGTTGCACAGGAGCTTCGGTGTCGTTGCTGATGACCTCATCGATCAGCGTCCGGAAATCCTGCCCCAGTTCGGAGAGTTCCTCCTTCATCAGTTCGATCAGCATGGAGAGTGTCACCTGGCCCTGGTTTCCGCGAACCCGTTGCAACGCGTATTCGGGTGTCAGATACTGCGGCTCGTATCGAACGGGACGTTGCTGTACGGCGGGTAGTACGCCGCTTCGGGACATCAGGGTGATCGGACCGGTATGTCCGGTGGAGACCAGCCCGGTGGCGATATCGACGGCGGTCAATCCGCTGCCGATGACGGCGACGTGCCGGTCCGCTGGGACCTCGGCCAACCTGCGGTACAGGGGGTATGGCTCATGGACGTACCCCGGCGTGTCGGCCAGCCCATAGCTGTCGTGTGGCTGTCCGCCGCCGATGGACAGCACCGCGCGGTCCACTCGGAATGTGCCGTCGGCGGCGGTGTGCAAGGCGGCGTCGATGTCTCGAGAGAACCCGGTGACGCCGGAATTGACGACGCTCACCCGCCATCCGTCCTGGCGCAGGTTGGCGATGGCGATATGCGCGGTGTGTTCCAGATATTGTCCGTATACCGCGCGCGGAACCACCGGTAGGCCAAGTCCTTCGTCGAGGTAGCGGGCGAGTTCGGGGCGTTCCTGCAGCCAACGCAGGTAATGGTCCAGGTCTCCCCCGCGTGCGGTCATGGCCATCGGTGGCGCATTGACTCGTACGGAGTCCTGGTCGTATTGGTATGCGCGGCCGCGCCAGACGGTGGATGAGCTCTCGAACACGGTGATCTCGCCCGGCTTCGCGTCCGAGTCGGCGAGCGCGTCGAGCAGGGCCACCGTAGCCATTCCCGCGCCGACGATTCCGATATGCATGGTTGATTCCCTCTTCTGAGTCTGACGGACGTGCGTCGACCAGCCTGCTAGGCCGCCGGGCGAGATCCCATCCCTCGATCAGGGGGTCCGACATGCCGTACAACCCCCTCACATGAGGGGTTGTACGACTCCTCGTGCGCGGGAATCATGGCGGGCATGAGCAGGTCGGCCAGTGCGCCGTCGGACGGTCTCCTGGCGGGAATCGCCACAGCGCCCGACGCGGCGAGCCTGTTCGCCGTGACGTCGGACCGCCTGCGCCGCGTCGCACCCTTCGACGCGGCCGTCTGGGTTGCCACTGATCCGATCAACGGGTTGACCGCGGCGCCGGTGCGGATCGAAAACCTCCAGCAGGGTGGGTGCGGCATCTACTGGGAATCGGAATTCCTCGCCGATGCCGTCAATCCTTTTCGGCATTTGACGAAGTCTCCGGTGCCGGTTGCCGGGTTGCGGGAGACCACCGGTGATCGTCTGCTGTCGAGCCCGCTGTACCGAGACTTCATGCGGCCACGAGGCTTCGACGACGAACTACGTGCCGTGTTCCGGGTCGATGGCAGGCCTTGGGGACAACTGAGTCTGTTCCGCGAGCGCGGTCGAGCGCCGTTCCGGGCCGAGGAGATGGCAGTGGTCGGCTCGTTGTCGAGTCCGATGGCGCAGCGGCTGCGCTCGTACGCCCAGTCCACGGAGCCGCCGCGACGGCCCTCCGATACGCCGGGAATGCTGCTTTTCGACCGTGTGGGAAATCTGACGTCGATCAATGACGAGGCCCGCCGCTTCCTCGCCGATATGCCGCCGGGCCCTCGCGCGGCGACGCCGTCCGGTATCGATTTGCCCCTGCCAGTGTGGATTCGTAGCACCGTCGGTCGTGCGCGCGAGACGGGTGGGAACGCCCGAATTCGACTGCGCGCGCTCACCGGCGGGTGGCTGGTATGTCATGCCTCGTGCCTGCGCGGTGCCGATGACACCGAGGAGATGACCGCGATGACGATCGGACCCGCACCGGTGTCGGAGATCGCCACGCTGGTTGTCGCCGCCTATGAGCTGACACCCCGGGAGCGCGAAGTGACCGAACTGATCGCGCGTGGGCTGTCCACCGCCGAGATCGCGAGCCGATTGTTCCTGTCGCCGCACACGATCCGAGACCATGTGAAGGCGATTTTCGAGAAGGTTGCCGTAGCGAGTCGGGGCGAGCTGGTCGCAAAGCTCTACACCGAGCACTACGAGCCGTTCGTGGCGCCCGAAAGCGCCCGCGTCCGCTATCCGTAGCAAACAGCGGGGTCAAAACGCCCCGGAAGTAGCGGGTGATCAAGCCACATCGCCACGGCCGCAGCACAACAGATGTATGGCGTTGCAAGACAGTGATTCATCGCCGACTGTGGGATGGCGGAGCGTACGCCTGCGGCTGACTCAGCGGGCAGTCGCCAACCATGCGCGGGGTGAGCAACCCACTCTTTGCGTGAACGCCCGCGAGAACGCTGGAGGGGTGGCGTACCCGAGTTCTGCGGCCGTGCGAGCAACTGAGGCGCCGGCGCGAAGCCGGTCCTGGGCGACCGTGATCCTCCACCCGGTCAGGTACTCGGCGGGGGGATGCCCCACCATCTCTTTGAACCGGGCGGCGAAGGAACTGCGGGACATCCGAGCTTCGCGCGCCATCGTGGCGAGCGTCCAGGGCCGCCCAGGCGACTCGTGGATGGCGACGAGTGCACGGGCGAGGCTTTCATCGCAGAGCCCGGTCAGCAGCCCGGTGGGCAGCGCAAGCTCGTCGGCGTGGTCGAGAATCCAGCGGAAAAGCTGGATGAGGACGACTTCGAAGAGCCGATCGGCCAGCACTTTTCGGCCACACCGCACATTGTCGATCTCGGCGAACAGCAGATCGAGCGCTGGTTCGAGGGTGCCGACGGCGTCCAGCGGGAGCACGATCACCGGAGGGAGCGTGCGTACCAGCGGATGGGTCGGGCCGCCGTCGAAGTCGAGTGTCGCGCAGGCGAAGTCGGAGTCCTCGGTGGGTGCGTTGTGGAAGGCGTGTTCCAGCGGGCGTGGGTAGAACAGCAGGCTGGGCTTATCTATCTGTCGCTTTTCCAGCCGACCGCTGGCGCCTCGGTGCGTCACTTCCATCTCACCGTATCGGAGCACGTGGAGGAAGCCTCGGCCGAGCCGGCTGATGTTCCACCGGCGCCGACGGCTACCGGATGCTCCCGCCCCGCCGATCACCGCGATGGCCGCCCTGACCATCGCGGCGATCGGCTCGACGTGGCAATCAGGGGCGCCGAGGTCGTAGATCGCTCTGCGGCGGGCGTGCATCCACTCGGATGTGCGCCCGCCCCACCTCGGGAGTCACCAATCGGCCGGCGCCGGAAAGCGCCGATCCTGCTGTGCGACAAACCGATCCGCCAGTCGCCGGCTGAGGCGTCCCGGACTCGGGTCGGCACACGCCTGCGCCCGGGCCACGCCCGGTCAGCCGGCTACTGGGTACGGCCCACCTGGTCCGGGATACGGCCGGCCACCGTACCCACCGCGGACCGGCAGCGGCAGGACCGGGACGAGCTCGCCACAATCGCCGAGAACCAAGCCCGCAAGGCGCTGGACGGTTTGAAGTAGCACGTCGAAACCCGTCGGCGTGTGGGTTCCAGGTCGGATCGGAATGGAGTCCGGCCGCCGAGCGAGCCCCAAGGGTGATCCACGTCACTGGTCAGTGCTGTCAGGAATTCGGGGGCTGTCTCGTTCAGGGAGCACGCGAACCAGACAGGAGCGAACCATGAAGCACCGCATCGTCGTCCTCGGGGCCGGATACGCCGGAGCCTTCTCCGCCGGATACCTGGCCCGCCAACTCCACTCCGACGACTTCGAGATCACCGTCGTCAATGCCGAAGCCGATTTCGTCGAGCGGCTGCGCCTGCATCAGCTCGCCGCCGGGCAGGTTCTCCGCCACCGGCCGCTGGCCGAGGTGTTCGCCGGCACCGGCATCCGGCTCCGAGTGGGGCGGGTAACCACCATCGACGCCGAGCACCGGACTGTCACGGTCGCCGACGGCGAGGGCATCGACCAGCTCGAATACGACACCCTCCTCTACGCGCTCGGCAGCTCCGCCGCCGACCACGGCGTTCCGGGCGTCGACGAGCACGCCTTCCATGTGGCCGCCCGGCCGTCCGCGCTGCGCCTGCGCGCACGTCTGGATGAGCTGGGCGAGGACGGGAAGGTGCTGGTAATCGGCGGCAACCTGACCGCGATCGAGGCCGCCACGGAGATCGCCGAATCCCGTCCGAGACTCCGGGTCAGCCTCGCCACCAGCGGCGAACTGGGCGGCTGGCTGGGTACGAAGGCCCGCCGACACCTGCTGCGTGCCTTCGACCGGTTCGGTATCACGATCCACGAGCACTCCACCATCGAGCGCGTCGAGGAGGCGGCGGCGGTCGCCGCCGACGGCACCGCTTTCGCCTCCGACGCGACCGTGTGGGCCGCAGGCTTCGCCGTCCACCCGATTGCCGCCGCCAGCGGCCTCCGGGTGGAACCCAACGGCCAGATCACGGTCGACCGTGAAATGCGATCGGTCTCGCACCCGGATATCTACGTTGCCGGTGACAGCGCCTTCGTCATCGGCGAGAACGGTCGGCCGTTGCCGATGTCCTGCGCTTCCGCGGGATCCACCAGCAAGCAGGCGACGGCCGCGATCATCGGGGACCGGACCGGGCGCAAGATCTCGACCATCTCGATGTCGTATGTCGGCAACCACATCAGCCTCGGCCGCCAGGACGCAATCTTCCAGCTGGTCGACGGTGACGTGCGATCGAAGTCGTACGCCCTCCGTGGCCGGACGGCCGCGCGCGTCAAGTCGGCAATCCTCGACACTGCCGCCTGGGCCCTGAGCCACCCGACGTTCGGAATGCCGAGTCACAAATACCGCTTGGCCACGACCCGACAGCACCCGCATGCCGTGCTCGCCGCATAGGGTCGTGTTCATGGACACTGCCACCGTGGCGCGTTTCGAGGCCAGCCGGAATCGGCTTGCCTCGCTCGCCTACCGCCTGCTCGGCTCGGCGGCCGACGCGGAGGACACGGTGCAGGACGCGTTCCTGCGGTGGCAGGCCGCCGACCGGGAGTACGTCGAGGTGCCCGAGGCATGGCTGACCAAGATCGTCACCAACCTGGCGCTCGACCGGCTCCGTTCGGCGAAGGTGCGGCGCGAACGCGCGGTCGGCGCCTGGATGCCCGAACCGCTCCTCGACGGCGACCCGATGCTGGGCCCGGCCGACACCGTCGAGCAGCGCGAATCGGTGACCCTGGCGGTGCTGACGCTCATGGAGCGTTTGTCGCCGGTCGAACGGGCTGTTTACGTGCTGCGCGAGGCCTTCGCGTACAGCCACGCCGAGATAGCCGAGATTCTCGGTATCACCGAGGCCGGGAGTCAGCAACACACCCACCGAGCCCGGCGTCGAATCGCCGCCGTCGGTAACGGCAGTGATATCGACCATGCCTCCGCGCGTCGAATCGTCGAGGCGTTCGTCGATGCCGCCTCCTCGGGCCGGACCGAACGGCTGGTTGCGTTGTTGACCGACGACGCGACCAGCATCTCCGACGGCGCCGGGCTGGGGCTGGGGCTGGCCGAGAAACTGATCCGGTACTCGACCCCGGAGCGGATCGCCAGCGCGGTGCGGGCCGGCTTCAAACCGTCTCCGGCCAAGCGGAGACTCGCCGGTGGCTCGCCCTCGATCCATGCCGCCGTGGTCAACGGATGCCCGGCCATGCTCGCCACGCTCGACGACCGGGTCGTTGGCGTCGTGATCCTGGAGATCCGTGACGACAGGATCGCACGCTTGCGCGGCATCGCCGCCCCGCGCCGACTCGGTCGACTCACGGAGGAATGGCAGCGGCAGGAGCATGATGTCCCGCTGATCGAATCGTGGTAAGCGGCTGTCCGACACTCGATCTCACGTTCGTCCGTCAAGTGCCCGTCGAACCATTGGTCACGCGCGATCCGGTCCTTGTCGTGAATCTGGCTCTGCGACAAGCTAATGCAGCAAAGGTCGTAGTCGACCCGGCGGCTCCGCCGACTGCGGAGCCGCGCGTCCCGGGGTCCGCAGGCAGGCTGCCGCGTTCAGCGCTAGCTCGGCAGCAGGCTCAGGATCGGGTGGTAAGCCCAGTTCAGCATGCGCTCGGCGTCGTCTTTTGCGGCGACGTCGCTGTGGGGTGAGCTGTGCAGAACCACACCGATCAGCGGTATTCCTGCCCTGACCGTCTCGAACAGCAGGCAGGTTCCCGCGGCGTCGGTCCATCCGGTTTTGATGCCGATTGTGCCGGGGTAATCGCGCAGCAGCAGATTTGTGGTCTTCCAAAGGTGATCGCGATTGTCCGGTCCGGCGGGCAGGCGATAGCTCGGTGAGCTGACGATGTCGCGGAACACGGGCAGGCTCATCGCGCGCAGGCCGAGGGCCACCAAGTCCGCGGGTGTGGAGTATGTGGAGTGGTCGGTGGGGGCGGGTAGTCCGCTGGGATCGGTGAAATGCGTTCCGGCCAGGTCCATGTGACGGGCGGTGTCGTTCATTTTGGCGATGAAGCCGTCTTGGCCGGGCCCGTGGGCCTCGGCAAGGGTATATGCGGCGTCACAGCCTGACGGAAGCAGCATCGCATAGAGCAGTTGTCGCGCGGTGAGCACCTCGCCGGGCACCAGGCCTGCGGTGCTTCCGTTGTACTTGGTGCAGTAGGCGATGATTTCTTGCGGCACGGTAATAGTCCGGTCGAGGTCGCCGGCGTTGATCACGACCAGTGCCGTCATCACCTTCGTGATGCTGGCTATCGGGACCGGGGTGTTCGGCTGTCGCGACCACAGCAGCGTGCCGGTGATTCCTTCTGCGAGCGCTGCTCCCGGCGCCTGCACTCCGTCCGGCTCAGGAGTCGGCCAGGGCAGCTGAATATGGGCGTCGCTCGCAGCGGGGGCGGCCGTGACGCCATGACCGGCTGACACGACCAGCACCCCGGCTACGGCAGCCTGCAACAATCTGGCAAATGTCCGCATTGGCCACATTCTGCCGTTCGACCCCGTCCAACAGCGGGATTTCGCGGACCTGATTTCCGCGCCGCTCGGCGACAGCATGCAATCGGCTAATCCAGGATGCTCTGAGCCAAGCGCTTCCGAACAATACCTGCCTGGGTCACGGGCCTTGCCGCAGATCGGCCGTGGCACAACGCTGTTCCGGAGCGCCTTCATCGCGACCGGAGTCGAATCATGTCATGGCTGACCCGGGAATCCGTTACGGTCCGTGCTGGGTGAGGTGCCCACCCCCCGCGGGCGTCCCACCCACCCGAGGGGGTGGGCACCCTCCACCCCCTCGGGGCCCCTACGGGGCTTGTGTGGGTCCCGCCAGTTCGGCTGCACCCGAGCCATCTGCCCAGTCAGACCAGCACAGCCAATACGCGGCCGTGCTCGCGGACTTTCCGATGCCTACCTCCCATAGCGGATAACTCTAAGTCGCTGTTACAGCTTCAGAGGTTGGTTCGCTCCAAGTCGGCCCGCAACCGGCCGGTCCACCCGCGCGCGGCTGCCATAAGCATGTGGCGTCGAGGCGGTTCTGAGCATGAGGTGCCCGGCCCGCGCCGCAGAGTAGATCCGGCCCCGGCGCGCAGTCCTTGGTCCAGGAGTCCGATCGCTTCCACCGGATCGTCTACCTCTCCGCGTTCTGTCCCTCCACCCCGGAGGCCCCCAGCGCCATGGCTCTGAGTCAGACCCCTGAGGCCACGCAGGACGTCCCGACCCCGAACCCGGACCATTCGCTGTTTCTGGGGTTGGATGCGGTGCCTGCGGGCATCATCCGTTTCAATCTGCGTTCGGCTGACATCGAAGCCCTCGAGGATTTCCGGATGATCAACATGCCCGAGGCCGGCCTGGAACAGATGCTCCCGGTGCTCAACTTCGCCATGCAGCCCGAGGACGGGGCCCACACCCAGTTCGCCGACGCCCGGGTTCGGGCCGAGACGTGGGGACGAATACCCCGCAGCTACGTCCGCCTCACCCGGGACAACGTCATCTCGCCTGCCCTGGTCACGAAAATGATCGACGATGCCGATCGCCTCACTCCGGACAATCGGTTCGATATCCACACGCTGTCGGCCGGCCACGTCGGTGTCATACTCCGATCTCGCGAACTGGCAGCCATCCTCGACCGGCTCGTCTGAACCCTCTGGCCGAGAATCGCTGCTGCAGGGCGCGCCCCAGGCCTGGCTGCGCGGCCCGAACCGGCGACGCCGCACTCGGCTAGCCCGGCCTGAGCAAGGTCCCAGGACTCCCCCCGCTTTGGATGATTCGCAGAGTTGAGTGGTCGAAGCCCCTGCCAGAGCAGGGGCTTCGAGCGCCGGGGTGCCGACCGAACTTCGGCTGCGTACGGCTGAGCGAGTTACCGCGCGTCGGTCGCAGTCAGCACGCGAGTGTCGGCGGCGTGGTCCAGCGGGGTGCCGACCTGCGGATAGGTCGGATACTCGATACCCGAGATGTACTGCACCGTCCGCACCACCTGGCACGAGTAGCCGAATTCGTTGTCGTACCAGACATACAGGATCGCGGTGTCATCCTCGATGATCGTGGCGTTGGCATCGATGATCGACGCTGCGCGCGATCCGATGAAATCGCTGGAGACCACGTCCGTGGCGGCTGTGTAATCGAGGTTTCGGCTCAACGGCCCGGCGAGCGAAACCTGACGCAGGTACGTGAGCACTTCGCTCTTCGTCGTCTTCCGCTCGAGCTGCAGGTTCAGGATCGCGACCGATACGTCGGGGGTGGGAACACGAATCGAGTTGCCGGTGATCTTGGCCTTGAAATCCGGCATCGCCTTCGCGACCGCGGACGCGGCACCGGTTTCGGTGAGCACGAGATTGAACGGCGCGGACCGACCGCGACGGTCTGCCTTGTGGTAGTTGTCCAGGAGGTTCTGGTCATTGGTGAACGAGTGAACCGTCTCCACGTGCCCGCGGATGATGCCGTACTCGTCATCCATGGCTTTGAGCGGTGGAACAATCGCGTTGGTGGTGCACGAGGCGCACGAGAAGATCTGCTGTGAGAGGTCCAGGGCGCGGTGGTTGACGCCGTGCACGATGTTCGGAATGTCGCCCTTGCCGGGCGCGGTGAGAACGACCTTCGCGATGCCGGGGCGCAGATGCTGCGACAGCCCGTCACGGTCACGCCACCTACCGGTGTTGTCGATCAGGATCGCGTCCTTGATCCCGTAAGCGGTGTAGTCGATCGTCGTCGGGTCATCGCTGTAGATGAACTTGATCACGTTCCCATTCGCGGTGATCGTGTCATTGCCGGAATCGACCTTGATCGTGCCGTTGAAGTGGCCGTGCACCGAATCCCTGCGAAGCAACGACGCACGCTTGGCGAGATCGTCGTCGCCTCCTTTGCGCACCACCACGGCACGCAGGTTCAGCCCGTTTCCGGATCCGGCCTTCTCGATCAGCAGGCGCGCGACCAGACGACCGATGCGGCCGAAGCCATAGAGAACCACATCCCTGGGGCCTGGTGACCGAGCCTTGTTGCCGTTGGTCACCTCGGCCAGCACCGCCGCGGTGAACTCGCGGATCGACAGTCCGCGACCGTCGGCGCGATAGGTCCTGACCAACTGGCCGAGATCGATCTTGCAGGGCCCCAGATCCAGCTCGCTGAGCACTTGCAGGAAAGGAAGGGTCTCGTCCACCGACAACTCTTCGCCCTGGATCTGCCTTGCGAAGCGGTGCGTCCGCAGGATGCTGATCACCGACTTGTTCACCAGCGACCGGCTGTGCAGCAGGATCGTCACGCCCTTGCGCCGATACAACGTGCCGATGATGGGAATCATCGCCTCAGCGGCGGCTTCCTGGGCATTCCAGCGGTCAAGTTGTTCGGTAGTCAACACAGGTCCTCGGATATCCTCGATTTGTTCGCCGCATTGATGCTAGTGAGCGGCGCGATATCACCGAGGCCGGATACCCACTGGTGAGGTCGCCAGGGGGTGACCGGACCCACTGCGACCTCTTCAGCGCCTGGTTCGCGCGATGAGGTTGGACGACGGGTGCGCTGACAACTCCAGTACTCGGACGATCACACCCCCTTCGAATCGCCCGGCCCGCTCGACAGGATGATGTCGTACTCGCCGGCGGCGTACCGGGCGCGCAGAGTCTTCTTGTCGAACTTGCCGACGCTGGTCTTGGGTACCTCGGGCAGGAAGGTCCAGCGTTCGGGCACTTGCCATTTCGCGACCCGGTCGGCGAGGAAGGAACGCAGGTCCTCGGCGTCGGCGGTGGCGCCGGCGCGCAGTGCGACCGCGACGACCGGGCGCTCGTCCCATTTCTCGTCGGGCACACCGAAAACCGCTGCCTCGGCGATGTCCGGGTGGGCGATGATGGTGTTCTCGAGGTCCACCGACGATATCCATTCGCCGCCGGATTTGATGATGTCCTTGGCGCGGTCGACGAGGGTGAGGTAGCCGTCGGGGGTGATGATGCCGACGTCGCCGGTCCGCAGCCAGCCATTGTCGAACGAATCCACGCCGACCGCCGTCGCATCCGGCGAATAGTAGGAGCCGGTGATCCATGGCCCCCGCACCTCGAGCTCCCCGACCGCCCGGCCGTCGTGCGGGAGCGCGGCGCCGTCGTCGCCGACCAGCCGTGCCTGGACGGAGGCGGGGAAACGGCCCTGGCTGATCCGATAGGCGAACGCCTCCTCGCTGTCGGTCCCGGATGGTGGCCAGGCGACGCAGCCAAGCGGTGATGTTTCGGTCATTCCCCAGGCCTGGATGATGCGGACATTGTGCCGATCTTCGAAGGCCCGCATCAGTTGCGCCGGAACGGCCGACCCGCCGACCACGACCGATCGAAGGTAGCCGAAGTCCCGGGTGGAACCCTCGAGTGCGGCGAGCACGCCGTTCCACACCGTCGGAACCGCGGCGGCGAACGTGGGGCGTTCGGCTTCCAGCAGTTCCAGCAGTGGTGCCGGCTGCAGGAACCGGTCCGGCATGATCAGAGACGCGCCCGCCATCAGGGCCGCGTACGGCAGCCCCCAGGCGTTGGCATGGAACATGGGCACGATCGCCAGGAGTCGGTCGGCGGAGCTGATGCTCATCCCGTCGGCAGTGCACGCGTGCATCGAATGCAGCCAGTTGGAGCGGTGAGAGTAGACGACGCCCTTCGGCTGCCCGGTGGTGCCGGACGTGTAACACATTGCCGCGGCCGAGCGTTCGTCGAGCACCGGATAGTCGAAGCTGCTCGGACAACCGGCGGTCAGTGCGTCGAGGTCGTGCACCTCGACACTGTCGGGCGCGATGAACTCGGCGGCGCTGCCGTTGGCGACGATCACGTGCCGGACCGTGCTCAGCTTCGGCAAGACCTCCGCGAAGGCCGCGGCCAGCGTGCCGTCGACGATGGCGACCGTGTCCTCGGCGTGGTCGGCCACGTAGGCGATCTGGTCGGGGAACAGCCGGATGTTGATCGTGTGCAGCACCGCGCCCATGGCCGGGACGGCACAGTAGGCGACCAGGTGTTCGTTGTTGTTCCACATGAAGGTGCCGACGCGGTCGCCCGGCCGCACACCGAGCGCGGTCAGGGCGTGTGCCAGGCGGGCCGCCTGATTACCGAGCTCACGGTAGGTCATCACCCGGCATTCGGTGCCGGTCCAGGTGCGTACGGTCGCGTCCGCGTGCACTGTGCTGGCGTATCGCAGCAGGGTGGCCAGGGACAATGGTTCATCCTGCATGGTGCTCGGCATCGGCAGGTCGTAATGGTCGAAACTCATCGTGGTCTTCCTCGGGGCTTGCTCGGGCAGGTAGCCGTGGTGGTGGCCGGGCGCGGGTGCGGTGGCCCGATCCGGCTCGTCGCTGCGCGGTCAGCCGCGCAGCGCGGAGGCGAAAATTCCCGGCAAGGCGGCGGCACCGGGCTTCTTCGCGAAGGTGGTCAGCCGCCGCATCGTGGTGGCGGCGGTGCGGTTGGTGACAAACCACGGCGGCTTCGGCGAGAGGCTCCACTCACCGCGCAGCAGCGATCGCGGTGCGGGCCGGAACGGTCCGCGCAGAACCGTGCGCTCGGGTTCGTCGATCAACAGTGCGTTGTGCACCACGCCGATGCCGCTCTGGATGTCGGACAACGTGTGCCCGGGGAAGGCGCCCCAGGTGGCCCTGGCAGTCAGGTAGCCCACCGCAGTCCAGGCATTGACGGCGATGGTGCCGTAACGCAATTGTTCGATCGCGGATTCGAATTCGGCGCCGAGACTCCGGATCGTGTGCGGGTGGGCGATGATATTGATACCCAGGGTTCCTTCGAACTCGTCGTTGGACACCTCGACCGCACGCGCCAGGAATTCGCTTGCGTCACCGGGCAGTTCCAGCACGCCGTATACCGGCGCGAAATACTCGGTGTGCAGCGCGTCTTCGGAATTCTCCGGCTGGATGCCGGTGATCAGGGTGCGTTCGCCCCCGGAGCCCAGCGGCTCGGCATGGCGGTAGTGACGGCGGGCCGCGGCCACGCGATCCGCAGAACCCGGGTAATAGTCGGCGCGCGCCGGAGCCCGGTCGAACGCCGCACGCAACTCGGCAAGGAACTGTTGCTTCTGCGGCCAGTCCGCGCTGATGACCGCGACCTGAGAGGCGATGCAGTTGTAGCCGTTGTTGTGCAGCCGCTGGGTGACCAGGTGCTCGGCCTGGAACCGCAGGTCCGCGTCCGACCACCGGCCAGGGATGACGATCGTGGGCGAGACGCCGCCGAGTTCACTGGTTATCGGCTTGCGCAGCAACGGGTCGTTCGCGGCCTTACGCTTCGCGCCGTCGGGACCGGGGCCGAACACAATGGCATCGTGGGTCACCGAACTACCGGTCATATGGACGGCGTCGACGTCGGGATGGTGCACCAGCGCGCCGCCCATCTCGGCGCCGCCGGTCAGGATTCGCACGAATCCGCGTTCGATCGCCGGGGCGAAGATCTGCTCCAGCACCGGCTGCATCCGATCGGTGATCGGGTTGAGCTTCAAGGCCACGACACGGTTGTCGGCGAACAGTTGGTACAGCACGTCCAACGGTGCGATCGAGAAGATGTTCCCGGCACCGAGCACGACTCCGATGCCGCCGGTTTCGTGGGGCGTGCGCTGGCCGAGTCCGGCGCGGGCCCGCACGGTGGCCGCATCCACCCCCGGCTTGGTCCACACCTCTGCGCGAAAGCCGTTGAGCAGCAGGGTCTCGAATATTTCGCCGGGAAAGACTTCGACGGCGGTTCGCCCGCCGGGCGCGGGATGGATGTCGAATCCGTCGACCGGGCTGCGGCCTTGCTCGAGTGCCGACACCGATTCGATGAGCGCGGCGACGCCGGTGAGCAGCGAATAGGGTCCGCTGGACCATTCCTCACCCAGCAGCGGAGAGTCCGCGGGCAATTGTTTGATGCTCGCCGCGACCTCGACCCATTGCTCGGCGTGCGCGGCGGTGTTCGCGTGGATCTGCTCGAGCAACTCGCGCCGTTGTGCCAGTGACGTTCTGCCCCAGTCGATCTCTCCTTGCCGCAGCGCGGCGAGTGCGGTGTCGATGGCGGTCGTGATGGTCGTGTTCACTGCCGGGGGTTTCCTTCCGAGTCGGCGTCTTCGATGATCATCGCGGCGGCCTTCTCGCCGATCATGATCGTTGGTGCGTTGGTGTTGCCGCGGACGACAGTGGGCATGACCGAGGCGTAGGCGACGCGCAAACCCGGGCCACTATGGCCCCGGTCACTCTCTCGGTGTCGATACTGCGGGGGCGCGGCGCACGTCCACCATGTGCCCCGGTTTGCCGATCGCCTCCGCGGCATTGTGCTCCAGCACAGTGGGCAATGACGGCCGGCGCTACCATCGCACTCATGACAGCGCTGATCGAGCCGCCGGTGAACGGCTCAGCGGCGGTAGCCCGCACCCTGCTCGTCGACGTCGACGAGCTGTCCGACGAGCTCGTCGGACGCATCCGCACCGGCGACCACGCCTACGCGGAGTCGACGGCACTCACCGAACTGCAGCTGCGCACCGTCGTGCGCGACAACCTCGTCGCGGTACTCGGTCAACTGGCGGGCAGCACCGGACGGCGACTACACCCGGCCGCCGCGGTCGGGCGGCTCAAGGCCGAGCTCGGTGTCCCCCTCGCCGCTGTGCTGCACGCTTATCGATTGGCCGGCCGGCTCCTGTGGGAACGCTCCCTGACGGCGGCCGCCGCCACGAGCAGCGACGCCCTGCCACAGCTGGGCTCCGAAATGTGGCGAGTCATAGACGACTTCTCCAGCACCGCGGCCGACGCCTACGGCGACTATCTCGCCGAACGCGCCCGCCGCGACGACCTGGAACGCGAGAGCATGCTGCGCAGCCTATTCGACGGCGGAGCCGACGATCGGACGCACCGCGAAATCGCGCGAGCGCTGCAGTTGCCGCCGCTCGGCGCCTTCGTCGTCGTCCATGCGGAGGCCGGACCGGAGGCGGCCGAACCCCTGCCGGGAATCGAGAGCCGACTACGCGCCGACTTCGTCCACTCGGTCTGGCTCACCGAACCCGCCGCCCGGGTCGGGCTGCTGAACCTGGCCACCGCACGAGCCCATGAGCGGGTACTGAGTCAGCTGCGCCAATCCGCAACCGGACGGGTGGGAGTCAGCCGCATCTTTCCGACTCCCGGCGCGGCCGACAGCGCACTGCGGGAAGCCGAGCTCGCCGGACGTTGCTCCCGACCGGGCACACCGGCCGTCACCACCTACGGCAGCACGCCCATCCCCCTCGTACTCGCCAACGCGCCCGGCGCCTCCCGCGAACTCGCCGACGACATCCTCGGCCCGGTCCTGCAGCTTCCGCCCGAGGACCGCGACACCCTGCTCGACACCCTCGAGCTGTGGTTCGACTGCGGCGGCTCCAATACCGAAGTCGCCCAACGGTTGCACTACCACCGCAACACCGTCCACTATCGGCTGCGCCGAATCGAGACGCTCACCGGCCGCCGTTGCGCGGACCCGAAATCGGCAGCCGAGCTCTACCTCGCGCTCCGCGCGACCCGGCTGATCGGTCCCGATCCGGCCTGAATCGAGAAGGCGGTAGCGGGAAGCGAATGGGCCTTGCCGGAATCGACAAGGCCCACTGGCCGACGCAGTCGATCAGCTATTGCATCGGCGCCGCTGCGCATTCCTTGCCCATCAAGTCAGGCAGGTGAGCCCATCCGGACGAGCAGCTCATGACCTCGACGCCGTTCACAAGGAACGGCTGGGTGATCTCTCCGCTCTCCGGCGCACCGTTCGACGCCGTGCACTCCATAGCGGTCACCCTGCCTTCCCACACCGGCGAATGGGACGAGCAGGTGTAGCTCCACACCTCCTGCGCGGAGACGGTCGGTGGGCAGAACAACAGCGCCGCCGCGGCGGCGAAGAACGGGGGAAGTCCCAGACGAACGAGGCGTGTGGCTTTCATGACGATCTCCTTGTCCTGGTTCCGTGCGGTCTGAATCGGTAACCGTCCCGGACGGGCCGTCCGAGCGGTAGCCAGCAGAAACTGCGTGGTTGCTCAGGAGAGAACGTGCACACTACGGGAGGAACACTACGCGGGGGGTGGCTAGGCCGGATGCGGAATGCCGATTGCAGTGATCATCCAGATACTGCGCCCGGCCGCCGGCGGACTGTCGTGCTGCAAGGACCGCTATACCACGGTCGGGCCGACGAGGCCAGATCGTTGGAGCCGGCATAGCCAAGGTCTGCGGCATCGGGCGGGTGTTTCTCCCAACTCTTTTCGGCTGCCGGGGCGCTTCACCAGCGCAGGAGGACGGCCGTGATATCGATTCCGGACCGGGACTTGACGTAGATCACAATTTGAGGTTGAGTTCAGTTTCAATTAGTTCGGCGAATAGCCGCACAACATGGTCGGAGCTCGAATCCGAACCAGGACATCACGATTGAGGGAACCCGCATGGCCCCACTCCTGATTGTGGAAGATCTGTCGCTCAGGATTCCGGCTGCGGGCCGGCTTCTTCGCGAGGTCGGTTTCGAACTCGACGCAGGCGAGGTTGTCGGCCTGGTCGGCGAGAGCGGAAGCGGGAAGACCCTCACCGGCCTAGGGATCCTCGGCCTCTACCCGCCAGGAGCAGAGGTCGCAGGCCGTATCGTCTTCGATGGCGACGACCTTCTGCGCGCATCTCCGGACAGGCTGCGGGCTGTGCGGGGCCGTGATCTCAGCATGATCTTTCAAGAACCCAGGTCCTCGCTGAATCCCGTGCTGACCATCGGCCGGCAGATCTCCCATGTGCTCCGGGCACATCAGCGGATCACCCGGCGTCAAGCTTCAGCCCGGGCAGTCGAGCTGCTCGGAAGAGTCGGCCTGCCCGGTCCCGATCGGTTGCTCCATGCCTTCCCGCACGAGCTGTCCGGTGGCATGTGCCAAAGGGTGATGATCGCCATGGCGCTGGCCTGCGGCCCGAGGCTTCTGATCGCCGATGAACCGACCACCGCCCTCGATGTCACCATTCAAGCGCAGATCATCGAACTGCTTCGTATGCTCGCCGACGAAGACGGACTGTCGATCCTGCTCATCAGTCACGACCTCGGTGTGGTCGCCGATCTGTGTGACCGCGTCGTCACCATGTACGCGGGTGAGGTCGTCAACATCGCAACGCGAGACGACCTGCTGCACAGCCCGGCTCACCCCTACTCGCAGAATCTGTTGCAGGCAACCGCACTCGAAATGCGGACCGACAAGTCCGCGCCGGCACGCGAGCTGGCTCCCAACCGCGAGGGATGCGCCTATCAACCGCGCTGTGTCTACGCGGTCGATCGTTGTCGCACTACACATCCCGAGCTGGTCTTCGCCGGCCGATCGGCGACGCGCTGCCTGCGCGGTTCCGAACTGGACCTCGATGGGTTGGTGGCTTGATGGTCGAGAGCCTGCTCGAAGTCCGCAACTTGGTCGTGGAGTACCGTCGCGGTGCCGATCGGCTGCTCGCCGTCGACGATGTCAGCTTCTCTCTCGCCAAAGGCGAGACGCTCGCCATTATCGGAGAGTCCGGATCCGGGAAGTCGTCGTTGGCTCATGCACTGGCCGGACTCGTAAAGCCTGCTGCCGGAACGATTCGCCGTGCGTCACCGGGGCATCGGCGCGCCGGCGGATCGTCGCACGTGATCTTTCAAGATCCGCGCTCCGCCCTCAATCCGCGTCTCTCGGTCTGGCAGTGCGTCGCCGAAGTCATGGCGCCCGAGCGGCTGCGCATTCCGCGATCACTGCGATCGACCGCTGTCGAGCTCCTACGACGCGTTGGGCTCGGCGACGATCTCGCGGATCGAAGGCCGGCTCAGCTCTCCGGAGGACAGCGGCAGCGCGTGACCATTGCCCGCGCCATCGCATCCCGCGCGGACCTGATTCTGTGCGACGAGCCGGTCGCGTCGTTGGACATGTCGCTGCAATCCGATGTTCTCCGGCTTCTCGCCGAATTGCGGGACGAGCATGGATTGACCTACCTGTTCATCTCCCACGACCTGAGTTCGGTAGCCAAGATCGCGGGTCGGGTCGGCGTCATGTACATGGGGCAGCTGGTGGAGATCGGTTCGACGGAAGCGATTCTGAAGTCTCCCGCACATCCGTACACGCAGGCGTTGCTCGCAGCCGTACCCAGACTGACGCTCGCACGTCGTGACCGACGCCGAATTCTCCTTCAAGGGGAGATTTCCGAGCGTGGCAAACCGCCGTCCGGCTGTCGATTTCGCACCCGATGCCCGTTGGCGTCCGAGCGCTGCGCGGAAGCCGCGCCCGTTCTGATGAGCGATGTGGATGATCACTCGACTGCATGCCATTTCCGCGACCGAGCCGCCGATGCATGGCAGGCCGGCTCGTTGTGACACCGATCAGGAAGTAGAACCAGCATGATCCGAAAATTGACCGCCAGCGCGTTCATGGCCGCCACACTCGTACTGAGCGGGTGTAGTGGTGGCTCGTCACCCGCGCCCGCAGACCCCGATGCGGCGGTTGATGTCGCCACTCCGCAAACACCGAGCTCGCTCGATCCGTGTGCCGGAAACTCCGGCTATGACCTGACCTATCTGAAACTGATCTATGCCCCACTCATCGATATCGATCCGAAGACTCTGAAACCTGAGCCGGGGCTGGCCTCCTCGTGGGATTTCGTCGGTCCGGACAAACTGACCTTTATGGTGAAACTCCGCTCGGGCTCGACCTTTCACGACGGCACTCCCGTTGACGCGCAAGCCGTCAAGGTAAGTATGGAGCACTGCCTCGCCACCGGGCTCGTGTCGGTTCCCTCCATCAAGAGCATCGATGTCGAGTCTCCGGACACCCTGTCCATCAAGCTGAGCAGCCCGACGTCCGGAATGCCTGGCTATCTGAGCAGCCGCTTGGGTTTCGTAGCCTCCCCGACCGCATTACGTCAGTATGGTAACGACTTCGCGAACCACCCGGTCGGCGCCGGGCCGTATCAATTCGCTCGCGCGGTACCCAACAGCGAGTACTCCTTCACCAGGTTCGCGGGTTACCGGCCGGTGAGCGGACCGGGCCCCATAGCCGCGGGTATCAACATAAAGATCATCAGCAGCGACACGGCGATGACGAACGCGCTCACATCCGGCGCCGCCGACTTCGCGTACGGGGTGAGCGAATCCGCGACTGCGGGACTCGAGCGTCTCCCGAACATCACGGTGGAACGTACTCCGCAGCTCGGCTTTACAGCGATCATGATCAACACCAAGAACACCCCCGTCAACAATCCCAAACTACGGTTGGCGATGGAATACGCTTTGGATCGCAAGGCCATTGCCAAGGCTGTGCTCAACAGCGATACCGGAATACCTGCATGGTCGGTGTACCCGCCGGGCGCTACATTTCACGACGACGCGGCGGACAACGCCTGGCCGTACGACCCGGCCAAGGCTCGGCAATTGCTCGCCGAAGCGGGCTTTCCCAACGGTGTGCTGATCCGCGGTATATCCGTTGCCGCGCCTCCCTTCTCCACCGTAGCGGTGCTGGTCGCCGAGCAATGGAAGAAGGTCGGAATCGAGGTCAATTTCAACAATGTCCCTGGTCCCCAGGCCATATCGCAGTTCGTCGCGCACAACGGCGCCGAGGTATTCAGCGTCGGATGGCCCTCGCAGTGGTCGGCCCCGCTGAACTACAACTCATTGCTCGGATCGACATCGTACTTCCGGCAGAATGCGGAACCCAACCCCGAGATCGCCAAGTTGATCGCGCAGCTGAACGACACCTACTCCGAGGCCGAGCAACTGACGGTCGTGAAGCAGATCAACCAGATCCTTATCCAGCGAGCCGAGTTCATTCCGATCTTCCACGCGCCGGCCGTGAGCGCCTATACCGACCGGGTCCATGGCTTCGTCCCCCCACTCAACGGTACGCCCGAACTGGCACATCTGGCCGTGTCATGAAGCGAATGACCGACAGCGACCTCGTGCGACTGGTGCTCAGGAGGCTCGGGCAGATGTTCCCGACCGCGTTCCTGACAACGGTGCTGACTATGCTGCTGATTCACCTTGTCCCCGGCGGGCCCGCGGAGGGCCTGATCGGGGTGAGTACCACAGATGTGGACCCAGCCGTCATCAACCGGCGGCTCGGCCTGGACAAGCCCCTCTACGAACAGTACTGGCACTGGCTCAGCGGAGTGCTCCGCGGAGACCTGGGCACATCGCTGGTCAACGGCGCCCCGGTAGCCGACCAGGTGCTGCACCGGCTTCCGGTCAGCGCGCAGCTGGTCGGACTGGCATTGGTGATGTCGGCTGCGGTTGCGATACCCGTAGGGGTCTGGACCGCGTACCGGTCCGGCCGCCGATCCGATGGCGTGGTCCGCGCGGTATCCGGAATAGGGCTCGCGGTGCCGGATTTCTTTCTCGCCATCGTGCTGATCGATGTGTTCGCGGTCGGCTTGGCGATGTTTCCAGCCCTTGGGTACATACCGTTCGGACAGGACCCCGTTGGGAATATGCAGCACCTGGTGCTGCCCGCGGCAGCGCTCGCGGCAGGTGCGGCCGCTGTTGTGGTACGGCAAGTCCGGGCCGCGATGATCGATGCGCTGTCGAGTGAATACGTCCGGACTGCTCGGGCCATGGGGCTGCGCGAGCGAACCGTTGTGTGGCGCTACGCGTTCCGCAATGTGCTGTCGACACTGCTGACCGTCTACGGATTGCTCGCCATCGGCATCCTGGGCGCGACGGTAGTGCTGGAGCAGATTTTCGTGCTGCCCGGTATGAGCGGAGCCCTGCTCACGGCTATCCAGACCCGCGACTACCCGATGCTGCAGGGCATCGTATTGATCTATGTCGCAATCGTTCTAGGGCTGAATCTGCTCGTGGATGTGCTGAACGGCGTTTTGACGCCGCGGTTGCGAGCGGAGGCACACACATGACCGCGCTGACGCTTCTCGATGAGACTCGATCGATCGATCGGGGTGGGCGTTGGTCACGCGTCGGACTGTGGGTCGCCGTCGGCATCCTCGGTGGGCTGGTCCTGGTGTCGATCCTGGCGCCGGTGGTCGCACCGTACAGTCCGACCGATCAGGACCTGACCAGCCGATTCGCCGGCCCCAGCACCGTTCACCTGCTCGGAACCGACAATTTCGGCCGGGACGTGCTGAGCAGACTGATCTGGGGCGGCAGGTCGTCGTTCGCGGGCGTTCTGATCGCGGTCGGTGTCGGTTTGGCGCTCGGCCTCCCGTGGGGGCTCGGCGCGGGCTACGGACCAGGCTGGTTCCGGACGGTACTGATGCGAACGGCCGACGCTTTTCTTGCCTTTCCCGCGCTGGTGCTGGCCATTGCCATTACCGGTGTACTCGGCCCCGACCTCGTGACGGCGATGTGTTCGGTGGGCGTGGTGTTCGCACCGGTCATCGCACGTCTGACCGCAGGCGGAGTGGCCGAGATACGGCGCCGCGAGTACGTGCTCAGCGCACGGATGTCCGGATGCCCGGCTCACGTAATCCTGATCCGGCATGTCCTCCCCCACGCGATCGGTCCGGTGATAATCCAGGCTGCGGTCTTCGCCGGATTGGCCTTCATCATCGAGGCCGCACTGTCCTTCATCGGCTTGGGCATCCAGCCTCCCGCGCCGAGTTGGGGTGGCGACTTGAACAACGCCTACCAGCATATTCTGAGCGCACCGGGTCAAGTCTTGGCGCCCGGTGTACTCATTGCCGTCGCTGTGCTGGCGACCTACCGAATCGGCGACGAGTGCCGCGATCTTCTCTCCCGCAATTGAATTCGAAGAAGGGACCATGGCCGATGTTTCGCCGGAATCCGCTCGTCTCACTTTCTGTGCGCTCAAGCCGATTCACGGGCTAATCTCCTTCGGCCCGTACGGGCGGGAGTGTCATGCGGTGAAAGGCTTTTGGGACAGCTTGTGGGGTTTCACCCCCTAGGCAGCTCAGCGCCTGCATGGCCGCACGCTCTATGCGTGCGACATCGCAGAGGATGCCGCCTGCCTGTAGGAGGCACTGCGCACTGCCCGATTCACCGGCTTGCGTGATCAGTGCTGCGACTTCCGTCCATAGGGTCGCTGCCTCGGTGTACAGCCCGTGGCCGGTGCGCAGGTGGCGGCTGTCGAGTGTTCGGGTGCATTCGGCGAGGAAGTCGCGGTAGAAGTTACGGAACAGGGCGCCGCCGGTGCCGCCCTTCTCCATCAAAAGGGCAGCCTGCGGCAGGTCGCGCTGCGAGTTGTCGGTCCGCTGGAGCCATGTGCGCACCAGCTTGCCTGCCTTTTCGATGCCCCGGTGGCCGAGGTTGGCGATGGGCGGGTTGAGGAAGGCGTCGGCGCAGGCGGTGATGGCGGGAACGATCTGGGTCCGTGGGGAGGGCAGGTTTCTCGGAACGGTGAGTGTGAAGGACCGGTGCTTGGCGGTCATCGGGCCGCGCGCGGCCCTGGCCTGGGCGAGGCTGGTCCGGCTGGTGGTTACCGTTCCGCCTTGCTGGTCGGTGTCCACCAGGTAGGCGTCGTGGTCGTCGTAGCCGTACATGGCGACGACATGACCGCCGAAGTGCACCTTCGACGTGAAGTAGTCCAGATAGTAGCTGTCGAGCTGCAGTCCGACGGGGTGACCGGCGTCGATGGGGGCAACCACGTTTTCCCAAGCCTTGCGCGCGGACGTGGTCTCCTGGACCAAGAGCTCCAGTCCGAGTCTGGTGACCAGGTTTCTGGTGAGGTCGAAGGGCTTGACCCGGCCCCCGAGGAAGGGGAAGCCCATGTCCTTGCTGTCCCAGTAGACGAAGGACAGACCGGAGCCGAGGCCGAAGAGCATAGGCTCGGACAGATCGATTCCCTGGTGCCGCAGAAGCACCCCCAGAGCCGTCGTCTCGCAGTGCTGTGCACTGCGGGCATCAATGTCTATCACCGTGGTCATGCATGCCTTCCTGGCGCAGGTCATCAGCCGGTCATCAGCTCTTCTCGCGATGCCTCTGCCCGACGAGACAGGACTCGTACGGGCGATTGCGTGCGCAGCCCGCGCTCGTGGATGGCGACGAACAGCGTTGCGAACATGGTGGACTCTCCCGCGGTGGGAGAGTCCAGCGCGGTACCTGTTACATCGGAGAAGTGACTCGGTCCGCGGTCAGCTGATGCCCTTGGTCGAGGTGCGTACTACCGCGCGTGCCCTGCGCGACGCCAATGCCTGCCTGAGGTTCCGCACCACCCGATAGTCAGTGTGATCGGTGGAAACCGGGCGATGCGACAGACAGGCGCAACGTGTCATCGCGGTGGGTGAGGGTGAGTTCGTACCAGTCGGCGGTGCGGACATGGGCGACGATGCCGTGGGCGTCGGTGGAAAGCGTCACTGTCCAGCCGTGCTGCTCCCAGATCCGGACGATCACGGCCGGATAGATGTCCGCGCGGTCGGGGGCCGGGGGGTCGAGGAAGTATCGGGCCGCGAGCCGGTCGACCTGGTAGATGTTGCCCGCGTCGTCGTCGAACGGCAGTATGGTCTCGCCGTCGAGACCCTCATGCGGGCGGAGGCGCATCTGACCATCCAGTGCGTCGAGTAGCTCGGCGACGAGGCCGCGGATTCGGTCGCGTGCGGTGTCCTCGGTGAGTTCGCGGTTCCATACGACCGCCCGTGCTGCCGGCGGCACGGACATGCTCGCCTTCCGCAGTTCTTGCGGTGTAGGCGACTTCGCGGGTACGGCGGCGGGCGGGCGATCACGCTCGAGCTGGAAGCCATAGCTCATCAGTTCGTCGAAGGTCCGGGCGAACTCCAGTGGCCGATCCATATGGCCGTCTGCTTCCCAGCCGATGGTACCGGCGGGCAGGTCAGGGGAAACGAAGTAGCGCGTATCGCCCAAGCCCTTGGCGATGAGCATCGCGCGGTCTCCCGGAATATCCTCGGCGGCTTCCCAATTGCGGACGGCGTCGGTCAAGTTCAGCGTTTGATATGTCTGCATGTCCCGCGGCCGGGTGGGGCCGAAAGATATCCCATCGAGATCGGTGAACCCCGCGTGCACCGTGCCGAGGAACACCCGTAGCGCCTCGGGCAGCGCATCCCAATACTGCGGCTGGTCGGCGCCGAAGGTCTCGGGGTCCCATCCGATACGGAACTCGTGCGGCTGAAACGACTTTCGCAGTGCATACAGCAGCACCCAGTCGCCACGCAGCAGGCAGACCCGCACATCGTCGAGGCATTCCGCCAGCACAGCGCCGAACCGTGGCAGCAGGTCAACGACCATGTCGAGGTTCCACAAAGCCACAGCGGCCGCACACCGGGCACGGGCATCGCCGCCGCCCGCGATCCCGGCCCACCGCGGGGGTATATGCGCTGCGGCCGACGAGCCCGGTTCGACGAGCAGCGCGGAGCCGGGACCGAATTCCGCCACCACGCGTGCGAAGTCGACAGTGTCCACGGCACCTATCGAACAGCATCCCCACCTCTGAGACTGCGACAAACAATCGAAACGAACCACGGAGATCGACGCCGCGATCATTCGCGCCGACCCGCTGCTTCGATCAATGCGCCACTCGCTCTTGACCCGAGGGCCGCGTGTGGTTGTGGTCGGCAGGGTCACAGCACCACGGAAGTGGGGTTCTCCGCCACGTCGAATGACTGGGTTTTCGATGCGAGCCAGCGCCGGTAGCGACGCAGCGCACGTCGTTGCACCAGTTGGTCGGCGACCAGCGCGAAGGCCGGGACGACTCCGAGAGCGGGGTCGAGACCCCGGGCAATCCGGCGGATTTGATACCGGACCAGTGCCATACCGGCCGCCGCGGCCAGTGCCTTGTCCGACCAGGTCACCGGCTTCAAGGTTCCAGCGGCTTCGAGGTTCGCGCGCCACCGGTCGGGCAGATCGGGCGTGACCGCGAGGGCGGTGCCCATGCCGATCACGGCGACACCGCCGGCGAGGACGCTCTGAGCGGTTTCCTGCCGGGTGATGCCGCCGGTCAGCATCAACGGCAGCGGGCTGGTGGCGACCAGTTCGGTGGCCAGATCCAGGAAGTAGGCTTCGCGTGCCTGGGTGCGGCCGTCGGCGCGGCGACCGGTCATCGCGGGGCTTTCGTAACTGCCGCCGGACAATTCGACCAGGTCGACACCCAGCGGTGCGAGCATCGCGATCACTTTCTTCGCGTCGTCGGCGTCGAAACCGCCGCGCTGGAAGTCCGCGGAGTTCAGTTTCACCGCGACCGCGAAGCGCGGCGACACCACCGCGCGGACGGCCCGCACGACCTCGAGCAACATCCGGGCTCGGTTCTCCAACGAGCCACCCCACTCATCGGTGCGGGTATTGACCAGCGGCGACAAGAACTGCGACAGCAGGTAGCCGTGCGCGGCGTGGACCTCCACACCGTCGAACCCGGCCTCTTCGGCGCGCTGCGCGGTGATGGCGAAGCGACTGATGGTCGCATCGATCTGCGCGGCGGTCATCGCGACCGGTTTGCCGAAGCGGCCACTGTGGCGGGCCAGATCCACCGCGATATCCGAGGGTCCCCAGACGACACCGGGCAGATCGGCCGGTATTTGGCGGCCGGGGTGGCTGATCTGCATCCACATGGCCGCACCCGCCGCCTTCCCGGCCTTGGCCCATTCGGCGAACGGCTCCAGCGGCGCCTCCGCGTCGAGCACGACCCCGCCAGGACCGGTCAGCGCCTCGGCGTGCACCATGACGTTCCCGGTGATCAGCAGACCGGCGCCACCGGCGCCCCAGCGTCGGTACAGCGTGATGAGGTGCTCGTCCGGCAATTGCTGTTGCGCGGCGATTCCTTCTTCCATGGCCGCTTTCGCGATCCGGTTACGCAGCATCTGGCCGGACCGCAGCTGCAACGGGGAGAACAATTCACGCGACATGAGGGGACCTCTTCTCGATCCAAATGTTTGCAGTGTTTACATCGAGTCGAGCGTCCACGCTAGAGCTAGATGTAAGCGGTGTCAACACTTGTTAGGTTGGAGTCATGCCGACGTCGACCACCTCGTATCACCACGGGGATCTCCCCGCCGCTCTGGTACGGGCGGCCATGGATCTGCTCGAGGAAGGCGGGGCGGCCGAGTTGTCGCTGCGCGCCGCGGCCCGTCGCGCCGGTGTGTCCAGTGCCGCGCCCTACCGTCATTACGCCGACCGCAACGCCCTGCTGTCCGCGGTGGCAGCGGTGGGCTACCGCGAACTCGCCGTTCACCTG
This sequence comes from Nocardia amamiensis NBRC 102102, assembly GCF_001612745.1. Taxonomy (GTDB): domain Bacteria; phylum Actinomycetota; class Actinomycetes; order Mycobacteriales; family Mycobacteriaceae; genus Nocardia; species Nocardia amamiensis. The sequence continues at coordinate 66,679 of NZ_BDBA01000019.1, read as the reverse complement.
GCTGCCGCGCACCCCTCCCCCGCGACAGCCGACGACCTGGCGGCTATCGCTGTCGCCTACGTCCAGTTCGCGTTGCAGCGTCCCGGGCTGTTCCGCGTGATGTTCGTCGAGCCGTGCGATCCGAGTAGTCCCGAACGTGTGGCTGCGGCAGAAGCCATCAGCGAGTACGTCAAAGGCATTGTCCGGCAGGCATTTCCCAGTGCGGATCCGGAAGCGATGGCGACCGCCGTGTGGGCGCTGGTGCACGGTCTGGCTTTCCTGCATCTGGACGGGAAGTTCGACACGTCCGCACCGGAGATAGTCGCCGACCGGGTAGGTGCTGCCGTGCGCGCGGTCCTCGCAGCATCGGGCGCGTTCCCGTCGCCGGGCAGCGCGGCGCCGTCGAGCTAGCGGCCGCGTTCCCGGCGCACTCGGCACTCGATCGTGCTGCCCTCGTACACCGTCGCGATTACCGTGATGTCGGCGACGACTACATCGAGAAGGCACGAGGCCTGGCCAGTCCCATCGTGGTGCGCGTCCTGACGCGGTATCCGCACGCCCAGAGCGGTCGTGGCCGTGTGGGAGAGCTATTGCGGGATAGTACTACCGGCGCCATATCCCGCATGGCGACGGAGAATCGGCTCATCTTCGACTGGCCATACGTTCGTCGAGTACACGCGCGATGATCGGCAACGCGTGTCGTGCCGTCAGTTCGTCATGGGTGACTTCGATCTCGTGATTGACGATTTCGCCGGTCGCGTAGGGCCGCCACCCGGCCGGGCCGAAGATATCGGAAGTGCCGACGGTCGCGCTGAAATACACGATGTCACCGTCGAATACGGGACGCCGATACCCGGTTCTGATCTGTGGCACCGCGTTGTACGACCGCGTTATCCATTCGAGAGTGCCTGCGTCGATCGGCGAAACACCGCCCAGCTGGGTACAGATCAGATCAGCGGCCTCCTCAGCGGACGCATCGGCAGGCACATCGTGGATACCGAACATCGGGCCGTAGGTATTGACGACGGCGCCGACAGAAAGCTGCTCGATGCTGTCACCGTCGATGTCCGCGGAATCGGTGTCGAGCAGCGCGAGAACACCGACAGCGTCACCGGAGTTCTTCAGCTTCGTGGCGATCGCGTGCGCGATGAGTCCGCCGAACGACCACCCGAGCAGGTGGTATGGCCCAGTTGGCTGCACAGCGCGGATCTCGCGAATGTACCGATAGACCAACTCCTCGATCGAGCGTGCCGGTGCTTCGGAGCAGCCCAGGTCCGATGCCTGCAGCCCATAGATCGGCCTGCCCGGGGCCAGCACATCCGCGAATCCCGAATACGTCCAGGCCACTCCGGACGACGGGTGGATGCAGAACAGCGCGGGTTCGCTGCCGTCGATCCGGATCGGCAACACGGCGTCGAGCATGGGGCGGCCGTCGACCCGAGGCTGCTGATCGAGCGCCGGCAGCGCGTGCCCGGCGTCGGCGGCCGCGGCCAGCGCGGCAAGGGTGCCGTGCGCGAACACCTGCAGCGGCGTGCAGTGGACGCCCCGCTGCTCGGCCCTGGACACCAACTGGAGTGCGGTGATGCTGTCGCCGCCGAGAGCGAAGAACGAATCATCGGCACCGACCTTGTCGAGACCGAGCAGCTCCGCGCAGATGTCGGCGAGAGTCTCTTCGGTCGGCGTCGATGGCGCTCGGTACTGGTTCTGCTCGTCCGCGAATTTCGGAGTCGGCAACGCTGCCCGGTCGAGCTTGCCGACCGCGTTGAGCGGGATCGCATCGAGCACGACGAAAGCGGACGGGACCATGTACGCAGGCAGGGCCTCGGTCGCGACCGCGCGTAGGTGTGCGACATCGACCTCGATGCCCTCGGTGGGCACCACGTACGACACCAGCACGGTCGCCCCCGTCGGCCCGGCGCGGCCGATCGTCACCGCATAGTCGACGTGTTCGTCGCGGCACAGCGCAGTATCGATCTCGCCGAGTTCGATCCGCAGACCGCGGATCTTGACCTGGAAGTCGTTGCGGCCCAAGAACTCCAGCTCGTACGTCTGGTCGGGCCCGGTGACCCAGCGAACCATGTCCCCGGTGCGGTACATGCGCTCACCCGGCTCGCCGTAGGGATCGGCGACGAACCGTTCCGCGGTCATCTCGAACCGGTCGAAGTAGCCGCGGGCGAGCGCTGGACCGGCCAGGTACAGTTCACCGGCGACGCCGACCGGCGCCGGACGCAGCCAGGCGTCGAGCACCAGACTCGCGGCGCCACGGATCGGCCCGCCGATGGTGATCGGCGCCCCCGCGACGAGGTCGCCGCGACAGGTCGCCCAAGTGCTGAACTCTGTGGGGCCATACAGGTTCACCATCCGCCGCCCGATCGACCACTGCTCGATCAGTTCTGCTGTCGCGGCCTCTCCCCCGACGCCGAGTACCCGCAGGTGATCGAGGCCGACGGGGTCCATCGTGGCCAATACCGATGGCGTGACCGACGCGTGGGTGACCGGTTCGGTGCGCAGCAGTCGATCCAGGTCTGCGCCCCCACAGACGTCCGGGGGCGCGATCACGAGCCTGCCGCCCGCGCCATGTGCCGCCAGCAGCTCGAAGATCGACGCGTCGAAGCTCGGTGACGCCACATGCAGCACGCCGGCCGTCGGACCCAGCCCCAGCGACTCCGTCAAGGCTTCCACCAGATTCGCGAAGCCGCGATGGCTGAGCACCACAGCCTTCGGTTTGCCGGTGGAACCTGAGGTATAGATCAGGTATGCCGTCTGATCGATGTGAATGGGACTCCCGCGCTCTTCGTCAGTGATCGATGCGGCACTGACGTTTTCGACCCGGCGGCGCGTATCGAGGTCATCGAGCAGCAGCCAGTCGACGGTTCCCGGCAGCGTCTCGCGGGTCGCGGTCACCGTCACACCGATCGGCGCCTTCGAGTCGCCGAGTATGTGCTCGATCCGCTCGATCGGATAGCGGGGATCCAGCGGCACGAAAGCCGCACCTGTCTTAGCCACCGCCCACACCGCCACCACCGATTCCAGCGATCGACCGAGAGCAAGCACGACGCACATTTCCGGCCGGACACCCTTGCGCAGCAGGACCCGGGCAAGGCGGTTGGAGCAGGCGTCGAGTTCGTCGTAGGACATCGTGAGCTCGCCCGCGCTCACCGCGATGGCGCCGGGATTGATCCGTGCTCCGGCGCAGAGAATCTCGGGCAGTGTTCGCGGCGGCACCGACTTCGGTCCACGAACAGGCGACAGCGCGGCGCATTCCGCGTCGTCGCAGTACTGCAGCTCGGAAACCATGGCCTGTAGGTCGCCTGCGAGCTGAGTCAGCAGCCGGACCAGGCGATGCAGCAGCGGGCGCGCTGCCTCCGGCGCGAACTGGTCGGCACGGTACTTCAAGCTGATTCGCAAGGTGTTGTGCCCATCGCTGCGACGGAGCGGAATCACCATGAGATTCAACGGATACGGCGTTGCATCGACCCCCTCGATATCCAGCACACGCACGCCCGCGATGTCCGGTAGCGCTGACAACGCGTCCCGGTCCAGCGGATAGGACTGGAAAACGGTGAGTGTGTCGAACAACTCGGCCAAGCCCACCGCCTTGTGGATCGCAGCCAGCCCCACGTGCTGGTGGTCCATCATCCGCGCCTGCTCACTGTGCAGGCGAGCCAGTAGGTCGGCGGCCTTCTCTGCAGGATCGAGCCGTACGCGCACCGGCAGCGTGTTGATGAAGAGGCCGATCGATTCCTCGACACCGGCCAGCTCGGGTGGCCTGCCGGACACCGTCGCGCCGAATACCACGTCGGATCGGCCGGTCAGCACGGCCAGCAGCATCGCCCAGGCCGCTTGCACCATCGTGTTCGCCGTGGTGCCGGATTCGTGTGCGGCCGTCTCCAATCGGTCGGCAGTGTCCTGAGACAGGTCGATGGAGACAATCCCGGTTTCCACCGTCCCGATACCGGCCGGTGCCGAGACGGCCCGTGTCGGGGTGTCGATGCCGGTCAGGTATCGCGCCCATGCGGCGGTCGACCCAGCATGGTCCTGGCCGTGTAGCCAGGAAAGAAATTCGCGGTAGGAGTGCGCGGGCGGTAGCGCGGAAGCGTCACCCGCAGTGGCATACAGCGTGAGCAATTCCCGCATCAGCAGCGCCGTCGACCAGCCGTCGAGCACAAGGTGATGGTTGGTCAGCAGGAATCGGTACTGCGTGGAGGCGGTACGTACGAGCGTGCAGCGCACAAGCGGAGGACGGGTCAGCTCGAACCGGGTACTCGCGTCCAGGCCGATCACTCGGTCCAGCTCGCGCTGCCGTTGCTCGGCGTCGGCGATTCCGGTCAGGTCGATCTCTTGCCAGCGGATGTCGGCGTCGGTCAGGACGAGTTGGCGGGGTCCGTCGTCGGTCTCCACGAAAGCGACCCGCAGGATGTCGTGCCGTGCCACCACCGTCTGCGCGGCGGTGCGTAGTCGTGCGGCGTCGACAGTGCCCGCCAGGGTGAGTAGCGACTGCACCGTATAGCCGTCGGTGCCGTCGAGGTCGTACAGCGCATGGAAGAGCAGGCCGTGTTGCAATGGCGAGAGCGGCCAAATGTCAGCGAGGCCGGGATAGGTGCGTTCCCAGGTGTCGATCTGCGGTTGGGTCACCGCGACAAGGTCGAAGTCGCAGGGGGTGTGCCCTCCCGCTTCCGCGCTCCTGGCGTGATCGGCCAGTGCCCGCAGCGCGGCTGCCCAGAGGTCGGCGAGTTCTTCGACGTCTGCCGCACCGAGCAGCCGGGAAGCGTACGCCCATGTCACTTCCAGGCCGGTATCGGTCAGCACGGCGTTGATATCGACGACCGCGGCCATCGGTGCTCGGTCGTCCCGCGTTGCCGCGAAGCCCTGCGGCAGCCAGGGTCCGGTCTCGCTGCCGGTCGGTGCCCGGCCCAGATAGTTGAAGCTGATCTGGGGTGTCGGCGCGTCCACAAGCGCATTCTTGGTCTCGGCGTTCAGGTAGCGGAGCATGCCGAAGCCGATGCCCTTGTCGGGCACCGCGTGCAGCTGTTGCTTCGTGGTCTTGATCGCGGCGCCCGCTGCCGGGCCGCCGTCGAACGCGTCACCGAGGTCGATGCCCGTCAGATCGATGGCCATCGGATAAGCAGTGGTGAACCAGCCCACGGTGCGCGCGACATCGGCGCCGGGCAGGACGGCCTCCGCGCGCCCGTGGCCCTCGAGCGTGAAAAGCAATGACCTTCGGTCGCGCCAACGGCTTGCCGCCATCGTCAGCGCTGTCAGCAGCACATCGTCTGCACCACAGTGGAATCGGTCCGGCACTGTGGTGAGTACCGTGGCTGCGACGTCCGAATCGATGACGGTCTGGCATGTCGCCGTGGTGGCGGCGATGTCGATGGCCGGGTCGAGGGTGCCCGTGCCGATCGGCGGATCGGGTGTAGCCAGAATGTGCTGCCAGATCGGCAGTTCGGCACCGCGCCCGGCCGCGTGCTCGAGTTGTCCGCGCGCCCAACGGCGGAACGAGGTGCCAACCGGAGCGAGGACACCGCCTACGGCGGCAGTAGCCAGATCCAGCAGCAATGTGCGCCACGAGACAGCGTCGGTCACCAGGTGGTGCAGCACGATCCAGCACAGTGGAGCGGCGTTCGCTCGTTCGATCAGTACGAAGCGCGCGACGATTCCGGCCTCCGGATCGAGCAGGTCGGCGGCGCGCTGCAATTCGTGTTCGCCGGTCCAGTTCCCGTTGCGACTCGTGGTCACGACGTCCACCAAGGTGCCTGCTTCGACCGAACCGACCTGGGCGACAACCCATTCCCAGCCATGGGTGGTGTCTCGTAACGAGCAACGCAGTAGGTCGTGGTGGTCGAGGAGCGCTTGCACGGCCCCGACCAGTCGAGTCTGGTCCACGTCAGCCGGAAGACCGATCAGGACCGCCTGACCGAACCGGCGCCAGGTAGATCCTTGGTCCAGCATCGCGTGCACGATCGGTGTGAGCTCGACGGCGCCGACTCCCCCGCCGGGCAGCTCGCGCACTACCGGGGTATGCACCTCGGTGGACACCGCTGCCAGTGCGGCAACGGACTTGCGCTCGAACACATCTCGTGCGCTGAAGCCGATACCTGCGGACTTCGCCCTCGAGACCAGCTGTATGGACATGATGCTGTCGCCACCGAGCGCGAAGAAGCTCTCATCGATGTCCACCGAGTCCAGCCCGAGAACCTCGGCGAACAACGCGGCCAGCGCCTCCTCCCGCGAAGTCGACGGCGGCCGGCCCCTGAGCGCGTGTGAGCCGAACTCCGGTTCGGGCAGTGCCGTGCGATCCAGCTTGCCCAGCGGTGTCAGCGGGACACTGTCCAGAAGCACAACCGCCGAGGGCACCATGTAGTCCGGAAGCGATTCGCCTGCAGCCGCTTTCAGCGTGTCCGCAGACGGCTCGGCACCCGGTTCGGGCAGCACGTAGGACACCAGGGTCGGGGCACCGGCATCGGTCTCTTTGCCCACTGTGACCGCGATGTCGACGTCCGGGTGCCGTTGCAGGACGGCGTCGATTTCGCCGAGCTCGATGCGGAAGCCGCGCACCTTCACCTGGAAGTCGCTGCGGCCTCGGTAAGCCAGCTCCAACCTCCCGGAGCTCGTGGTCCAGCACGCCAAGTCTCCGGTGCGGTACATCCGCTCGCCGTGCGCGTAAGGATTCGCGACGAATCGGCTAGCGGTGAGGCCCGTACGCTGATGATAGCCGCGCGCCACGCCTGGCCCGGCGAGGTAGAGCTCACCGATCGTCCCCGAAGCCACCGGTCGCAACCATGAATCGAGCACGACCGCAGAGACACCGCGAGCGAGGCTTCCGATCGTGACCGGCGCGCGGGGTGTCAACGCGTCGCTCAACGTCGCCGTGACAGTGGTTTCGGTGGGCCCGTACCCATTGAGCACAGCGCGGCCGGACCACTTGGCCACCAGATCGTCTGGGCAGGTGTCACCACCGACGATGACGGTGCGCAGGCTGGGTAGTGTCGACGGGTCGAGGGATCCCACGACAGCTGGCGTGGCGTCCAAGTGGGAAACATTCTGCGCGCGAAGAACGTCCGCCATCTCTTCGCCGGCGTACGCCGACGGCGGGACAACGACGAGCGTCGCGCCTGCGGCGAAGCTGACCAGGATCTCCTCGACCGAGATGTCGAAACTCGGCGAAACGGCGTGTGCCATGACGGAATCGGCGCCGACACCGAAGCTGCGCGCGGAACTCGCGGCCAGATTTGCCAAACCCCGATGTGTGACCAGCACGCCTTTGGGCAAACCGGTCGATCCCGACGTGTAGATGATATACGCGACCTGATCCAAGTGCACCGCAGCACGCCGCACCGTATCGTCCACCGGGGCCGCATGCTGGTCTGCGATGTCCCGGCGGGTCTCCTCCTCGTCGAGGACCAGCCAGTTCATTTGATCCGGCAACAGCTCTCGTATGGCCGCCACCGTAATGCCGACGACGACCCCGCTGTCGTCGACCATATGCTCGATCCGGTCAGGAGGGTAGGTCGGATCGATCGGCACGAAGGCGGCGCCCGTCTTGGCCACCGCGAGCATCGCGAGCACGGAATCGATCGAGCGCGGAATCGATATCACCACACCGTGTTCCGGCCCGGCACCGGAGGCGATCAGGACGCGTGCCAGCCGGTTGCTGTATTCGTCGGCCTGGCGGTAGGTGAGACGGGCCGCCCCGTTACGAACAGCGATCGCATCAGGGTCGATCTTCGCACCGGCGGAGAGGATCTCGGGGAGCGCACGCGGCGTGACGCTCGCCGGTCCGCGTGCCGGTGCGAGCTCGGCCAGCTCGTCATCGGATGTGACAGATATCGTGGACAGCGTCGCGTCCGGTCCAGCGGCCAGAAACTCGCGCAGGAACCGCAGGAATCGGCTGTGGTGGGTGATCAATTCGGTATCGCTGTACAGGTTCGCGTTGCCCTGGAAGTCGATGTGGGTGCTCTCGCCACGCAGGCCGGGGTACAGATTGACGAAAAGGTCCTCGATCAGCCCGGACGTCAGCACGTGCGCTCGTCCGGTGACCGCACCGAGCTGAACCCTGCTGTCCAGCATCATCAAGTTCACCGATGGACCGAACGTCGCGACCTCGTCCATCGGCCAGCCGAGGTCGCGGAAGATGTCCTCCTGACGGTAGCGCTGTCGCCGGAGCGCGCCGGTCAGTTCGCCCTGTGCGGCATGGATCATTTCACCGACGGTCGTGGTCGGACCAGTCCTCAGTCGCACCGGGACGACGTTGGCGATCATGCCGCCGGAGCGCCGCATCGCCGCTGTCGTGCGCGCAGAGACCGGTAGGCTCAACACCACCTCCGGGGCACCAGTCATCGCGGCCAGATAGGTGCCGAAGGCTGCGACCACCGTAGGCGCCGCACCGGACGATGCCGCGTGCGCGACCGATTCCAGCAATGCCGCCATTTCCCGCGCCAGTGTGCCCTCCACGCGTCTCGGGTGCGCGTCAACTTCGGCGGTACGGCCCGCCAAACTCACCGGGTCGGCCATCCCGTCGAGGTGCCGGAGCCAGTACTCCCGGTCGGCCGCGAAACGGTCGGAGCGGCGGTACGCCAGATCGGCGTCGACGATCTTCCTGAGGTCCTCGGCCTGTGCGGCCGGAGGCGGCCTTCCCTCGATCGCCGCGGTATAGAGCTCGCCGGTGCGTCGCGCCATGGCCAACGCCCCGATGCCGTCCAGCGCGATGTGATGCATCCGCCAATAGCAGAACCACCGCTCGTCGGCGATCCGCAGCATGACGACACATGCCAGCCGATCGTTCATCAGATCGAGGGGTGCCGAGTACTCGTTGCGCATCCAGGCGTGCGCGGTGCCCACAGGATCGCGCTCACGTCGGAAGTCGAAGATGCGCGCACTATCGTCGAGGGTGGTGTCGACACACTGGAACGGATAGCCATTGCTTTCTATCAGGCGCAGATAGCCGGTGCCGAACTCGCGCCCAGCCTGGCGCACTGCCGGTGCGAGCCGGTCGAGGTCGATTGGCCCGGCCAGGTCGACGTACTGGGCAATGGAGATCGGGACGTCGCCCGCGATGTGCTGGGCGAACCATATTCCGCGTTGCGCTGCCGAAAGCGGGAAGGCGCCGTCCGGCAGTCCGATACCGGTATCAATCGGTCGAGCGGAAGACTGTTGCATGACGAGACCTTCATCTTGACCGCGCCGTAGCCACTCGGGGCAGTTACTCCCGACTAGGCATTACGACATCTGCCGCGCTGGACCGCGCAAGCGCGGCGGGATCGACCGCCACGACAGGATTCGCGAGCGGCGGCATGCGGAGGTTGTCGGCGAGCGGCTCGGTCGGTGCGTGCATGTCGTGTCCCCGGGGCCATAGCTGGGAGGTGTCTTGTGGACGCTCAACCACGGCCTCCAGCAGGAACTTCAACGATAACTCCGAAGCACTCGTCGGCGCAGTCCATCGGGAGGAAAAGCTCACCACCGGCTGCGGTAGGCCGCGACGCCATGAGACCGCCCCAGGTCGTGAATGGGTCCGGAGTGGTCACCGCCAAAAATACGATCGCGGATAACGCGGCTGCTAGAATCACCGCGTGAGTACCGCCGCCGGGCGGTCCGCAGTATTTGGGCTGGGTCTGCGCCAGCTGTCGGCATCACGAGTTGCGGCGCTGGCGACGGTACTCTTCGCGATCCTGTTCGATACCGCGTTGATTTCGATTCGAACGAAGGAACCTGTAGGGGCCGGAAATAGTGCGGACCGGCCGGCCGATCGGCAGCGTGGGCCCCGCGTCCGCGGCGGTGCTGATGTCGTTCGCGGAATCAATTATTTCATGGTTCTCGGAGTCATCGTGATAGATCGGACTTTATGCGGACCACTTCTTCGCAACCGTGGTCCGAGCCACACCGCTGGAGACGGAGGCGGACATGACCACAGCTGATGATGTTTGGTCCGAGCCGGTGGCGATGGCCATTCCGAAGGAAGGGTATTTCAAACTCGAGCACGGCCGGTACGGGCCAATATTCCCTCGCACCCCGGCCAATTATGGTTTCTCGATCATAGCGAGGGTCAAACCCGGTCGGGAGGGGGCGATCCGGGAGTACGGTAAGCAGCTCGAGGCCGCGGTCAAGGAAGACCCGACTGTACTGGCGCCGCTGCAGCTGCACTACCTGCGGTGGGTGTTGTTCGACATCGGTGACGGGTTGTGTTTCCAGTATCAGGGGATATTCGACACCGACTTCGACAAGTACGTCGAGGACGCTATTGCCCTGTTCCTGTCGACAGGTATCACGACCGTCTTCGTGAACCTCGAAGGGTTTCCCGACGACTGGAAGACCGATACCGATGCGGTCGTCAAGTTCTTCCGTGAGCATCAATTCCCGAGCTTCCTGGAGTACGGCGAGTACCCATATGTGACCGCAGCAGAGATCAAGAAAGCACTGCGCGTGAAGGCGGCATTCTCCGACATGCTCGACCAGATGCAGTAGTACCGCGAGGTTCGGTGATGCTCGAACTCGACGACATCCAGCACATTGTGCTGACCCGCGTCCCCGCGCTGACCGGACGCTACGAGTTCCTGTCGTTCACCAGTGGCGACGGTGGGCGAGCGTGGCTGTCGGCCATGGTCGACCGGGTGGCCTCGGCGGCCGACGCGCAGCGCTCCGTGAGCACCGGCCGCCGATGGGTCACACTCGCGTTCACCTGGACGGGGCTGCGCGCGCTCGGCGTGCCCGAGCAGTCGCTGGCGACCTTCCCCGAGGAGTTCCGGCAAGGCATGGCGGCGCGAGCAGGCATCCTCGGTGACACCGGGCTCGATCACCCCGACCACTGGGTCGGTGGACTGGCCGACGACAACCTGCACGCGATCGCGATACTCTTCGCCCAGGACGATGCCGAACGCGTTCGCTGTGTGCAAGCACACAACCAACTGGTCGCCCGGTGCGCGGGAGCGACGGTGCTGTCGTCGCTGGACGTGGCGGCAGTTCCGCCGTTGGAGTACCCGCACGACCATTTCGGCTACCGCGACCGGTTGTCGCAGCCGGTGATCGAGGGCTCCGGTGAACAGCCGACGCCGGGCACGGGCGCCCCGATCAAGGCTGGGGAGTTCATCCTGGGATATCCCGACGAGGACGGTCCCCGGGTTGGACTGCCGCAACCGGAGGTGTTGTCGCGTAACGGCAGCTACATGGCTTACCGGCGCCTCCAGGAACACGTCGGGCGATTCCGCGATTTCCTGGCCGAGCAGACTGACACCCCTGAGGAGCAAGAGTTGCTGGCCGCGAAACTGATGGGCCGCTGGCGCAGCGGCGCCCCCTTGGTGCTCGCCCCCGAGCAGGACGACCCCGAGCTCGGTGCTGATATGCGGCGCAATAACGATTTCAACTACAAACAGATGGACCCCTATGGTTATGCGGCACCGCTGGGTTCGCACATCCGCAGGCTGAATCCCCGCGACACCGCGGTGAATATGCAACGCCGGCGCCTGATCCGCCGGGGCGCCACCTACGGACCACACCTCCCGGAAGGCGTTCCCGAGGACGGCGCCGAGCGCGGAATCGCGGCCTTCGTGCTATGTGCAAGCCTGGTACGTCAATTCGAGTTCGCCCAGAACGTGTGGATCAACGACAAAACCTTCCACGAACTCGGCAACGAGCGCGACCCGATCATCGGTAATCAAGACGGAACCCTGGAATACAAGATCCCCAAACGCCCGATTCGCAAAATCATCACGGGATTACCGGCGTTCACAACTCTCCGGGGTGGCGCGTACTTCTTCCTGCCGGGTCTTCGCGCCCTGCGTTACCTCTGCACGCTCACCGACAACGAGATGACATTATGAGCACCATCACCCCGGCGCGCACCTACAACCAATCCCAGCTGCCCCGTCCCTACACTCGCGGCAAACGCCGATTGAGCATTTACTGGACCTGGAGCTACCCCTGGGAAGCCCAGCGCGACCCCGCCGCGCTGGACAACCGCTTCTCCACCATGACCGAAGTGCGCCAGGCCACGTGGCCGGCCTACGAGACACCCGAATACGACACCGCCCACTTCCTGCAAGGCATCGCGGGGACGCTGGAGCTGTTCCACCGCTCCACGCTCACCTTCCAGCAGGTCGCCGGAGAGGCCACCGGCCACTCCGTCGCCGTCTTTCAGCGCATCGATCAAGCCGGGTTCGAACTACCGATCGACGAACGCATCCTCGCCGACACCGATACCCTCATGATCTTCGGGCTCGACCACATAGTCGGTCAGGCAGAAGCCGAGCCCGACGAGATCGCAGCCATCCACGAGTGGTTACAACGCGAAGAGACCTGTCTGCTCCTGGCGCCACACCACGACGTCGGCTGCACCGATGACCTCCGGCAACGCCAAGTCGAATACGAACACCACGGCGACCCGCTGGTGCCACGCCAACAACGCTTCAGCGCCTACACCCGCTCACTGATGAAAGCCCTCGACGTTCCGGTGTACAACATGTACGGGCTCCGCCCCGCCGTCGTCGGAGATGCGAAATCCATTGCGCCATTGACCACCTTCCGCGACCTCGACGATCTGCAGTTGCTCGACAACGTGACCACTCTCAATTTCCACCCCCACCTCCCGCATTACCACCTCACCACATCCGCAAGCGAATCCGTGCGGCTGCTCGCCCGCCAACCCATCGACCTCGGCCGACCCCACCCTTTCACCGCCGAGGGCAACACAGAATTCAACACCCTGATCTGGTTGCCGCCCACCGACCAGCGCGCCGGCGACATCGTGATGATCGACTCCACCAACTTCACGACCCTGTTCGGCGGAACGGAAAGCCTCGTCAACCTCTGGCGCAACGTCGCGCTCATGAAGTGACACCGCTCCGAGGAGAATTTGCATGTCGACAGCCCGAGCAACAAGCAACAAAGCGACGTTCAGCCGCCTCCACGACGCCGTCAACAGCGGCGATGCGGAACTCGTCGCGAAGACGATCGACGAGGTCGTCGAACCGGACATGCTGTTCCACGCGCCAGTGCCGATGGACGCGACGGGGGCGCAGGCACTGAAGCAAGTGTGGGTGGTGCTCCTTCGCGCGTTCCCCGACATTCACGTCGCGATCGAGGATGCGATCGCTGAGGAGGACAAGGTCGTCTTCAGGAATACGGTTACCGGGACCCACCAGGGCGAGTACCGGGGCATGCCACCAACCGGCAAACCCGTCACATACAACGAGATCTTCATCGTCCGCTTCGCAGGCGGTCGAATCGCCGAGATATGGGGAGTCGTCGATGTCTTCTCGCAGATGCAACAACTCGGCGCCATTCCGTCCTAGTCTCGTCCTGGGCCGATCACTCCGGAGGTGTCGTGTCGGAGCCCGTAGAGACCTACGGTGGAGATATGACCGCCTTGGAGTATCGGCACGTGCTCGTCGCGCGGGACGGCGACACGGTACGCATCACCATGAACCGGCCGGAGCAGCGCAATGCGCTGTCGGGCGAGCATCTCGCCGAACTGCTCGCCTCGTTCCGGGCTGCCGGCGAGACCGACGCCACCGGGATAGTGCTCGGGGCGCGTGGTCCGGTGTTCTCGGCGGGACATGATTTCGCCGACGTCGCGGCGCGCGACCTGCTCGGCGTGCGGGAACTGCTCACACTGTGCATCGAGCTCATGTCGACCATCGAGTCGGTGCCGCAGGTGGTGATCGCCCGGGTGCAAGGTCTGGCCACGGCCGCCGGCTGCCAGCTGGTGGCCTCATGCGATCTCGCCGTCGCCGCCGAATCGGCCGGTTTCGCGCTCCCCGGCGGAAAGGGGGGCTGGTTCTGCCACACTCCCGCGGTACCGGTGGCCCGGGCCGTCGGCCGTAAACGCCTGATGGAACTGGCCCTCACCGGCGACCCGATCGATGCCCGCACCGCCGAACAGTGGGGTCTGATCAACCGAGCGGTGCCAGACGCCGAGCTGGACACCGCCGTGGGCGAGTTGCTCGCCCGCGCTACTCGAGGCAGCCGGGCCAGCAAGGCACTGGGCAAACGCACTCTCTACGGCCAGCTCGACCGCCCCGAAGCAGATGCCTACGCCCTTGCCCTGGAAGTCATGGCCGCCGCGGCTCACCTCCCCGGCGCCCGCGAAGGTATGGCGGCCTTCCTAGCGAAGCGCCCACCCGTCTGGCGCGATTAGCACCGCCAGAGAAACTCTCCTCACAGCGGCGCGCCACTCAGTGTGGTGGCGAAGATACGGGCCAACGCGTTCGGCGGCGGTCTGCAACAACGCGACGCTCGGCCCCGACGGGCCACCTCGGTGACAACCGAGGGTGCTCACGACAGGCCGCGGCGAGCGGGGCTGTGCAGGCGTCAGGACGCGTCCGACGGTGGCAACGATCGCGTCCTTTTCCGCCGGAAGCGTGGGCTCGGTGCTCCTAGCGTCGGTGCAATGCACATCGATCTGATTCCGGACGAACGGGTCGCTGCGCTGCGGACGCCCGTCGTTTGGTTCATGGCGCTCGCGGCTGCGCTCGGCACCGCCAGTATCTATCCGCTGCAACCGGCCATCGCGGAAGTGGCCGGTTCACTTCAGGCGTCGCTCGCAGCGGTCGGCACGGCTCTGGCGTGCGGGCCGCTCGGCTATCCGGCGGGGCTGGCGCTACTGGTACCGCTGGTCGATCGGTTCACGCCGCGGATGGTGGTGTCGGCCCAGTTCGGCGCACTCGCCGCCGCGTTGGCGGCGAGTGCGGTGGTCGGTTCGATCTGGCTGCTCGGCCTTGTCGTCGGCCTGATCGGGGCGGGGTCGTTACCACGCGAATTCGGCTACAGTTCAGTGTCTTTCGCGGAAACCGACCGGTGTGGCGTATCCGTCCAATGCCGAGATCCCGGATGGCCGAGCGGATATCGTGGATGGATGAACAGTCGGTGGGGTGATCTTCTCCGTGATCCGGTGCTCATCGGGGGAACCGCGATCTCGGTCTTTCTGGGTGTCTTGTTCTACGTTCGCTCCGACACCAAGACGGCTCTGGGTGTGTTCGCCGGTCTGATCGGTGTCGTCATTACGCTTCAGATCCAGGCGATACTGCTCGTGCAGCGTAAGAGCGTGAACGCGACCAGGTACGCCAGGATCGAGAACACGTTGGACGAAATCAATTGGCTCGCACCGCTGACCGAGGATATCGTCAACAAGGCCGCCAATGTCAACACCAATCTCTCGGGAACACCCGGGATAGAGCTGTGCCAGCAGATCATTCAGGAATGCCGAGGCCGGCTGGTCGACCTCGAGCACGGGCACTACGAACCGACATACGGAGACCAGAGGCTTTTCCTCGACCTGACGCGCAGGGTGCAAACTATCATGCGGGCGACGAGTGCCCAAGGGGTCGATCTGTCCTGGTGGACCTCCCCGCGCAGCCAAGAGTATTGGCGCTTGCACCGGGAGGCCCTCGCCCGCAATGTGGCGATCAAACGAATATTCATCTTCAACGACTGGACCCCGGAGTTGGAAACTCTCGCCGCGACCCAGCATGCGGCGGGCATCGAAATTCGGCGAATCCACTCCGACCACATCCCAGCGGATCTCAACGCGGACATCGTCGTGTGGGACGACCGGTGCGGCTACGAAACACGCAGCAATGCGGCGGGTGCGGCCGTGCGCAATTTCTACACCCTGTCCACCCACGACGTGCAGTCGCTGATCGCCAAGTTCGACCGCATTTTCACCCTCGCCGAGACCTACGTCCCAGAGGTTCCGGCACCGTGAGCCATGCCGATTGCGAGATCGCTGTGGTCGGTGCGGGAATAGTCGGTACGGCTGTCACCTGTGAATTGGCTCGCCGAGGTGCGGCCGTCACGCTCATCGCACCGCGGCCGGATTTCGGCAGCGCCAGCGCGGCGGCGGGCGCGATGCTGTCGATCTTCTCCGAGATCGAGCCGGATCACCCACCCGACTGGACAGCCGCGGATGTCGTCGAGCGGCTTCGATCGGATCGGTTGTGGCAGGACTGGCTCGCGTCGCTGACCGAACGCGGAGCACGAATACGGTCCGATGCCGGAACCTGGGTGGTCGGCAGGCCGGACGAATGGCGCGCGCTGGAGGCGATCGGTTCGGCCGCTCGTCGCCACGGCCAGGTTGCCGAGGAGCATCGGGCGCACGAGGTGCCGGGCTTGGCGGGCCGCAAGCGGAATATATCGACCGCCTTGTGGTTGCCGAGTGAGTCGTCGGTGGACGCGTTCGACGTGCTCACCGCATTGCACGAGTGCCTGCGCGGGAACCCGTCGGTCACCTGGATCGATGCCACCGCTACATCCATGACCGTGGCGGACGCGCGGAAAACGGTGCGCACGACAACCGGGAGTGTCCGGGCCAGGCGCGTGATCGTCGCCGCAGGAGCCGCGAGCGCGGCGCTCACCGCGTCGGCGGGGATCTCGCTCGGTGCGGCCGCGCTGGTGGGCGGCCACGGCAGCGGTCTGCTGGTGCGAGCGCCTAATCCACCGCGTCATACGATCCGCACCGCGAATCGCGCATTCTCCTGCGGCACGCATCTGGTGCCGCGCGCGCATGGATTAACCTATCTCGGATCCAGCAATAGGTTCCGACGCATCAAATCCTCCGGCGCGACGACACGCACAACCCTCGACGAGATCACCGTGCTGACCGACGCGGCGACATCAGAATTGGACGAGAGCATCTTCGAAGCCGAACTGATCTCCACGCACGCCGGCGTGCGCCCGTTCACCCTGGATCGTCTTCCACTGGTGGGGCCCACCGGCGATACGGACATTCTGCTGGCGACCGCGACCTATCGGTCCGGCTACATGCTGGCACCGCGCATTGCCGAACTGATCGCCGACGAGATACAGGACCCCGGCGCGCACCGCGGACACCCCTACGCCGTCGATCGCCGGTTCCCCGTGCCCGACACCGAGACGGTGCTGCGGTCCGGCGGTGCCGGGTTGATCGAGGCACTGCTCGAACCCGGCGGACATCTCCCGCCCGGAGTCTCGGATCGCCTCACGACGTTCATCGTCGAGGCACTGCGGATGGCGCTGGCCGACTCCGATGACGACAAGATGGTGCAGGCGTTACGCGAACTCTGGAGCGAGGTGCCGATGGCGGAGACGATTCCGGCGCTGCTGCGCCTGACCCAGGAGCTGAAAGGGCGGTCGGCGCGGTGACCTCCGCTCCGCCGCGGCGCGCGACCGTCATCGGCTCGGGCATTATCGGCCTGACCAGCGCGATCTGTCTCACCGACGCCGGATTTCAGGTCACGATCGTCACCGCGTCGATGCCCGGCGATACGACCTCGGCCGCCGCGGGCGCGATCTGGGGCCCCTACGAGACCGGCGGGGGCCACCGTCCGACCCTCTGGGCCAGACAAACCCTGTCGGAACTGATCGATCTCGCCGCGCTGCCAGGCACCGGCGTCTACCTCGTGCCCGGCATACAGGCGTCGGAAAGCGAAACCCCCCAACCGTCCTGGAGTTCGGACGTCGAATCGTTCGAAACCTGCCCGGCCGAAGAACTACCCCCCTCCTACCGCACGGGCTGGCACTTCTCGGTCCCGATCATCGACATGCCGCGGCACCTGGCCTCCCTGGTCGACCGGTTCCGGTCCGGTGGCGGACGAATCGAGATGCGCGATGTGAAAGGGCTGCGATCCGAGCGGCGCGATGGCCTCCTTCTGGTGAACTGCACCGGCATCGGGGCACGTGAGCTCGTCGGCGATTCCTCCGTGTCGCCTGCGCGCGGTCAGGTCGTTGTGGTCGAAAATCCTGGGATCGAAGAGTTCTTCGTAGCGAAGCGCGGTGACAATCCCGAGCAGCTGTACGTGCTGCCGCACGGCGATACGGTGTCGCTCGGTGGCACCTTCGAATTCGGGAACTGGAACGCCACGCCCGACCCCGAGGTAGCCCGCGGGATCATCGACCGCTGTACCGCCGTGTGCCCCGGTCTTCAGGGTGCGGCGGTCGTCGGTCACCGGGTGGGGCTTCGCCCGTGTCGTCCGGCGGTCCGGCTGGAAGTATCGGACGAGCCGGGTGCCGGGCTGGTGATCCACAACTACGGTCACGGTGGTTCAGGGGTTTCGATGGCCTGGGGTTGTGCCAGGGAGACAGTCGATCTCGCGCTCCGTGCCATCGGAACCCGGGAAGTTCTGTGAGGTGTCTGGATGGCGTCCTCTGCGGCTCGTCACAAGGATGATGTCGGTGTAGCCGTCCGATGTGCCGTCGCGCAGAAATCCGGCGAACCCAGCGGCGCCCGCGGGTGTCGCGGGAATACCGGCCCGGCCCAGATGCGCACTCGCGGTGCGGAGTTCGCTGTCGGAGACCTCGATCGCCGACCCCGCCGACTCCCGGATAGCCGCCATCGCCTCCACCCCGTGCAGCGCATTCCAGTTGCACAGCGGGAGATTGTCCGGTGATTCGGTGATCGACTCCGGTGCGCACGCGAGATGGTGATCACTGCCCACCGAGAAGCTGTGGGTGATCGAGTTGTTCCCCGCGCTCGACACCGCATGCAGTTCCACCGCCGAGCCCGACTCCACGACCGCCGCCCAGCAGCCTGCGACAGTGGTTCCGTTGCCGGTCGGTATCCATAACCGGGTCCGCCCGCGCGCACCACAGTTTTCGATGAAAAGCCTGACACGCTCGGCGATTCCCGCGAGCAACACATCACTCCACGGCCCGTCCACATTTCCATCGGCGACGAAGGATGACGCCGCGGCGGCGCGCTTACTGGCGGCAACCGCGTGCTCGTAGGTTTTCCCTGCCCGCACGACCGTCGGCGACAGACGTCGCAGTATCGCAAGCGTCTCCTCCGGCGTGGATTCGGGAACGAATGCCGTTGCACTGATGCCACGCTCCCGACAGGCGAGCAGCAACGCCACACCGTAGTTGCCGCAGGTGCCGACGACCACTTCACGGTATCGGGACGGCAGCGCACTGATCAGCCTGCGTGCCATCCAGTACTTGTGATTGAGCGCATGATTCGCGCTTTCATCCCAGAGAATCGGCTGCATTACATCAATACGTGGACATCCCCCGCCCGGCGGTCAATATCGGGCATCGCATTGACAGGTAGTGGCGTCCTGGTGCCGACGACCTCGCGCCACTGCGGCTACGTCCAGCTGCGGCAAGCACGATCAGCCCGGGCCATCTGGAACGACTGTGAAGCATCCTCTCCCCGAGTCGATTCCGTGATGATCGAGAATCGCGCCCGGAACGCCGCCGGGGCGCACGCCCGCGGCGCGCAATCAGCAGGTCACGTCGACATCGGCAGACTTGGCGAACGACACATGCACATGGTCGTAGTGATTGGCGGTCGGGCTCCCGCGGTCTTCCAGGTACGACCACCCGTTGCCGTCGTTGTACCGCTGCCGCCAGATCACGTAGGTCACGCCGAAGCGCTGCTTATTGGCCAGCACGAAGTCGGCGATCGCGTCGCCGCGCGCGAAATCGGATGTCATGAGATCGAGTGCCAAGCCCGCGCCGTGGTCACCGTCGCCACGTCCGACGGCGCCGCCGATCTCGGTGATGCCGAACGTCTTCTTGAGCAGGTTGCCCACCTTTGCCACGTGCGGCCGTGTGCCGGCGAGTTCCGTCGAACACGGAGTCGGTGGGGGCAGGTGTTGTGCGGCTTCCTTGGCCGAGGGTGGTGGTAGCTCGGCTGGGGCCGCTGCCGCCGCCGGTGCCGGCTGAGTCGTTGACGGCCCGGTGGTCGGAGCAGAGTCGGTTTCGACGGCGGACGATGGCGGCGAATCGACCGCCGCGGCATGCTGGGCAGCCGGGCTCAGTCGGATCGCCACCCACAGTACGACGGCGATAGTCGCCGCGATGCCACCCACAGCCAGGGGCGTGAGCTTCCGGGCTGCGGTCGGCTTGCGGTGTTGACCAGGCATGATGTCGATTACCGGTTACTGTCGAGAATAGGTCACCGATACATTACGAAACGGTCCCGAAAATGTCACGCCGAGATGCCGGTTGACGCCCTGGACAGGGTGTTCTTCCTGGCGCGGCAGCAAGGACGGACCGTCGAGCTGGAATGTGAGTGCACCGCAGTTCGCGGTAACCGACGTGGAGGCGTCGTGGGGTGAGAATGTTCGAGCTGCTCAGCAGCCTGTATGCCGGACGGTAGAGCTGCAGTTCTATCGGTAGCCCCGTTTGAGCAGGTACTTGGCCCCTGCCTCGAAGCCGGCCGGGCTGAGCAGTTCGAAGCCGAATGCGTCGGCGAGCCGGTCGGTCGTGTTGAACGCGGCGCAGACGGCCAGCGCGTCCTCGATCTGCCGGGGTGTGACACCTGCGGACAGCACTTCCTGCATGTCCTCGACGCCCACCGTTCCTTCCCGGGTCAGCTTGCCGAGCATCCGCAGCGTTGCCCGCAGTCCCTCCTCGATGGGGGCCGATTCCACGTCGGCCAGCACCGCGCGCACCTTTGCGCTGTCGAGGTACGCCTGCTCTGCGGTCGCGGTGTGTGCGCCGATGCAGAACGCGCATTCGTTGACCTTCGACACGAAGGCCGCCATCAGCTCTCGGTCGGCTACCGACCAGGCGGAGGCCCCCCGCATTGCCTCGTGGGTGAACTTCTTCGCCCTGGCACCGTAGAAGTCGGGCCGGTAGAACACCAGCTTGGCGGCGTCCGGTACCGGCTGCCCGGAGAACGCCCGGATGAGCGCGAACAGCAACTTGGTCCCGGGACGGTAACCGTGGTTGAGGATGTCGAGGCGCACTATCCGGCCTCCTCGCTGCCGGTAGCTTCGGCCAAGGCCGCCAGTCCCGCGTCGTACTGCCGGGCGGACTGGCCGACCGCAGCGGATATCACCAGCTCGAAGAGTTGGTCCTCGCTGAAGCCCGATGCCTTGGCTGCGGCGAAGTCCGCGCCGGTGACCTGCGTTGGCCTGGTGGCGACCTTGTCGATCAGCGGGTGCAAGGGCGGGGGAACATCGGCGTTGCGAAAGGCGCGGGCGCGCTGGTCGGCGGATGTGGTGCCCTTTCCGTTCAGGACGCGGTCCACCAGAGCACGATGCGCTGCTCGCTTCTTGTCCTCATATGGCACAGCGGCCTCCGCCTCTCCTCTCGGTTCAGGTATTTGCCCTCACGTGCACAACGATAGGCGCGCTGCGCCCCGGCACGGTACGTTCGGCAAACGCGCGCTGCCGGCCGAAGGTGCTGTCGAATCCGCGGCTGCGCGCCGATTCACCCGGCTGCGCGTGACCGCGCGTCAGGTGGCAGCCGACGATGCCAAAACTTGGACGAACGCGTGTATACCCGCCAGCGTGTGCGCGGGCATCATGATGTCGCAGAACGGCAGGGCCGCCGCCATCGCACCGGTGGCCGGCTGGAATCGGGAGTCACCCGCACGGGGATTGAGCCAGATGACGCGCCAAGCCCGGCGTCGGATCCGGGCCATCGCACGGGCCAGCAGATCAGGGGTGTCGCTGTCCCAGCCGTCCGACGCGATGACGACGACGGCGCCGCGCACCGCGTTACCGGACGGAGTCGTGAGCAGCGCGCCGAGGCATCGGCCGATATGTGTGCCGCCGTAGCGGTCGAGCACCTTGTCGTTGGCTCGGGTCACCGCGACATCCGGGGACCGGTGCGCGAGCACCGAGGTAAGTCTGGTCAGCGAGGTGGAGAAGGCGAACACCTCGGGTCGATCGGGCGAACGGCGCTGCATCGCGGCCCGCATCAGATGCAGGTAGACCGTCGAGTACGGCTGCATCGAGCGGCTGACGTCGCAGATCATGACGATTCGGCGCGGGCGGCGCCGGGGACGAGTGCGGACCAGCACCGCTGGCTCCCAGCCGGTGCGGCGGGAGTTGTTCATCGTCGCCCGGAAGTCGATCCGTTTGCCGTGCACATGGTTTTCGTACCGCCTGCTGCTGCGCTGCGGCCAGAACGCCGACGCCTGCTCCAGCCAGGCGCCGACTGTCCGCACATCGTCCGGATCGAAGCGGGCGAACGGTTCCTGTTCTCGTGCTGCGAACCGGCTGGGCAGCACGTCCGGCAGCGTCACACTCCGGTCGGTTGGCCGGTCGGCGCCGGTAGCTGATTGCAGTGTCGCCCACGGGACTTCACCACCTTGCCGCGGCTGCACCCGACCGCCCACGCCGGGTGCGGTCATGTGTTCGGCCTGCTGTCCGTGCGTTCGGCTCGGCGGGTCCACACCCAGCACCGCGTCGGCGAACACCGCCGCGAACACCGCGTCGAAGGCGGCGAGATCCTGCATGCGATCGACGAGTGTGAGTCGCATCGCCCAGTAGAGCTCGGTACGCGACCGCGGCGCCATACGACGCAAGGCTTGCACGAACAGCGCGGGCCCGCTCGGCGCCACCGCGACGCCGCCGCACCGCAATCGCGCGACCACCGCGACGGCGAATGCGGCCAGGTCGATGCCGCGCAGCAGAGCGGCTCGTGTCATCGCTTCCCGCGCATCTTCCTGCGTACCAGGATGATTCCGAGCACGGCCGCGAGCACGAGAGCAATGGCGGGCGCATACTTCTTGATCACCGCGGGCCCGACCAGACCGACGAGATCCAGCGGTGCCGGCTCGGATTCTGCGATCGGTTGCGGCCGCGCCTCTCCCCCGTGCGGCCCGGCTACCGGTTCCGCAGCGGCCTTGTCGCCCACGAGTTTCGCCTCCAAGGATGCGACGAATTGACCGATCATCTTCTCGGACACTTGCTGCAGCATCCCGCTGCCGAATTGGGCGAGCTTGCCGACGATCTTGAGGTCGGTGTCCACGATGACCCGGGTCTCGTCGCCGTCCTCGCGCAGTTGTGTGGTGATGGTCGCCGCCGCGTTTCCGGATCCGCGGGTATCCCGGCCGCGGCCGTCGATGACCGCGCGATGGTCGTGTTCGTCGCGCTCGACGAATTTTGCTTTCCCGGTGAATTCGCTGGTCACCGGGCCGACTTTGACCTTCAGTCGGCCGAGGAAGTCGTCTCCCTCCCAACCGGCCATCTGCGCGCCGGGCATCAGCCCGACGACCTGTTCGAGGTCGGTCAGCACCTCCCATGCCTTTTCGACGGGTGCGTGGACGGTGAACTCATTGACGATCTTCATCGATGTATCCCTCTCATCCGGTAGGCAGGCCCTGGGTGTATTCGACGAATGCCACGTGCAAGGTGGCGCGGTCGTCGGGTGTCTTGGCCAATGCGCTCAGCGCGGCGACCGCGTCCGGCGCGGTGAGATCGGCGACGTCGAGGGTCGCCAACGCGGCGATCCAGTCGATGGTCTCGGCGACGCCAGGCGGTTTGTCGAGATCGAGACCGCGCGCGTGGGCGACGAATCGGGTGGCATGCTCGATCAGCGCGTCGGTGGCTCCGGGCACGGTGCGTCGCACGATCGCCACAGCGCGGGCCGGCTCCGGGTAGTCGATCCAGTGATAGAGGCAGCGCCGCCGGAGCGCGTCGTGCAGGTCGCGACTGCGGTTCGAGGTCAGCACCGCCAGCGGCGGCTGCTCGGCAGCAAAGGTCCCGAGTTCGGGGACGGTCACTGTGGTCTCACCGAGGAATTCCAGCAGCAGCGCCTCGAATTCGTCGTCGGCACGGTCGATTTCGTCGACCAGCAGTACCGGCGGCGTCGGACCGCGATACCGCACACAGCGCAGGATCGGGCGGTCGACCAGGAATGCCTCGGTGAACAGGTCGGCTTCGGTGAGGTCGGCGCCGCGCGCCTCGGCGAGCCGGATGCTGAGCAGCTGACGCTGATAATTCCAGTCGTACAGCGCTTCGTTCACGGTGAGGCCCTCGTAACACTGCAGGCGGATCAACGGTGCCCCGAGCACGGTGGCGAGGGTCTTCGCCGCCGTCGTCTTGCCCACTCCCGGTTCGCCTTCCAGCAGCAGCGGCCGCCCCAGCGTGGTGGCCAGATAGAACGCCGCGGCGGTTCCGGTGTCGAGCAGAAAGTCGTCGGCGTCGAATCGTCGCACCACGTCCTCGACATCGTCGAACGGTGACATCATGGCGGCGTCGCGGCGCGCAAGCGCTCGTAGTCGTCCCAGGTGTCCACGTCCAAGGGCACCGGTGCGTCGACGTCGAGCCGGGACACCGCGACGCGGCCCGACTCGATGATCTTCCACACGGCCTTGTCGCCGTGCAGTCGGGCCAGCTCGCCGAATACGCTGCGGCTGAGCCAGAATGGATGCCCGACACCGTCCCGGTAGCGGCAGATCGTGATCGCGGCGGTCGTTCCCTCGGCGATCAGTCGCTCGACGGTCGACGCCGACAGACCCGGTTGGTCACCGAGCATCAGCACGACTCCGGCGGCCCGGGGATGCACCGAGCTCAGGGCCGAACGCAACGACGACGAACAGCCCGATCCGAAGTCGTCGGCCATGACCACCTCGACGCCGGTGAGATCGACCTGCTGCCGCACCGCCGCCGCCGCACCGCCGAGGGTGACGATGATCTGATCGAAAGCGCAGGATCGCACCACGTCGAGGGTGGCGCCGAGAATCGTCGTATCCCGGTACGGCAGAATCTGCTTCGCAGTACCGAGCCGCCGTGAGCTTCCCGCGGCGAGCACGACTCCGGTGACGAAACCGATCATGAGCCTGGATGCGCCTCAGCGAAAGAGGTGCGGCAGCCGGAGCTGCAGAACCAGTGGTCGACATCGTCGACAGTGAGACGTGGTGTGTCCGGCCCGACCGTCACGGTCATCCCGCACACCGGATCGAGTGCCTCGAATGCGACGCTCGCCGGGCGGGCCGGGACGGCCAAACCGCCTTTGCGGATCGCCTGGATCACTTCCGCGACAATCGAGACGGCTATTTCCGCGGATGTCTTGGCGCCGATGGGCAGACCCACCGGTGTGCGCACCCGCGCTCGCTCGGCGTCGGTCAATCCGAGTTCGTCCAGAATGGACGCTCCCCGAATCCGGCTGGCGACCAGTCCGATATACCCCACTCCCGCGTCAAGGGCGGTACGGATCAGCTCGGCTTCCGGGCCGCCATGGCTGGCGATCACCACCGCGGTCGTGTCTGCCAGCGAATCCGGCGAGTCGGCGTCGGCAGCGCTGCGTCGCACCCCGAATCCAACCAGTTCGCACACATCGGCCAGTGCGTCCGCGATAGGTGTCACCCCGCTGATGCGCACCAGAGGCGCCGGGATCTGCGGCTCGAGGAATATCTCCAGCGCTCCGCCGGACAGACAGGGATTCACTACCACCGTCGCGCCGGGCGCCTCGGGAAATTGCAGATCGCCGTCGGGTAGCACCCGCAGCAGCACACTCTCGTTCGACTGCAGGGCACCCAGCGCCGCCTTGCGGACCGAGTTCTGGGCGCACTGGCCGCCGACGAATCCTTCGATCGTCCCGTCTTGCAAGAGGATCGCCTCGTCCCCGGCGTGCGCGGAGGTCGGTTGCTGTGCGCGCACGACGGTAGCGTGCACGAACGGAGTCCGGGTGCGGACCAGCTGCTGTGCACGCTCGGTGATCTTCATCGGTGATCCCATATCGCCCGCGTCCGCTCAGATGGGCGGTGTGGCCCGGCCCTGCATCGCTTCCCAGACCCGCGACGGTGTCAGCGGCATGTCGGCGTGCCGAACTCCGAACGGCGCCAATGCATCCACCACAGCGTTGACCACCGCCGCCGGGGATCCGACCGTGGCCGATTCGCCGATGCCTTTGGCGCCGATCGGGTGGTGCGGCGAAGGAGTGACCGTGTACCCGGTTTCGAGATGCGGAACTTCGAGTGCCGTCGGGATGAGGTAGTCCATCAGGGATCCGCCGAGGCAGTTGCCGTCCTCGTCGAAGGCGATGATCTCCATCAACGCCATACCGATGCCGTCGGTGATGCCTCCGTGGACCTGGCCCTCGATGATCATCGGATTGATCCGGGTTCCACAGTCGTCGACGGCGAGGAAGCGCCGGACCTTGACCACGGCGGTCCCAGGGTCGATATCGACGACGCAGAAGTACGCGCCGTAGGGGTAGGTGAGATTCTCCGGGTTATAGCAGACCTGGGCGTCGAGTCCGCCCTCGATGCCCTCGGGGAGGTCACCGGCGCCGTGTGCTCGCATCGCGATCTGCTGGATCGTCACGGCCGCGGACGGATCGCCCTTGACGTGGAACGAGCCCTTCTCCCACTCGAGGTCAGCGACGGAGACCTCGAGCATGCCGGAGGCGATGATCCGCGCTTTGTCGCGCACCTTCCGCGCGGCCAGTGCGGCAGCGGCGCCCGAGACCGGTGTCGACCGGCTGCCGTAGGTGCCGAGGCCGAACGGCGTCTGATCGGTGTCGCCGTGCACCACGTCGATGTCGTCCGGTGGTATGCCGAGTTCCTCGGCGACGATCTGGGCGAAGGTCGTCTCGTGCCCCTGCCCTTGGGTCTGCACCGAAAGCCGCACAACGGCTTTGCCGGTCGGATGGACGCGCAACTCGCACCCGTCGGCCATCCCGAGTCCGAGAATGTCCATATTCTTGCGCGGTCCCGCGCCGACGGCCTCGGTGAAGAAGGACATCCCGATGCCCATCAACTCGCCGCGGGCGCGCTTGTCCTGCTGTTCTTTCCGCAAGGCGCGGTAGCCGATCATGTCCATCGCCAGGCGCATCGTCTTCTCGTAGTCGCCGGAGTCGTAGACCCAGCCGGTCTTGCTGGTGTATGGGAACTGTTCGGGGCGAAGGAGATTCCGCAGCCGCAGCTCGGCGGGATCCATCTTCAGTTCGTAGGCGAGGCAATCGACCAACCGCTCGACGAAGTAGGCCGCCTCGGTGATCCGGAACGAACAAGCGTAGGCGACGCCGCCGGGGGCCTTGTTCGTGTAGACCGCGGTCATCTTGCAGTAGGCCGCCTCGATGTCGTAGCTGCCGGTGAATACGCCGTAGAAACCAGCCGGATACTTCAACGGCGCGGCCGTGCCGTTGAAGGCGCCATGATCGGCGAGGACGGTCGACCGGATGGCCAGGATCTTGCCGTCGCTGTCGGCCGCGATCTCGCCGAGCATGATGTAGTCGCGGGCGAACCCGGTGCTGGTGAGATTCTCGCTGCGATCCTCCATCCATTTCACCGGTTTGCCCAGCAACAGCGACCCGACGATGGCGCAGACGTATCCCGGATAGATGGGCACCTTGTTGCCGAACCCGCCGCCGATATCGGGCGAGATCACCCGGATCTTGTGCTCGGGGAGCCCGGCCACCAACGCGTAGAGCGTGCGGTGGGCATGCGGCGCCTGACTCGTCGACCACAGCGTGAGCTTCCCCGTCACAGGATCGAGATCCGCGACGGCACCGCATGTCTCCATCGGGGCGGGATGCACACGCGGATAGACGATTTCTTGCTTGACGACGACGTCGGCGCGTGCGAACGCCGCCTCGGTCGCGGCGGCGTCGCCGGTCTCCCAGTCGAAGCAGTGGTTGTCCTGCTTGCCCTCGAGATCATCGCGGATCACCACCGTGTCGGGGGCCAGTGCGGTCCGGGCGTCGATCACCGGATCGAGCATCTCGTACTCGACGTTGATGAGCTCCAACGCATCGCGCGCGGAGTAGCGATCCTCGGCGACGACGAAGGCCACCTCCTGGCCCTGGAAACGGACCTTGTCCGTCGCCAGCACTGCTTGCACGTCGTTGGACAGCGTCGGCATCCAGGCCAGTCCCTTCGCCGCGAGATCCGCACCGGTGACAACCGCTTTGACCTTCGGATGGGCCTGTGCGGCGGAGACGTCGACGCTCACGATCCGTGCGTGCGCGAACGGGGAACGCAGGATCGCCATGTGCAACATGCCGGGCAGCGACACGTCGTCGACATAATTGCCGTGTCCGCGAATGAACCGGGGATCCTCTTTGCGGAGCATCCTCCCGTGACCGCACGGCTTGCGGTCGTTGTCGACCCGGTCTTCGGGCCGGGACTCGACGGCGGTCATGACGCGCTCCCAACCGGCGTTTCCGTGGCCGCGGGTTCGGGCTCCGCGGCGGCGCCTCGTTGCTTCGCCGCGGCCCACTGGATCGACCGGACGATGGTGGTATATCCGGTGCAGCGGCAGATCTGGCCCGAGATCGCCTCGCGGATGGTCTGCTCGTCGGGATCCGGGTTACGGTCCAGCAGTGCGCGGGCGGTGATCATCATTCCGGGCGTGCAGAATCCGCACTGCAACCCGTGACACTGCATGAAGCCCTCCTGCACCGGATCGAGCCGGCCGTCCACCTCGAGTCCCTCGACGGTGCGCACCGCACGACCGTGGGCCATGACGGCCAGCATCGTGCAGGACTTCACCGGTTCGCCGTCGACCTCCACCACGCAGGTGCCGCAGTTGCTGGTGTCACAGCCCCAGTGGGTTCCGGTGAGCCGCAGCTGATCTCGCAGGAAATGCACGAGCAGGGTGCGTGGCTCGACTTCCGCGGTCACCGGCTCGCCGTTGACGGTCATGGTTACCTGCATGGCTAATTCCCTTTCAGCGCAGGGTGGTTCAGTACGCGCTCGGCCGCGGTGCGGAGCGCGCGAATCGTCAGTACGGACGCGAGATGGCGCTTGTAGTCCGCGCTGCCGCGCGCATCGGAGACCGGTGAGCACGCCGCGCTCGCCCGGCGGCCCGCTTCGGAAAAGACCTCTTCGGTGGGTGGCTCGCCGATGAGCACGTCGTCCACCGAAGCGGCGAGCGCCGCCGGATCGGGGTCGACCGCTGTCAGACCGATTCGTGCGGCCGCTATCGTCCCGTCCCGCAGTGTCACCGTCGCGCCTGCTGCCGCGATCGCCCAGTCGCCGACCCGGCGCTCCACTTTGGCGTAGGCACTCGAAGTCCGATGCCGCACGGGAATTCGGATCTCGAGCAAAAGTTCGTTTCGCGACATGGCGGTTTCGTACGGACCGACCAGGAAGCCGTCCATGGCGATTTCCCGGTCGCCGGAGGGTCCGCGTACCAGGCAGGTGGCGCCGAGGACCGTGCAGACCGTGGTGAGATCCTCGGCTGGGTCGGCCTGGCACAGCGAGCCGCCGATCGTGCCGCGGTTGCGCACGACCGGGTCGGCGATCACGCGCTCGGCGTCCCGGAAGATCGGGCACACCGCGGCGAGGTCGTCGGATTCGAGCAGGTGCCGATGCCGGACCATCGCACCGATTCGCACCAGGGTCGGATCGGTGACGATGTATCCCAGCTCGGCAGCCAGGTCGTTGATGTCGATGAGATATTCCGGATTGGCCAGCCGCAGTTTCATCATCGGCAGCAGGCTGTGCCCGCCCGCGATGATGCGCGCCTCCTCCCCGAGCCGGTCCAGTAGTCCGATGGCGTGATCCACGCCCGTCGCGCGTTCGTATTCGAATGGCCCAGGAACTTGCATGTGACTTACCTCACATCAATGGGGAGAAGCCCAGCCTCTGCGCCGCTGACACCGTCGTCAAGACCGAATTAAGGAATCACTTAATTCCCGGTTCGCGGCGTGTGGTGAATCCGTCCGCCGGTTCGGGTCAGTGATCGGCCGTGCCCGCCCCAGCGCTGCGCGATGATCTCGGCCGCGATGGACACCGCCGTCTCTTCCGGTGTCCGGCCGCCGAGATCCAGCCCGATCGGGCTGGCAAGCCGAGCGAGTTGCTCTTCGGTGAGACCGGCCTCTCGCAGGCGGGCCAACCGCTGGTCGTGCGTGCGGCGCGAGCCCATCGCGCCGACATAGCCGATCTCCGGTGCACGCAGCGCCACCTCGAGCAGTGGAACGTCGAACTTGGGATCGTGGGTCAGCACGCAGACGACGGTCCGCGAATCGACCGCACCGGCCGCGATCTGTGCGGCCAGGTAGCGGTGCGGCCAGTCGACGACGACTTCGTCGGCGGTCGGGAACCGGGCGGAGGTGGCGAAGACCGGCCGCGCGTCGCACACCGTCACCCGGTACCCCAGGAACGATCCCTGCTGGGCCACGGCGGCGGCGAAATCGATGGCTCCGAACACCAGCATCCGCGGCTGCCGAGCATGACTGGCGACGAAAACCGCCATGCCCTCGCCGCGGCGCTGCCCGTCCGGACCATAGGACAGCACCTCGCTTCGGCCCGCTGCGAGCAGCCCGCGTGCGTCATCGATCACCGCATCGTCGGTGCGCGCCGACCCCAGCGTGCCGTGCGCGCTGTTCGGCCGGATCAGTAGCCGTCGCCCTACGCGGGCGGCGTCCGGGTGCTCGATGACGGTCGCGATCGCGACCGGCCGCTGGTCGGCGATGTCCGCGGCGACCTCGCTGAGTTCCGGGAACGTGTCCTGGGAGATCGCTTCGATGAAGATGTCGATGATGCCGCCGCAAGTGAGGCCGACGGCGAATGCGTCGTCGTCGGAGAACCCGTACCGCTGCAGTGCCGGACGACCGGTCCGCATGACGTCGGTGGCGAGTTCGTAGACCGCACCTTCGACGCAGCCACCGGACACCGACCCGCCGACCGTCCCGTCCGGGGCGACGACCATGGCCGCGCCAGGCGGTCGCGGCGCCGAACGGAAGGTACGCACGACCGTCGCGACCCCGGCCGTGCCCCCGGCATTCCAGGTTGTCATCAGATCCGCGAGCACGTCCTGCATGATGCGTCCTCCGGACGCGATGCGGCGGTAGGCACTGCGTCCACCTCCAAACTAGACTCGGATCGTGACGCCCGCCCAGCTTCGGGCCTACTCGACCGTGGTGCGGCTCGGCTCCGTCCATGCGGCGGCCAGAGAGCTGGGGATGTCCGATGCCGGTGTCTCCCTGCACATCGCCCAGCTGCGCAAGGAACTCGCCGACCCGCTGTTCACCCGCGCGGCGGCGGGCCTGGCCTTCACGCCCGGCGGATTGCGCTTGGCCAGCCGGGCGATCGAGATTCTCGGACTGCAGCGCCAGACCGCCATCGAGGTGAGCGAAGCGGCGCACGGCCGGCGGCTGCTGCACATCGCCGCATCGAGCGCGTTCGCCGAACACGCAGCGCCCGGCCTCATCGACTTGTTCGCGGCGCGGGCGAAGGATCTTTCGGTCGAGCTGAGTGTGCATCCCACCAGCCAGTTCCGCAGCCTGATCGAGACCCGCGCGGTCGACATCGCGCTGGGGCCCGCGCCCGCCGGCACCGGAACGACCATCGCCACCCGGCCATTCCTGAAGTATCAGATCATTTCGGTCGCGCGCCCCGACAGCCCGCTGGCGGGCGCCACACCACATCCGGCGCTGCTGCGGGAGCAACAGTGGATGCTGGGCCCCAGCGCAGGCAGTGTCGACGGGCACATCGCGACGATGTTGCGCGAGTTGGCCGTTCCCGAATCGCACCAGCGGATCTTTCAGAGCGACGCCGCCGCGCTCGAAGAGGTCCGCCGTGTCGGAGGCATCACCCTGACGATCGGCTTCGCCGTCTCCTCCGACCTCGCGGCCGCTCGGCTGATCCACATCAAGGGGCCCGGGCTGCAGGTATCCGACGAGTGGTGCGCCACCACATTGCCGCCCGATTCCCGCCAGCCCGCGGTGTCGGAGCTGCTGCGGTTCATCACCACGCCGCGATGCCTCCAGGCGATGATCCGCGGGTCCGGCGTTGGCGTCACGCGGTTCCGCCCGAAAGTCCATGTGACACTGTGGAGTTGAACGCGACCGACATCCGGAAGTAGCTCTGGTGTCCGGCACCCGCTTCGTCAGCAGTTGGTGGGGGCGGGTTCTCCGCGGACCCGCGCGTCGAGCCACATCGCCGCCGCGGGTGTACCCACTACCGCCGTGGACAGATGCGGGGGTGGCGATTCGGCCGCGGGCACCCGCAGTGTCTGCACCCGCACCCCGGCCGCGCACCAGCGGCGGATGGTGTTCTCGATGGCATCGACCGCAATCTGCTGGTCGTCTGGCGAGTGCCATTCGAAGATCGGTATTTCCGGCACCCCGGCGTAGAGCTCGAGGCTGTTCTCCTCCCCCACCGACCGGGCTTCGGGGCTGTCGAAGATCGAAGTGCTGGTGAGGTACTCGCGAGCGCTGCCGCCGACGCCCGCGAGGAGGATCTCGTTGCTGCAGCTGTTGGCCATGGCATCACGGGCCGCGAGGCCGCGCGCGTTGAGATACGAGCTGAGCGGCAGCCGGTCCGGGTACTCCCGCTCCAGGCCGATCGCCGCCCCCATCGCCAGCCCGAAGGACGGGTGCGGCTCCAAGCCCACCGCCTCCGCCATCGTCACCAGGTTCATCGGGGCACCGCCAGTGGCTGCGCCCGCGAGCTCCAGCTCCGGTGCATACGTCGGCTGCAATGCGGCCGCCCATGCGGTGGCCAGGCCGCCGCCGGAGTAGCCGGCCATGACCGTCGGACTGTGCTGCGCAGCGAGCGCGGGCAGTCGTTTCACCGCACGGATGCCGTCCAGGACGATCTGGCCACCCAAACGCGCGGCCCCGAGAGCCATCTGCGGTCCGAGGTGATCGGGCAGCGCGACACTCCAACCCTGCGCCAGCGCCACGTTCAAAATCGGCATCGTCACCGTCAGATTCCGATCGCCGCCGTACAGCGAGCGCGATACCGCGCACTGGGTGCCGAGCGCGTTGATGAAATGCTGATACGACAGCAACGGCCCATTGGGCGCATGGTTGGCGGGCGTGAGCACCGTGGTGGTCGCCGCGATCGGCGCGCCGCGTGAGTTGGTGGACCGGAATTTGACCAGCGAGACGGTGGAGCCGGGGAAGATCGCCACCGGCGGCTGTGCTCGCACACCGAGCACATCCCCTGGTTGGTGTGCCGCCAAATCCGCAGGGGCGGCATAGAACGGGTCCGGATCCGGCCGCGGATACAGTGGTTCCCCGGTCGCCGTCGCCGCCAGGAGCAGCCCGAGTGCCACACCGCCGATCGCACCGAGGCTCCGAGCCAGACCGCTGCGCCTGCTGCCGGGGAAAAGAACACACTGCCGGATCACGACCTTGACCTCCACGGGTAGTTCGCGGCATTCGTCGACCAGCCAACCTGCATTCAAATCCGACATCGTCGGCAAACCTTCAGCGACACGCCGAACGGACAGCCGAAACGCAAGGAAATCGAGACTGTGACTCGATGTGCACGTTGGCGCCGACGGTCACCACCAGACCGTTCGAGTCGAGTCGAACTACCGGGTCACCGCGTCGCGGTAGGCAATCTGATCCACGATTGGAGGCGAGAATATCGGAATGCATATCAGAAGTGGTGCGCCTGACGATGCGGAACGGGTTGCGGAACTGCACACTGCGAGTTGGCGTTCGGCCTACGCGGGGATGATGCCGGAAGAGTTCTTGACCGGTCCCCTGCTCGAGGATCGTCTGACTGTATGGCGCAAACGACTTACCGATGACCCAACTGCCACAGGACTTTTCGTCGCCGAGGAGGCAGGCCAACCGGTCGGATTCGTTTATCTGACGCCGACTACGGACGGCCGCGTGCTGCTGGACAACCTGCACGCCGCACCCGGCCGTACTCGTGCGGGCATCGGTACCCGCCTGCTGCGCCACGGTCTGCAGTGGGCAGCCGCGAAGTATCCCGGCCGCATCGTCTACCTCGAGGTGCTGCAAGCAAACACCGCGGCAATCGCCTTCTACGAACGATATGGCGGGCACCGTACAGACGCGCGGACCGCGCACTTCGAGCAAGGGTTCGATCTTCCGGAATTCGAATACAGCTGGCCGCCGGGATTCGTACTTCGCTGACCGCAGACCGCGCCGAGGTCTCCCGCCTTCGCGGGACATTCCGGGGCCTCGGACCGTCAGTGTCGGAACGTGCCGCAGCAGGATCGCGGGTCAGGCCGGGTAGAGCGACCGGGAAGGCTGAGCCGATCGGCATCCAGCTGAGCTCATCGCCTGGACCCCGCCGCACCGATTGCGCCGGAGCCCCCGCGCCCGGTCGAAGCGGATCCGGGTGCATGATCCGGATCACTTGCCAACGGATCCTTCCTGGTCATGCGTATCCCCCAGATTTCCAGAGTTCCCGCCAAGGCCATGTACTGCAGGTAAGCCGCGACGACAAGGACGCCGCCGTAGTCGTGCCACCAGGCACGCAACGGCACCAGCGCGACCAGGCCGATGCAGAGCAGCGCCGCACCGAGCACCAATGCGGGTTTCCGCAGCGGCGCAAGCTGGCGGTCGAGGCCGAGTGCCGACGGCGCCGGTCGATCCGCGGAGCTGCGCGAACCGCCTGGCACTCGCGGAACAGCCGAGCGATTTCTGGTGGCGACTGAGTTGTGTGTGGAGTCGGTAGTAACCATGGCCTCTCGGGGGCCGACACTGCGATCGGCTGAGGTTGCGATTCGAGTATTCCGAGCGATCGACGCAGGAATCGCCGAGTTGGGCAATCCGATCCGGTGCCCGGTACGGCGATCTGCGCACTCCGTGCATGACGCAAGCTAACAATCAGCTAGCAATAGCGTGACGGTTATCGGAGTTGAAGTGAACATCGACTGCGTCACACCACCGGGCAGCACCGCTCGATACCGGATCGTGACCTTGCCTGGGCTGTGTGCCTTCAACTGGGCGAACCAGGCGGCCGGGACGCTCGGACGAGCGTGGCGACGGAGTCGATCACATCTTGCTGTTATTGAACCGATATGTTGGCTGGGCCCATGACGAGGTCCGGCGCGCTCGCTCGGCCTAGCTGGGGCGGTCGGCTGAGCGATCGGTGACCATCCCGATCGGGCCGCGAATCTGGCGGGCCACCGCACGGAACCAGCCGGAATCGTACCGGCCGCCCTCGGTGTCGAAGGCCGGCCGGAGTTCATACCAGCGCAGCCCCGGGCGCCGATGGTGCATGCCGTGCAGGTTGAAACTCAGTGCCAGGACTTCCAGTCGCGCGGGCAGTTCGAGGTTCAGAGCTTCGAGCGGCTCATCGAGGTCGGTGCCGTAGTGGTAAGCGTTGTCCGACAGCGAGACGATCACACCGCGCCCGGCCAGCGCCGCGAGGAGCATCCACCAGTGACTGCCGTAGGCGACGAACGCCGCGCCGTGGAGCACCGTGATCGCGGCCGCGTCGATGCGGAACTGCCCGAACACCTCGGTCCGCGCGACGCGTTCGAGCAGTGGTCCCGCCACCGTATCCGGCTCGTCCACCGCATGGGCGAGCCGACGCACGGCAGCGGCTGGCAGCGCTGCGAGCACGACTGCCGCGACCTCGAGCAGGTACAGCCCGCCGAAGAGCCGCAGGTAATACCCGGGCGCGGCCTTCGCCCAGCTGGACCTCGCCGGATCGTAGACCTCGCCCCGGTCACGGGTCCGGCTGTAGCGGTGGTGCAGCAGGTGACCGGCTTTGAGCAACGCGAACGGTGCGCCGTACAACACGGCGAGCATGCGTCCGTACTGGTCGTTGCGGGAGCGTCGGGGGTGCAGATTGCCGTGGACAGCCTCGTGAATCACCGCCCAGAATGTCGTCGTCAGCAACGCCAGCGGCAGCAGTGCCCAACCCCACGCCAGGGCGCGGGGCAACAGCAGAAGCGGTACGGCGAAGAGCTGGAGGAGATTGAGCGCGACCGCTACGCCGGTCAACCACGATCCGATCCGCCGCCCGTCGTCGCCGCGCTGCGCGCGGATAGCGTTGCCGGTGCGTCTCTCGGTCGTCTCGCCCTCGGTCACCTCGCCCGCCCTTCTCCGGAAGCCGAGCGTGCACGAGCTGTCCCACGAACACCCTTACGCGGGCTGTCGCACCCCTTACGTCCATGCAACGAAACGGTGCTGTGTCAGAACGTGGCCCACGCGAGTCGGTTCCGGGCGGCTCGGGCCGATCGCGTCGGCTAGCCATGGCTGCCACACATTCGGCTGAGTCCCTCCCGCGTGAGCCCGTCCCGGATGCGGTGTGCTGATCTTGACGACTGCTTCGTTTGCGTCAATGATTATTTGCCGGTCTTTTCCAGCCGGCGGGTTCCTCCGATCGAATGGATGAACGAGCTACCCGTCCATATGCTCGGCAATTTTTCGCCGGGGCCCTACGGCGCCGAGTCGATCTGCGCTTCGAAACGCGCCCATCGACTTCCGCCGGAACGCGATGCGGGATGAACAAACGGCAAAGAAAATAGCAGTCTGTTCTCGGCCACAATGCCGACCGACGGTCGGATCTACAACATGGTGAGCCAGCGGATTCGATTACGCCGCAGTCGGACTCGACGGCGCAACGACACGGTAAAGGCTCGCCCGAGGGAGGCTTACAACATGGATTCGTTCTGGGATTACGTGTGGTACACGATCCTCGTGTTCGCCTTCGTGGCGTACCTGATCGTTCTGTTCCAGATTCTGGTGGATCTGTTCCGTGACCACTCCGTGTCCGGCGTCGCCAAAGCCGTGTGGGTGATTGCCCTAGTGGTGTTCCCGTACCTGACGGCGCTGGTGTACCTGATCATCCGAGGACGGGGCATGGCGCTGCGCTCCCAACGTGCGCAGGCGGAGGCGAAGCAAGCCACCGATCAGTACATCCGGCAGGTCGCGGGCAAGTCCCCCGCCGAGAGTATCGCCGACGCGAAGGCCCTGCGCGACGCAGGTGTCATCACCGACGTGGAATTCGAACAGCTCAAGGCTCAGGCCTTGGGGCAGCCGGGTTCGGCGCCCAACGCGTCGACCGCGCCGTGACACTACGGCCATCGCACCGAATTACTACCGGACGCCGTGGAGCGCTCAGATCCCGGTGCGTGCGGTGACGCGGCCGTCCCGGTTCGCGCGCTGCAGTTCGGCATGGTCCCGGATGGTCTGGTCGGCGTACGTCTCGGCGTACTCCGCGACGGCATGGTCGAACGCGTCTGTCGTGCCGAGGTAGGAGGCGATCGCGATACGGTCGCCGGCACGGGCGTGTGCATATGCCAGCACCCGGCCGCACAGTCGGCCGTACAGGCTCAGTGCCTTGGGCTCCATGGTCTCTATCACCGCTGAGCCCTTACCGTCGCGTAGTTGCCGGACGTAGAAGTCTCGGCTTTCGCCATCGATGTCGGGACCTTGCTGCCAGCCCAGCAGGATGTCGCTTGCCGCTTGCATCAGCCGTTGGCCCTGCACTACTCGCTCACCTTGGTTGGTGAACGACGGGCCCGCCAGATAGCGTGACAGTACCGACGGTTGCGCCTCTTTCACTTGCAGAATCAAGGGATCGTCGTCGACTCCCAGCATCAGGACGATCCATGCGCGGGTGCCGACGCTGCCCACGCCGACCACCTTGCGCGCAGCTTGAACGAATTCGAACTGGTCCAGCAGTACGCGGCGATTGTCCTGCAGGGTCGCACGATAGTCCCTGAGACGTTGGCGCAGTTCGCGATACAGATTCTCGGCGTCCAGGTCCGCGAAGATCTCCTCGATCGGGACGATCAGGGGAGGATCGCTGATGATTTTCGGTCGGCCGTCGACACGTGTGGTCAGCTTGGCGAGCGCCTGCTGGCTGTCGCGAGTCCGCGATTTCGCCAGGGCCTTGCGCACTCGCTCACGAGTGGATGTGTCCAGTTCATCGCGCAGTTCGGTCAATTCGGCCGTGGGGTCGACGCGCGAATACCACACTGCGGTGGTACTTTGCTCGGCTTGGTGTCGCATGGTCGTTCGGTATTCGGCTGCGCAGGCAAGCGTGGCCCGGAGTCGCTGCTTCCCGGAAAATCCGTTCTCGTCGGCGGCGACCGCGAGGCTGGTGACGAGCCGCTTGACATCCCATTCGAACGGACCAGGGTACGTCTCATCGAAATCGTTGATATCGAATGCCAGGCGACGTTCGGGCGTGGCGAAGATTCCGAAATTGCTCAGGTGGGCATCACCGCACAGGTGCGTACGGAGTCCGGACGTGGGCGTGCGGGACAGATCGTCGGCCATGATCAGGGCGGCCCCGCGATAGAAGGCGAACGGGGAGCTCACCATGCGCCCGTACCGCACCGGAACCAATTGCGGAATACGAGTTCGCGCCTGCCGCTCGAGCAGGCCGAGCGGGTCGCGCCCGGTGGTGTCGTGTTCGGCGAGAGCGGTGACAGGAGTGGTGCGCCGAGCGGCTTCACCCTGCTCGACGCGCGCGGCGCGGCTGTAGGCCATCCACCTGCACATATATCGATTGAAACAAAAGCAGGCGGGTTCGACCACAACGTCAGTGGGTCAGGATGACTTTGACCCCGACAACGGTGGTCGCCGCGCCCGCGAGAAGCAGCGCCTCGACGATGGTCGAACGCCGGGGCCGCGCACCATTGAGCCGCTCGATGACGAACACGATTCCGCCGATCCGGATCAACACGACCACCTCGGCGAGCAGCTGGGCCGTGCGCGGTTCCATCCACCCGAGACCGGCGATGGCCAGAATCGCGCAGGGCAGCACCGCCGAGCTGAGGATCGGCACGGAATCACGCAAGTCCGTCCAGCGCTCCCGAGAGGAGATCCGGTGGTTCTGCCGGACGCTTTGCCCGACACCTTCGGCGAAAGAGTGTGCAATGAATGTCGAGGCGGCCGTCCCGAGAACGATCAAGATGCCGACTTGCTCGGCGGATGTCGTCACCGGTATGAGCGCGGCGAGGATCAGGACATTTCCATAGATATATGCGCTGATCCGGCTGGCCGCGTTGCGGCGGTCCAGCGGAATTCTCCGAGAGAACAGCGGTCCGTGTAGGAGTGCTTGTTTGCTCGCTTCCATCGACTCCTCGCAGAGTTCGTCGCCGCGCAATTCGTCTTCGGAGAACCGTACCGAATCCGCAGTAGTAGCTCACCAACCCAAGCGAAACGATGACAACACGCGATCGGTGCGGTTGAGTCGATGACATGCGGTCGACGAAAAAGTCCGGCGCACTGGCCAAGGCTCTCGCAGCGCGCATCGAGTCGGCGGATGGCTGGTCACGAACGGCCCGACTGGTTGTCAATGGATTCGTCGAGATCGAGATCGTGGATCGATCGATGACCCTCGCAGCCAAAATATTCACATGTGTATTGCCCGTGATCATCGCAGGCTCGATCTTCACCTACTGGGATCTGGCCGCCCGAGCGATAAATGATCAGCTCGGCTTCGACACGAAGACGCTCTTGTCCGGTGTCGGCGTTTTCACTGCCACCGATCCGACCTTCGCGGCTTTCGGTGTCGTCGGATTGCTGATGGTCGCAGTCAGTGGCACCTCGCTCGCAAGAGCGCTGGCTCGGATCTATGGGAAGATCTGGAACGTGCCGTCGATCGGCCTGCGCGACGCCTGGCGCTGGCTGATCGTCCTCCTCGCCATCACCCTCTCTGCCGTATTGATCGGCGCGATTCGCGAACTGACCGGGGTCCGTTACATCGGCGTGCCCCTCGCACTGGTCGGCGAACTGGTGATCTGGATGGTCGTCTGGACTCTCAGCCCGTACCTGCTCACCATGGGGAAGCTGTCCGCTCGTGTTCTCTGGGTGACCGGCATGCTCACGGCATCCGGTCTCACGATCGTCCGTGCCGTGGGACGAGTCGTTCTGCCGAGGGTCACGGCAACCGCGTATACGCGATTCGGACTCCTCGGGCCGGTGTTCACCTCGATCAGCTGGCTGTTCGTGCTTTCCATCGTGATCATCGGCGCCGCGACGATCACCAGGGCGCTCGCCCTCGAGGACACACACCTCGGTCGGTATCTCCGCGGCCCGGTCACCGACGATTCAGAGTATGGCCACACCTGACCGAGCTACTGCGCGAGCCTGTGGCGCCGGGCAACTCGCGGGGGATCCGATCGGGCGGTGGTCAGAGTTCGCTGGGGATATGCTGGCCAGGTGAGGCGAGCGCCGGCACCGGCGATTGCAATCTGAGCGTCGAGTACCGATCAAAACCCGGATAGCACACGACCTGCGGTTCCGGTGAGTCTCCCTCGAAGCGGGCAAGACCCGTCGCATCGATGAATCCCATCCGTGTGTATCGCTGATGAGAGAGGTGACCGGCAAATGTCAGCAACCGATGATAGTTCCGTCAAGCAGGCGGTCGCGGCCGGGACGTCGATCGGCGCCGCGGTTCTCCTACTGGCCGCGGGCGTCCTGTCGATCTTCCAGGGAATCGCCGCCATCGCCAAGGACGAGATCTTCGTGTCCGGGCCCAATTACACCTACCAGTTCAGTACCACCAGTTGGGGCTGGATCCATCTCGTTCTCGGGATCTTGGTGGTGATCGCCGCGGTCGGGCTGATAGCCGGAGCGATGTGGGCGAGGGTGATAGCGGTGTTCCTGGCCGCGTTGTCGATCCTGGCCAACTTCCTCTGGCTGCCGTACTACCCATGGTGGTCGACCATCATGATCGCCTTGGGTGTCGTCGTGATCTGGGCGGTGACGACCTGGCAGCCGAGCCGAATGTGACTCGCACTCGGCTGCGCTGCCGGTCGGTTTACCCGCCTCGGTAGGGGCGATACCGGGTCCCAGCGCAGGTCATGCGTTGGCCTGCGCCGGGGTCCCGGCATCGTTCTTCGTCTCGGCCTCGGCCTGTTGCGGCCAGGCGCGGGCGGGGCGGATGAGGATTTCCAATACCAGCAGTGCCAGGAGTGCGCCGAGCACGATCCAGACGACCACCAGCCCAGTGGGATAGCGCCAGAACACCAGCAGTAGCGCGGCGATTCCGATGATCGCCCATCGCAGTGCTGCGCGTGCGCGGAAGGCCCATGTTTCCACTCGGTTCGGCGGGCGCGACCGCCGGAGTTGCTGCACTGCGTCCATGCCGCGACCGAGTCCGCGCCGGGTCGCGGCGGCTGAGGCCGAATCCCCGGTCAGGTAGGCGCCGAGCGCGATCGCCAAGCCGAGTACGGCGACGGCCCGCAGTGCGGTCCGCAGCGGCACCAGGACAGTGTCGATGACCTCGGTGGCGGCGTCCGGAGCGAGCACCTCGGGCGGCATCCGGTCCAGATACACCGCCCGGGCGATGAGTAGCGCGATCGCGAGGATGAGCATGCCCACAACCAACGCGAGTCCGACGAAGACCAGGGCACGGCGGCGACGACCGGCTGGCGCCGCGGCGATCGCGGCCACCGCGGCCGCGATCGTCACCCACGGCAGCACTGTCGCAGCCTTGTCGAGCGTGTCGACCGCCTGCTGCGCCCGCACCAGTTCCGGGGACCGGAACAACACGAACTGCTTGTCGACCGCGGGG
Source organism: Nocardia amamiensis NBRC 102102 (assembly GCF_001612745.1). Taxonomy (GTDB): domain Bacteria; phylum Actinomycetota; class Actinomycetes; order Mycobacteriales; family Mycobacteriaceae; genus Nocardia; species Nocardia amamiensis. The sequence continues at coordinate 25,854 of NZ_BDBA01000019.1, read as the reverse complement.
ATCTTCTCGGCGAAGGTGAAGCCACGATCGACCAGCCGCGCCTTCACGTTCTCGATCACCGTCCGCAGGGAAAGAGTCACCGTGCCGTTCTCGTCGACGGTCACCGACTCGGGGCCGACATGACCGGTCACCACCGCCACCAAGGCGGTGTGGGCGACGCGGTTGGCTTGCAGCCATAGGTCCTCGAACTGGTCGCTGCGCACGAACGACAGCACGGTGTCGTTGACGAAGCCACGGGCTTGCTGGGTGATCACCGGCGCCAGTCCCTCGACCGCGCGATCCACCCGTGGCCGGTCCGCGGTCGCCGGGACCGCGTCGGTCAGGGCGGCCAACGCGTCCGCGGTCAGGCCCTCGATGTCGACGCGGGCGAAGATCTCGTCGGTAATCGTATTGGAGACCTCGGTTTGCAACGCCGGGTCCGAGCCCAGCGGCGCCACCGTGCTCAGGTATCGGTTGGTGTCCAAGATTTCGCCGCGCACGAACCGCGACGTGACCGTGGTGATTGCCAGGACAGCGACAAGGACGGTCAAGACCGCCACCGCGGTCCACCGCCACGCATGCCGCGGCGGCCGAGACACCGGCGGCGGTGCCGCACCGCGAACCTCTGCGCGCAGCGCGGCCACCTCGGCCCGCAACCGCTCGAGCTCGGCGCGTTCGTCCGTGCTCAGCCGCTCCTCGGATGGATTGTCACTCGCGTGGGAATCCATGGGTCCCTCACTCCAGGAAAGGATTCGGGTGTTATGACGATGTCACCCAGTCGGTAGGCGCGTGGCCACCGCCAGCCTGCCGTTGGGTTGGGTGGCGCCGCCCCGGTCTAGGCGGTGCGTACGGCAGCCACAAAACCTTTCGAGGCCGGATTTGCGTGAAGTACTGGGTCACGCCACATCGAATGGGGTCTGGTCCCTTGCGGGTCCGGCCCGGTAAGTTTCATGACCGCTGACGATCAGACGCGTACGCTATGAATGACACTAGCATCTGGGATACCGGTGGATCCGAAGTTGTTACCGAATTCCGGTGCTATACGCAATGTATAGGGTCGCGCTGCAACACGACCGTAGTGCAATCGGTCTGATAAGAGTCCCTTTCTCGTAACGAGTGGCGGAAAGAGGGTCCCGGTGACAGATTCAGATATCGGTCCTGACGAGCTAGGCCCCATCGACTATCTCGTCATCGAATTCCCCGCCGACCGGACACCGGACGGTTCGGCGCTACCGCTGCTGCGCGATCTGGTCGACCGCGGCATTGTCCGCGTGCTGGATCTGGCGTTCGTCCGCAAGGACGCCGACGGATCGCTTGCCGGCATCGACATCACCGACGTGGGGCTGCAGGGTGATTTCGACATCACTCTGTTCGCCGAGGCACGCTCTGGTTTGCTCGACGACACCGACTGCAGAGAAGCTGGTGTGGCGCTGGAACCGGGACGCTCGGCGGCCATCTTGATCTACGAGAACACGTGGGCCGCGCCCTTCGCGGCCGCGCTGCGACACAACGGCGCCCAACTTGTGGCCGCCGGGCGCATACCGGTGCAGAGCATCTTGTCGACTTTGGACGCTCTCGACGCCGAGAGCCGTTGAAAGCAAAAAGGTCGAATCAGCATTTCGATCGAGAGAGGCGGGAATGTAATGCCCGGACTGCTTCGCGGAGTCGCCCGCACCGCCATGGTTGCCGGAACCGCAACCGCTGTCTCCAACCGTGTCTCCCGGCGCCAAGGGCAACGCTGGGCAGCACAGGAGACCGCACAGTACGACCCCTACGCACAGTATGCGCCGGAGCCTGCCGCTGCACCCGCGCCGCCGGCACCATCGCAGGGCGGCACTGTGGGCATGGATCGGATCACCGCTCTGAAAGAACTCGGCCAACTCAAAGCGCAGGGCGTGCTCTCCGAAGCCGAATTCGAAGCCGAGAAGGCTCGAATCCTCGCTTCCTGACTGCTGCGGATTGTCCCGGCGCCGCAGGCAGTTCGGTCTAGGTGTCGCGCGGTGCCACCGGTACCGTGTGGCGGGGTAGCAGCGATGCGGCGAGCAGCCCGCCGGTTCCGATCGCGGCAAGAGCGCTCATCGCGGCAGCGTAGGCGTGGCCGCCTGGAGCTGTTCGGGCCTCGGCCGGGCCGGCCGACCGTGAATCGCCTTCCGTCCGTTCAGGACTCCGGCGGTAGTAGCGGCGACGTGAACACGTCCTCCAAGGGAGTCGGGCCGGTGTAGCGGCGGCAGTTGCAGCCGACCCACTCCCGCAGGCCATGGGTGCCTTTACGGGAAATCTCGGCGTGACAGGTCCCTGTGGCACGGTCGTGCAGTGCCAAGTCGTGGCCGCAACCGCAACGCGCGGGAAGCTTCTCCCCCGACCGAGCCCGTCGGCGGTGCCCGAATCGACCGCATACCCAGCCGACACTGAACAGGCCGGCACCGACTGCAAGGCTGAGGGGATCCAACATGCTCGAAGTATACGTATACGCATAGACGTCGTCATTCGAATCGTTTGGCCGAGACGCGGCTCGGGTGCGGGATATGCACGAGTTCTTCGTGTGGATGGGCAAGGAACTGCCCGCGCTGCTGGATCGGTGGGATGCCGAACACGGCAGCGGCACAAAGCAATTCAGCCGACTAACGGTAGCAGTAGGAGTCCGAGGAGGCGTCGCCGCCCTGGAGGCGCACCTGGTGCACCCGCAGACCTCGAAAGTCCTCGTCGTGCGGGAAAATGGAATCGTCGATGGTCATTCCGCCGTCGGGATCGGTGCGCATCACGGCCATCCAGGCGCCGACGCCGTCCGGGTAGAACTGGTCGTCCCACGCGCCGTAGAGGGAGTTGGTGACGTAGACCCGCCGACCGTTGCGGCTGATCTCGACCATTTGAGGGCCGCCGGCGAGCGGCTGGTTCGGCGCGGCCGGGTGGGCAGTGCGGCCCACGATCCCGCCGAGCCGGACGGAGCCGGTCTGTTTCGGGTTGGCCGGATCGTGCACGTCGAACTGCACGAGCTCCCCGGTACCCCAGCACGAGACGTAGAGGAATGCGTCGTCGACCGACAAGTCGATGTCGCTGACCAGCGGCGGCACCGCGCCGAACGGTTTCAGCGCAGGCGGCAGCAGGTCGGGATCAGCCGGCTCGGCTGGGATGGTGATCACCTTGTCGACCGCCCACATGCCATCGTCGCGGTGCCAACGCCACACGGAGGCCGACAAATCCTCGGTTGAGATCACCACGCCGGCGAACCCCCAGGTGGCGTCCGGATCGTGCGACGGGCGCAGTTCGAGTGGCATCTGGTTGTGCTCGCCGAGATCGATCCGCTGCTGGTGCCGACCGGCGGCGAGATCCCAGAAGTGGATGGCGTGACCGTACTTGTTTCCCAGCAGCAGTTCCGGTTTCAGTCCGTCCTCGATCATCGACGGGGTGCCCCACTCACTGCTCACCAGCGTGTTCTGGTTGAGATGCCACCACGCGTCGTATGCGAGGTATTGCGGCCCACGATCTGTTTCCCATTGCCGCAGTACATCGAACGTGTCGTGATCGAGCAGCGCGATCCCGCCCGGCCCGTCGGATCCGTCCGCTGCGCCGAGGCATGTCATGAACACACCGTCCGGCCCGCAGTGCAGCGTGTGCGGACGGGAGTAGCCGGCCTTCGCCGCGAGCTCGGAGCTGTCGACGATCTTGGCGAGGGTGGGCTGGCGTGGGTCGGGCTGGGTGTCGAACACGTACAGGATCGACGAGCGCAGACCCGGCACGATCAGGTACCGCCGAGCCAGTCCCGCCATGTGGTGGCCCTCGTGCTTCAGCGCGCTGCTACAGGCGTTCCAACCGAAATGGTGCAGCTCGTTGCCCAGGTGAGGCACCTCGGTCCAGCCCACCACCCGGCCGTAGGTGGCCGAGCCCGGCTCCACATCGATGACGGACAGCGCATCCGGCTTCTGCGCTGCGCGGTCGAACGCGACGACGTATGCCAGTCGCTCCGGTGGGGCGGCAGCCGCCTCCGCTGCGCTCCGATAGAAGGTCGAGTCCATTTCCGAGTGATTCATTTTCAGCCTCCTTCCTGCCGATGGGCGCAGACCCGCGCAGCTCGCCGATCTGGCGGTTTCGAGGTCGGCGCGACCGATGTGGTCCGGCCGTAATGGCGCGGGCAGGCAGTAACCAGTCTCTGCCTTTCCACGTGGATCGACCAGCTACCGCAGGTGCGATCGCGGTGATCAGCTCATTAACGGCGCACCGTCACCGGCGACTGGAAGCAACAACGTCACGACTGGTCGCTGGGCGCTCGGAGCAGCCGTGCTTGCAGCGCCAAATACAACAGCGCCGCATCGGCCGGCACTGCGAACGCCGAACCGGTGAGCTGCTCTATCCGTTTGAGACGGTGCAGCACCGTGTTGCGGTGCAGGTGCAGGCGATCTCCGACCGCCGACGTCGAGCCGCCGAGCTCGTACCAGGCCAGGGCGGTCTGCGCGAGAGCGTCGGCGTCGTCGGGGTGGAGCCGGTCGAATGCGGCGAGCGCATCCGAGAGGATGTCTGCGGCGAGTTCGGGGTGGGCCGCGATCAGGGCGCGCGCCGGAGATGAGGCGTACATATGTATTCCGGTGTCCGCCGGGCTCAGGCACCGGAACGCGAGACGCGCCTGGTCGAGCGCGGCAGGCGCGGAGACGAGGTCGGTGAACGGTTTGCTCGCACCGGCTCGCATCGTGGCGGCGTGTAGGGCTCGGTGCAGCGTGGCCGGGGAGTTTGCGGCGGCCAGGGTTACCCGGTCGTCGGCGAGATGGGTCCTTACGGTGCTCACCCCGGCCGCGACGAGGCGAATGTCGCCGACCAAGACGACGAACGTGCCTCGGGCGGGCAGGCGCATCCTTCTGCACAAGTCCTCGCGCCGCGTCGGTGGGAGGTCGGGATCGAGTAGTGCCCGTAACAACCGTTGATCGGGTTGTTCGTCCCCGGCGACGACTATGCGCCGGTAGGCGTCGGCCGCCGCGACGGAGTACTCGTCGACAGTGGCCCACATACGCGTGGAGAGCTGAGGCAGCGCGGGACGGTCGTCAGCTTCAGCGCGTTCGACGATGACGTCCCAGAACGCCAATCCCGCGACGCGGAAGGCGTGCAGCAGACTGTCCAGCGGGATCCCTCGCTCGGCTTTGAGGCGTCCGGCTCGGTGTGCGGGCTCGAGCGAGTACGGGGTGTCGGCGAGGGCGTCCAATAAGGCTGCGAGGCTGTCGGTTACGAGAGTCGTCAATTCTTGGTGATCGAGCGCGGCGTCGCCGCCGTAATCCTCCTCATCATGCTCGATTCGCGCGGTCACCATCGCGGAGATCGCAGCCAGATCCGCGCGCAGCTCGCGAAGAACGCGCGGGCGCTCGATGTGCGTGTCCTGGATCACTGCCGTCAACTTAGCGTCCGTTGTGCGTGTGCACAACGGTGGTGTTCGAAGTCGAGGCATGCGCCCGTCGCCACGACGGACGAGCCCCAGCGACACTGAATTTCCCTGATCCGCACAGATTGTCACTCGTCGATCGGAGTTTCCCATCATGACCACTGCCACTCGCGAATTGTTCGAGCGCTACCACGCTTGCTGGGTAGACCGCGACCCGGACCGGATCGCCGAGCTCCATACCGCTGACTCGGTGCTCCATCTGCACTCCGGACAGGAACCCGCGCGAGGTCCGGCCGCCATCCGCGAGTTCGCGGCAGGGATGCTCGCCCTGGTTCCGGACCTGACGTTCCATCTGATCTCGCTGCGCGTCGGGGACGACTTCTGGGTGGTGCAGTGGCGGTTGACCGGGACGGCGGCAACCGGCAACCGGGTAGACGTCGACCTCGCGGATTTCGTCCTGGTCGAAGACGGCGCGGTCAAGGCCAAGCACTCCTACGTCGACGGGGTCGCCATGCAGGCCGCCCTAGGTGCTGCCGCCCAATAGTGCGTGCCGTTCGACCCCGCTGCGCGCCCTGGTCACGCGCTGCTGGTGAGCCGTCCCGACTGCGTCGCCGCGGTGACAGGGGCTTCTAGACCAGCAGGCCGCTGGTTCGGCACAACAGGTGCAGCGGGGCCGAATGGTGCTAGCGGTGCCAGCAGACGATGCCGGTTGCGGCGGCGTCACCAGCGATCGTTCTTAGACGTATCAGCCGAGCGTCAAGGGCCGCATAATGTGATATGCGTCATAGGACGCCAGCAAACTCCCTGGATGGGCGACGAAAGCGCTGGCGCACCTGCGGCCTTCTGCAGCGACTTGCACCATAGCCCTATGCATGGTTAATCGATCGTGCGTAAACTGTGACCAAGCTGATATCAAAACGACGGCCGGGAAGGTCGGTTGCCCTGTAGGTGCTAGATATGCGGCGAGCGGCCCGCGAGGGCGGCGAGCAGATGTCCGCAACCGACTCGCGATCCGCAAACTTCCCTTCTCGTCATCATATTGGAGATATCGAGACCACCACTGCGGTGGTCAGTGATAACAAGACGGTAGCCGCACGATCGATGTGACGTTGCCGAATAGCTGAAGCGTTTCCCACAACACCAGAACTGCTGCATCGGCGAGCCTCAGCGGCTCTTGCTTCCCAGGTCCGTGCTGTCCCACCACGCTGCCGGAACCCGCCCCGCCTCTTCGAGAAACCGATCCACAATGTCTGACCGCAGCCTTACCACTCGCATCGCGAACGCATCAATGCCGCCCTCGGCGCGAGGGGCGTGGTAGCCATGGCCGCAGCAGCGAACGCTCGCGACAGGCCGACCGACTTCCGGTAAGCCGCGCACAAACATTCAGAAGTACAGGTTGAGAAAACAAGATCACTACCGTCACCAAAGGAGCCGCTATGGGCAAGAAGGTCGTAGACGCACTGCATCAGGATTTCCATCGCTGGAGTGAACTGGTCGACCGCGCCGCACACGCGGACAACGAAGTCGAACGGGAGAGACCCGCCTTGGCTGCGGCAGAGCTGGAAACGAAGTGGATCCGCACTGCCGCCGACGACTGGAGAACACTCCACGACCAGTGGTGCGAAAGTATCGACCGGACGCGAGCGCATGTGAAGTCCAAGTACGCCCTGCTTTGAGCCGGATTGCCGAATCGAGCCGCTCGCCGTGGCGGTGAGCGAGGTGACCTGCCGGTCCAGCGACGAGCTCCTGCCGGGCAGCATGTCGGTCGCGCCGACGGACGCGGCCAGCGCGCGGGCAGTCTCCTGAAGGCCGGGCCACGCCTCCTCGGGCAGCCCACCGTCGGCTAGGTAGCGCGGCAGGACACGGATCTTCTCTGCGTGGAGCGCACGGTGCCCGTCGTCCGCGCAACTCGATAGGCACCCGAACTCGGCTGCGCTGTCGGAGAGGGGGCGGACTGTCCGACAGCCGACTCATCGCGCAGTGCATCGACCTGATCTTCTCAGTCGCCAGACGCCGAAGGCCAATGCGGCCATCGCTGTAATCGCCGCGGCCACAGGGCCATACCTTCGCAACACAGCGATCTGCTCTCGCGCTTCCTGCGATTGGGTGACCATTTCTTCAATCGTCTCTTCGTCGAAGCGCAGGCTGCCCTCGAAGACGGTGACCAGGGCGGGGTCGTCGACGGCGGTGGCCAGATACCGACGTTGATGCTCGCTCACCACAATGATCGCGCCGGTGACGGGGTCTACCCAGAAGTCGCGGGTGGCGGAGTAGTACAGCGACATCGTGATCGTTTCCTCGTCGCCGCTTCGCCCCACCGTCTGCGCGGGGAGTGTGAGACGTCCCCGGGCCGGCAGCAGGTCGGACAGCTCCACCGGGTGTATGTCAGCCGGGAACTTGATCAGTCTGTCTGCGACGTAGCTCGGCAGGACAATCGCGACCGTGGCGAGCAAGGCGGCGGCCGCGAGTGCGAAGTATACGAGTCGCTTGCGCGACCGATTCTTCGCGCTCGGTTGTGCACCCCACTCGATGTCGAGATCCACAGGGAAGTAATCAGTTTTGGTCATAAGGATTCGCCTTTGAAGGTCATACGCCGCTTCGCTGCACGGGTTCTCGCAGAGGTAGCCATTCGGAAGCGGCCCCTGGTTCAGCCGCCTGCACCGCGATAGCCGGCATACAGCTCGTGACAGTGGACGATCGACGGCTCCCTCCATGAGATTGACGATATCGTCACATGCGATGCAGATCTCAGTCAAGAGAGAGCTGACGAATTCGTCATAATCTGGATTCCCGCTCGACATGCTGGAGCTGGTGCTGCGGTCGCCACTCCGAGTTCGGGCTTGGGTTGCTCGGCTCGGTGACCCCTCACGCGGAGACGGCGAGGCCTCGGATGCGGCTGGGCGAAGGGGCTACTGGATGACGCTGGGGGCGCTCACTTCGCATGCTGTGACCGGCGGCGGAACAATCGCTGGATATGCCCGCGGATACCAGCGAGAGTCCGCGGTTTCGAAGCGGTTTCGACGGCTTCCGGGGCCGATGTCGCCTGGGCGAATCGCGCGTGCAGTTGTTCGCGGACCTGGTCCGGGGTGTAGGCGCGGCGGCGGCGCTCGGCGCGCACCACCACGACACCGGTGGCAACCACACCGGCTGCACCCGCCAATCCCAACACCTTCCACCACCTCATACCGCATAGGCTACGACCATGACGGGGACGGGCATCAGTCTCGACCGAGCGGTCGAGGTCACCAGAACGGGTGATATCTGGCTTTTCCGAGGCCATTCGACAGCCGACCGGGTGATCCGCATAACGACGAACAGTCCGGTGAACCATGTCGGCATGTCGGTGGTGATCGACGATCTGCCCGCCCTCATCTGGCACGCGGAACTCGGGCGATCTTTGCCCGACATGTGGTCGGGGACCACGCACCGCGGCGTTCAGTTGCACAACCTGCGCGATGCCGTGCTGGTCTGGGCGCACCGTTACGGTCAGCAGGCCTGGTTGCGCCAGTTGGACCCGCCTGCCACCCGAGAGATGGAGGAAAGCGTGCTGCGCACCATCGCGCGGCTCGATGGCACCCCGTTCCCCTCCACCGCCGCTCTTGCCGGGCGCTGGCTGCGCGGTCGTGCACGCCTCCCCCGCCGCAAAACGAGTCGGTCGGCCGCCCGAGAACTGGAGAACGCGTACTGCGCCGAAATCGTCGCTGCGACATACCAAGCGATGGGCCTGCTACCGCAACACCGCAGCCCCGACTGGTACGACCCTGGCCGATTCTGGAGCGGAGACGGACTGCGGCTGTCCGGCACCTACCAACTGGGCGGCGAAATAGCCGTCCGAACACCCGCCGAGGTACTCGGCTGACTCGACGGGCGATGTCGCGGTGTGCCTGGCGGCAATCGGCGAGCAATCTCACCATGGGGTCGGTCTTTTCCGGCGGCCGAGCCGTTCTTCTCTGAACCTGCGGGAGACTCGCCCCGCTCGCGGTGACACCCGCGCCGTGCCATCGCCCACCCGCCCGGGTGCCGGTCCGTCGCGACCGACCGGTTTCCACCGCTGGGAAGACGTTCGGTACGGCCGCTGCAGTTCCCAGGGAAAAATGACCTGCCGTCAGCACCTGGGCCTCCGATCGGGCCGGACGGCTTCACCCTGAGAGGGAACCACATTCGATGAGGATCAACCGCACAATCCGCCTCGCCATCGGGGCGATCGCCGTCACCCTCGCCGCCACCGCCTGCGGCGGCAGTAACAGCAGCGACTCCGCGACCATCAGTGATCACGTGAGGGAGGGGAAGCTGACCATCGGCATCAAGTTCGACCAGCCCGGACTGGGCTTTCGCGAAGCGGACGGCTCCTACCACGGGTACGACGTCGAGATCGCCAAGTATGTGGCGGGCAAGCTCGGCGTGCAGCCCGCCGGCATCACCTTCAAAGAGGCGCCGTCGGGCAAACGCGAGACGATGATCATGAACGGCGAGGTGGACTTCATCGTCGCCAGCTACTCGATCACCGACGCGCGCAAGGAGAAGGTCGACTTCGCCGGGCCGTACTTCGTGGCCGGGCAGGCCCTGCTGGTGAAGAAGGAGACCACCGACATCACCGGTGTCGAGTCACTGACCGGCAACAAGAAGCTGTGCTCGGTCAAAGGCTCCACCCCTGCGCAGTACGTCAAGGACAATTACGCCAAAAGCGTTCAGCTGGTGGAAGTGGACACCTACTCGCAGTGCATCGACGCCCTGCGCAGCGGCTCGGTCGACGCGGTGACCACCGACGACATCATCCTCGCCGGTTACGCCGGGCAGGCATCGGGCGAACTGAAGCTGGTCGGCAACACGTTCACCATCGAGAAGTACGGCATCGGCCTGAAGAAGGGCGATCAGGAGACCCGCACCAAGATCAACGATGCGCTCGAGGCAATGATCGCCGACGGCTCTTGGAAGAAGGCGTTCGAGGACACGATCGGTCCGCTCCGCGACTCGACGCTGACGCCGCCGATGGTCGACCGGTACTGATCTGACTGCACCCACCCCAGCGCCGGCACAGATCACCGGCTCCAGCATCTGGTCCCACGATGTCGCGGCGGTCGCCAAACGGCGACCGCCGCCGCGAGCAAGTCGGGCGCCGGAGGTTACTACCTCCGATCGAATCTGCTCATCCGCGCTTCCGTCGAGAGCGGAAATTGCGCCGTCCAGGTATCCGTTTCGCGTGCGATCACTTCGTTGACTCGGTGGGAGAAATCTCTGAGCAGTCCCATCCGCCGGTCTATCTCGCCATTGGAGTTGGCGGGCGCCCTCGAGACGGACGCCCACTCGAGTTGGAAGTCGCACAACATCGCGTTGATCGACTGCGCGCTCCGGATGTCGCGCAGCCATGCGGCCGAAATGCCGAAGAATCGGTCGAATGCCGCGCATCCGGCGGCGCAGGCGAGCAGTGCGTAACCCCAACTCGGGTTGATGGCGTCGACTCCGGCGGTCGTCAGCAGTGGCACCAGAATTCCGAGTAAGCCCAAGGTGATCATAGCCGCGGTCAGGGCTAGGCTGGTTTGCCGCTTGGTTAGTTTGTCCCTCGTATACCGATCGCGTGCGTCTATGGCATACGTCTCGACACGTTGGAACAGCCGGGCAAGGGTCTCATCGGAACTCGACCAGTCGGCGGCGCGGAGGTCCAGCGAAGGCGGCACTCCGAGGTCCTGCGAGCGATCCCCGCCGATGGGCGATCGGTGCTCTGTCACCGCGGTACTGTATCGCCCCGAACACCGCGCTGATCATTCGATCGACTCTTCCGCAGGTCGAGCCAGCGGCGCGGTGGCCTCCGGTTGGCCTGCGACTTGTGCGATGCGGTGCCGCAAGAGGTTTCACACCTCTGGCGATGCCACACCATTGGCTGCCACCGCTGCGAGCCTCGACGGGTGACGACTAGAATCGCAAGCGATCATCACATGAGCGAAAACCAAGGTCTCACACCGCTGCGCCCCGCCCAGACGGGCCTGCGGGGAAGGCTCGCCCGGGTACTCGTCGAGGAGCCCACCGATGAGATCGATTGGCCCGCCGACCTACCGGCCGGGATCGATACCGTGGTGATCGTCGACGACGCGCCGAACCCGCATCACACACTGCGAGTGCACCCGCTGGGGGATCCCACGAACATAGCCTTGGTCGTGTTCGACCAGTTGGCGCTCTGCGCGGACTGACGACACATGGACCCGCGACGGATCGAGCTCAATCGTCGGCACAGCCGGGAGATGGGTGTGCTGTTCCAGCGGTTCGTCAACGCCCATCCGGATGTCGAATCCGAAGTCCACGGAGCACAGCTGACCGCAGCCCAAGAGGCGGCGTGGACCACCTTCAGCGCGACGTTACTTGCTCGGCATCAGGCCGAGCGATCCGCTCTTGCGGCCGACATCGAAGCCGAGCAGCGCGGCGGACTGTAGACGGGAGCACCTGGGCGAGCCACCTGTCGAGGTCGCTGGACACTCGCGGCCAGCGCCCGGGCCATAAGCCGACCCGGGCGCTGGGAGGCATCCCGTTGGCGGGACACCGAGGTTACGACGAGCTGGGAAGCTCGTCGGCGAATCCCGCCAACTCGTCCAGGACTCGGTCGATGCTGTCCGATCTGGCACCTGGTGAATCGAGGCGTTCGCGCACCATGAACTCGGCACGATCGAGCACCGTGGTGGTGAGGTCGTGCCCGAGTTCCTCCCGCAACTGCCGACGCACCTGCTGGAGGTGGTCCAGACCGTGTCGACGCACCCGTTCGACTTCGGCGGCAGCGATTTCCCGCAGTTCCGCGAGGATCCGCTCGGCATCGGCGTGCGCTTCCCGGTGGATGTGGGCCACCTCGATACAGGCCCTTGCGTCCGCTTCGGCGAAGGCCCGTTCGGCGGCCGCCAACCGGGCCGCGGCCTGCGAGCTCTGCTCGAGTTGTTCCCGAATGGTGTGCTGCGACCGGTGCATCATCGCCTTCGCCTGCGGCGCAACCCATTTGACGAGAGCGCCGACAATGACGGCGAAACCGAAAAGCTGGCTCAGGAATACCGGCCAATTCCACGTGATGTCGTAGATACCGTCACGTTCGTTCAATGCCTCCACCTCCGATCACTCGGTCTGCCAGATCACCGGCCAGCGGGTCGACGTATTCACGCAGCCGCACCGCTGCCGCGTCGGCGTGGGCCCGCAGCTCGATCGCGGCCGCGGCCGACAACTGGTCCGACTGTTCCTGCGCCCGCCCGCGCATCGAGATCAGGGTCGCGCGGCGTTCGGTTCTGGCCTGTTCGCGCAGGCGGGCCGCCTCGCTACGAGCCTGTTCCACCGAGGACCGATACCGTTCCCCGGCCGCCGCGAGGACTTCCCGCGCCCGCTTTCCATCGGCGGCGGCCTTGGCGACGCGCGCCTCCCGTTCCGCGAGCACATCGCGGATCGGCGGCACCACGAAGAGCCAAATTACCGCGAGCACGACCAGGAATATCGATAGTTCGGCGAGAAAGGTGCCGTTGGGGATCAGAAAGTTCTGTCCCGCCAGGGTTTTCGTGGCCATGGTGTCACTTGCCCGGCGCCGCGAAGGCGAACAGTGCCATGAATGTCAGGTTGATGAAGTACACGGCGTCGACCAGGCTGACCGCCATCAGATAGTTGCCGCGCAGCCTGCCTTCGGCCTCGGGTTGCCGGGCGACGCCATTGATCAGCGCCGAACCTGCCATTCCGTTGCCATAGCCCGCGCCGATCGCGCCGCCGACCATCATCAGTCCGCCCGCGAGCAGGGCCGCCGCCTGGACGATCGTCGCATGGGTCACGTCTGCCATTTGTTTTCCTTTCCCCGTTGAATAGGAATGTGGTGGTCATCGGGATTGGTGATACAGTTCAGTGCTTTTCGTGCTCGAGCGCGGTGGCCTGGCCGAAGTAGAGGATGGTCAGCAAAGCGAAGATAAAAGCCTGGATGAGCCCGACGAAGAGGTCGAACAGCTTCCACACGGCGTTCGGGCCCCAGCTCAGCCAGGCCGGAAGCAGCGCGATCACCGAGATCATCACCCCGCCGGCGAACATATTGCCGAACAACCGCAGGGCCAGCGAAAGCGGTTTCGCCAGTTCCTCGATGACGTTGATGAAAATCATCGGGCCCCAACCCGTATGCCCTTTCAGCACCTGCTTCACATGCCCGATCGGGCCGCGCCGCACCATACCCGCGGCCTGGTAAGAGAGGAAAACGAACAGCGCGAGCGCATAGGTGAAGTTGACATCCGCGGCGGGCGGTTTGATCAGTTCACCGTCGCCGTATTGCACCGGCAGCACGGACAACCAGTTCGACAGCAGAACGAAGACGAACAGCGTTACCGCCAGTGGCAGGACGAAAGGAGCGATCCGAAGTCCGACTGCACTTTCCACCTGACCACGCAGCTGCACCGTCACGGTCTCGAAGAACAACTGCACACCGTTCGGAACCCCGGAGGTCAGCTTGACGCGCAGATAGAGCGCGAGTCCCACTACGACAAGGGCCGCGACCGCAGTCGCCAGGATGGTGTCGACGTGGAAATCCATACCGAGGAAGTGCGCGGTTTCATGATGTCCCACTTCGACTTTCGTCATCGCGCACCTCGCAACACCGGCATTACCGTTCGGGTCAGCAGGACGATCTGAAAGGCCACCAGCCCGAAGAGAATGCCGAACCCATCAGGTCGCGTCAGGACGCTGACGACCAACGCGAGCGCCGTCACGCCGAACAACCGGACGCCGCTCGTCGCCGCCAAACGTTGTTTTCCGGATTCGGGGTCATGCGAGATCCACGCGACAGCAACCCGTGTGAGCCACGCGTTGACAGAGCCCAACGCCATTCCGACGCAGATGAATACACCCAACAGCAGCCGATCCAGCATCCCGGCCACCGCGAGAACCATGATTCCCACTCCGGCGGAGACGATGATCGGACGGCGGTCCACGCTGACCGTCATATGCCCTCCCATAGTGATGGCGTGACGGTATGTAGCAGAGCTGCTACATCCGGCCACAACCTCATTCTTGCTTACTACAGCCGGTAGTACAAGAGATCGGGACAAATCGGGCATCCCGGCGGGATCGGCGGTGCCTCTCGCTCAGGGCGAGTCACCGGACGTGACGGGATATCGGGTCCACGCCGCAGACAGGGATTCGGTCGGACCGCCCGGCGGCTGGATGCTCAAGGACTCCCACCCGGCCGGCGGCTTCAGCCAGGCGATCTGTGTGCCGTTGGCGAAGTAGACATCCCGGAGGAATCCCTCCTCCTGTTGCAAGGCGGCCGCGAATCTGCCACCCACGTCGCCGTGCGACTGTCCTCCCGACAACACGGCGATAGGCGACGCCGGATGCTTCCCGACCTCCCTGCGCAGATCGGGATCGTTCGCGACCACGCGTGCGAACATCTCGGGTTCGAGCGCCATCACCTCGCCTCCGGGTTCGGGTTCCGGGTTCGTGCGATCGAACGGTTCCACGTCGGCCCTGATATAGAACCGCCCGGTTTTCGCATCGGCCTCCGCATGAACGAAGAACACCTCGTCACCGGAATCCCATGGTGTTACCCGGTTCTCGGCCTGCGAAGACGTCAGATGGGTGTATCGGAACTTCACGTTTCCCGGACCGAGCGGCATGCCGCGCAGGTACGGTATGTCCGCTCCGGCCAGCGGATACGAGACGCCCCAGAACACGTCCCCCCAGCCGTACAGCACGTCTTTGCTGACGTCTCCGGTCCAGAACGACAGCTCTCGTCCGTACAGGTCGGTTCCTCGAATGGGCATGCCCGATATCGGGCGCGGCGAGCCGTCCGGGAGCGTCCAGTCGTCCGGCGCGCGTCGAATCAGCCGATTGCCTTCCATATCCGCCGCCACGTGTCTTTCGGCCGCTCCGCGGAGCTCGGCGCTGACCGGCATCAATTTCTTTTCACCCACCACGGAGGCGACCTTGTCGGCGCACTCGACCAGGCGTGCACCGATGACGTGGCCAATTCCTGACAGTTTGTCGACCCGCACTGATACAACCCCCGAAATCGACTAGAGAGAATATTTCGTTCCCCCCGGGTGCAAACTCGTCGGCGCTGTCGAGTGCACCGGGACACCGGGCGATCACAATCGAAGCCGGGCAGCGGCCTCAGCAGACCGGCCCGCCTACAACTCGGTGCCGACACAAGCGCCTCCAGATGTGTTCACCCAATCCACACAGTACGTCACGTATGACGTTCACCGAATAGTTACGAGAAGGTCCGCACCCCAGGGCATCGACAGAGTTGTCCATCTGGACGCTGTTTTCATGCGTCCGCCACAATTTGGCGAGGGCGGTACTGTGAAACCTTCGGTACGAAGACTTATGCTCGGTCGCTGGAGAATTCGTCCGGTGTGGAGAGCAATTCGGCGTAGACCGATAGGATCCGGGTGGTATGCCTGGATTGGCGCGGTTCGTCAGCGTGAGGCGCCAGTGCCCGGCGCATGTCGTGCAGTCGCGTTCGGTCCCGCGCGAGGGCCTCCAGCACGGTCGCCAGCGATTCCACCGACCGGTCGGGGGCGCGGATGCCACCCTCGTCGGGCACTGTTTCGGAGAGTTCGGGATCGCAGTACACGACGGGCAGACCCATCGCCATGGCTTCCAGCAG
Organism: Nocardia amamiensis NBRC 102102; assembly: GCF_001612745.1. GTDB lineage: Bacteria > Actinomycetota > Actinomycetes > Mycobacteriales > Mycobacteriaceae > Nocardia > Nocardia amamiensis. The sequence continues at coordinate 9,910 of NZ_BDBA01000019.1, read as the reverse complement.
CACCATGCCCTGGGTGTCGCAGTCGGAGGTGAGCAGGAGGAGGTCGTGGGTGCGCATGGCGCTCAGGCAGTCGGCTTGGTCGACCTCGCCGTGCAGGTGGACACGGTGACCCAGATCCGCGCCGGCAACCGCCGAGCGAGCCCGGTCGGCCAGTGGCCCGCTGCCGTAGACGTCCAGCGTGCATTCCTCGACCAATCGCGCTATCTCGATCGCTTCGAGCGGACGCTTCTCTACGGACAGGCGACCGCACCACAGGACCCGCAGTGGTGCGTCCGGATCGGTCGCGGCGCTGTCGGTGTCGGTGTCGCGGACACGCTCCAGCAGCTCGTCGTCGATTCCGTTGGAGACCACGTGAATCGGCCGGTCCACGCCGCGCGCGGCCAAGCGGCGGGCGAAGTGATGGGTCGGCACGACCACCCGGTCGGACGCCTGGGCCTGCGCCACCAGCGGACGCCATGCCAGCCGGGCGATCCGGCCGTCGCCGTGGTGCGCCGGTTGTCTGCGCATCGGTACGAACCAGCCGTGCACGAGGCGCATGGTCAACGCGGAGAGAAGCGGTGCCGGTGAGTACTTTTCGATGACCGTCTCGTCGCGGCTCTGCATGGTCTGGACGATCGGAAGGCCATGCCTGCGGGCAGCGCGCGCGCCGGAGATCCCACCGCCGTAGGTCGTCAGCGCATGGACGACATCTATCGGGCCACGCTCGGTGAACGCGGAATCGATCCGGCGTTGGTTGGCCCGGGTCGGAAGAACCACCGGCAGCCCGTTCGACATTGATATCGGCAGCGCCTCCAGCTCCACCGTATCGCGGTCCGGCGCCACGGAACCTGGTGCCGGAGCACAGAATACGGTGACTCGATGACCGAGCCGCCGCAGCCCGGAGCACAGTGACCGCATCGCGGTTTGGACGCCACCCAGCGTTGCCGGGTGAAAGTCGGTGAAGATCGCGACGTGCACGGGTTCGACCACGCCTCAGGCCGATGCCGAGACGGCGAGTCGTTCCACCGCGTCCGCCGTGGCGCGGACACCGTTCTCGGCGGATACCGTACGGCCGAGTTCCTGCGCTTGTCTGCGTGCCTCGGGTGTCAACGTCCGGACCAAGGCATCGTGTAGCCGGTCCTCGGTCAGCGACGGATACGGGAAGTCGGCCCCGATCCCCAGCGATGAAATCCGCCAGCCGTAGAAGAACTGGTCGCTGTGCACGCCGACCACCACCGCGGGCAGGCCGGCGCGCAGCACGTCGTGGGTATTGCCGCTGCCACCGTGATGGACGACCGCGCGACACCGCGGCAGGATCCGGTCGTAGTCGAAGGAATCCAGCACGAACAATCTCCGGTCGTACCCGATACCGCGGGGATAGCCTTCACCTCGCACGGTCACCAGAGCGCGGGCTCCCAGCCTGCGGCAGACGGCGGCGATGAGGTCGCAGCACCCGGCGGGATCGAGGATCGGCATACCGGTCATACAGAAGTAGATCGGCGGCTCCCCCTCGTCGAGCCATTCGGTCAGCGCCGGATCGACCACCGCTTCACCCCACGCGTCACGCAGGCGCGCGGGCAGGATCGGCGCACCGACGACGGTCGACCGGTCCGGCCAATCCCCCGGTTTGGGCAACAGCACCGGACTCACCATGTGCACCAGCGGAACACCGTCCTCACGCATGCGCCGGAACGGATTCCGCGGCTTCCCCGGCAACTCCATCATTTCGCGCACCCGCTGATCCACCCGCCGATAGGCCACGCCGTACGCCACTTCGAATGCCGAGTAGCTGGCCAACCGCAGTCGCCGCGACGAGATCATGTGCTTGACCATGAACGACGACGGGAACTCGCCGGTGCGCTCGAGCGGATACGGCAAGCAGCCCACCACTCGCTGTCCGGTCTTCTCCGCACGCTCCATCGCCCAGGGCAGAGTCGACGCGCACGACACGATTATTTCGGCCGATTCGCAAGCGCCGCTGAGCACCTGGTGCATCCGCTCACCACGCTCGCCCGCCATGATCTTGACCGTATCCAGCATGATCCGCACGAACGGCAGCGTCTTCCCGGAGGACAGTGCGCGTTTGGCCGCAGGCGATTCCAGCAGTTCCGCGGAGTTGAACGGAATAACGTGCGGCTCGAAGCCCGAGCGCCGCACCACATCGGCGTAGTTCTCGGTGGCGGTCATCTCGACCTGGTGTCCGCGCGATCGGAGCTCGTCGGCCAGGGCGAGATACGGCTGATGGTCGCCCCGGGTTCCGGCCGTCAACAATGCGATACGCATACCCTCGACTTCCATTCGTGATCCGCTGTGATCCATTTGCATTCAGGGTTCGTCCTGCTGTCGGAGCAGCCCAGCCGTGCGGTGGCGATGTTAGTGTCTGCTGGTGACCGAAGACATGCGCTCCGGGCTCCGGATCGGAATCCTCGGTGCGGCCCGCATCGCGCCGGCGTCCCTGATCAAACCGGCCGAGCGGAACCCGGAGGTCGTCGTCGCGGCGCTGGCGGCCCGGGACCGGTCGCGTGCGGAGGGGTTCGCCCGCAAGCACGGCATCCCGCAGGTCTACGACAGCTATCAGGCGCTGATCGATGCGCCCGATCTCGACGCGGTCTATATCCCGCTGCCGAACGGCCTGCACGGCCGCTGGACACGCGCCGCCGTAGCGGCCGGAAAGCATGTGCTGTGCGAGAAGCCGTTCACCGCCAACGCCGCGGAGGCAGCCGAGATCTCGGCTCTGGCGAGCGCTTCCGATCGCGTCGTCATGGAGGCGTTCCACTACCGCTACCACCCGCTGATGGCGGCCGCCGAACAGGTCATCGCGTCCGGCGAATTGGGGACACTGCGGCGGGTGGAAGCCGCGCTGTGCTTTCCGCTGCCGAAGTTCTCCGATATCCGCTACAACTACGCCCTCGCCGGCGGCGCACTGATGGACGCGGGCTGTTACGCCGTGCACATGGCCCGGGTGCTGGGTGGCGAGAACCCGGAAGTGGTTGCCGCGCAGGCTAAGTTGCGCGAAGCCCGGATCGATCGGGCGATGACCGCCGAACTGCGCTTCCCATCCGGACACACCGGCCACATCCGGTGCTCGATGTGGTCGGCGGACGTGCTGCGCGTCGGTGCCACTGTCATCGGCGAACGCGGGCGGATGCGGCTGGTCAATCCGGTGCTGCCGCATCTGGGACATCTGCTGACGGTCCGCGCGGCGGGCGGCAGGCGGGTGCGCCGGTTCGCGCATCGGGCCTCCTACGATTATCAACTCGACGCCTTCGCCGCCGCGGTGCTGCGCGGCGAGCCGGTCGCCACCGCGCCGGGTGACGCCGTCGACACCATGACCGTCATCGATGCCATCTACCGGACCGCAGGCCTGCCACTACGCCAACCGAGCTGACGTCTCGTCGAAGAAATCGACGATATGTCCGAACACATCCAGCGCCGCGCCGCGGCCGAGGAACGTGTCGAGGTGGCCGTAGGAGGGGATCTCGATATAGCGGACATCGACAGCGGGATTGCGCACCGAAAGTACTTCGTAGCAAAGCTTATTGGAATCGAGCCAGGCCTCGTTGCGGCTGCCGGACAGCAGCAGCACCGGACAGTCGATTCGATCGGCCTGGTCGAGCGCGTTCTCCGGGAGCGCACGGTAGCGCTCGTCGTCGACGTTCCACCGGACCGCGGCGTGCGCCAATTCCATCTGCCGCAGGTGTGGCAGCACCGATAGCGGTATCGCGCCGAACAATTCGGCCAGCCGATCGTGGGTGCGCGCCTCCAGGTGGTCGTGCTCGAACAGCCTGGCGCCCATCCCCCACCCGTGCTGGACCATGCGGCAGGTCGGGTCCGGGCAGTCGCCTTTGCGCGACAGCGCCGCGTACAGCAAGGTGCGCCGGGACCAGAGCCCGACCTTACGGAAGTCGGATTCGATGTGGCTGACCCGGGAGCCGAGCAGTTCGCTGCCGAGCAGCACTCGCATGCGCGTCGACGTCCTGACCTTGGGGGTCAGGAAGACGCCCTGTGCGACCACGCCTGCCAGTCCGGGCAGCAGTCCGGCCGTCATGCTCAGCGAGAGGGCCAGCGCGCCGATACAGTGCGCCACGACGAACAGCGGACGATCCGCGATTCGCTCCCTGATCTGCGCGACCGCGGCGGGGAGGTCGTAGAGCGCGACATCGTCGAAGGTGTAGGCCGGTCCGGATTCGTTGTAGGGCAGGCGGCAACTGCCACGCCAGTCGAGCAGCCAGGACTGGTATCCCGCATCGGTCAGTACGTCGGTGACATTGCGAATCTCGGGAAGTGCGAACATCTCCGATGACACCCCGTGCCCATGTACCAGCAGCACCGCGGGTGCGTCGGCGGGACCGATCCGACGCAACACGAGGTCGAGGCCGTCGGCGGTTCGGAAGGGAATCACCTCCTCGGCACCGAGTTCCGGCACGGTCGATCGCAGATCGGTCATCGGCGGTGCTCCTTACGCGCGGCTCGGCGCAGATCCAGTAGATCGACACCGACCCGGAGAATCGGTTCCAGCAGGCCTTTGCCGAGCTGGCCGCCGAACCAGCTCAGCCACAGCAGTTTCGCCAGCCGCTGCTGCCGTTCGGGCAGCCGTGGATCGACCTGGATGCCATCGATCTGGTCGGGCAGGTAGGTGTGCATCGGCACGGCGACCTCGCCGGTGTACGACGCGGACTCCCCGGTGCGTCCGATCTCGATCACCTGTGTTCCGAGTTGCCGGACCATGCGTCGTCGCGCCGCGGCGAACTTGTATCCCTCCAGCCACCAGGAGCCACCGGAGGAATCGCGCAGCGTCAGCCGGTAATGCATGATCGGATGCCGCACTTCGTGACGCAGCGGTATGCCGTCCTGCGGCCGGACCGTCGCCGTGCCCTCGACGGCGAGGGGCTCGTCGCCCAATCCAGCGCAGGTGAGCTCGCCGGTGACGTCGATCGTCCGAGCGGCGACCATCTGCGCGCTGCTCGCGACGGACAGCGTCAGCCGTAGGTCGCAGGGGATGTCGGCGGTCTCGCCGATGGGACCGATTGTGCCGGTGAGTGTTTCGTTGAACCGCAGATAGGGCTCGTCGCCCGGCTGCGGTCCGACGCCGGCCAAGGCCGTGAGCATCCGGCTGCGTGCTGCCGGACCAGGTGACGCGGGCGCGGGCAGGCCGTTGGCGGACACGAACGCTTCGGTACGCGCGGCCGATGCGGGCGGCGCGGTGACCATCGCCGCCAGCTGACGCCGGGCGACGGGACTCTGCAGCACCTGCGCCAGCGATTCCAGTTCGGGTGCCGGTTCCTCCCTGATCGCGCGGACTACCTCATCGCACCACTGTTCCCAGTGCTGCACGCGAATACCCATACCGGCCAGCGTGGTTTCGGCGACCACCTGATCAAGTGAGGTGGGCGCGCCGGTGAGGTGATAGGTGTGGCCCCAGGCGCTCGGCGTGCCGACGATCTCCGCGGCCACCCGGCTGACCCAATCCACCGGGGCGGCATTGAGGTACCGGAATCCCGGTGCGGTGCGGAATCGCATCAACGCCGTGGTGATTCCGGTGTTGAGGTCTCGCGGGTTGTGGGCGCCGGTCTCCGGGTGGCTGCCGATGCCGCCCGGTCGGAGGATGGTCACGACGAGTCCGTGTTCGCCTGCACGGCGCAGTAGCGCCTCGGCCGCCCATTTCGATCGGTCGTAGCCGATGGGCAGCGCGGCGACGTTGGCGGTCGGATCGTCCTCGCCCAGCGTGGCGGCATCCGATCCGTTGAACACCGCCAGCGAGGAGATGTGGTGCACGGGTTTGGGCCGGTGGGTGCAGGCCAGCTCGGCGAGCGTCAGCGGACCGAGGACGTTGGTCCGGCGCAGCGACGGATAGCCGCGCAGGAAATCGACTGCGGCGCCGGCGTTGACGATCGCATCCACGTCGGCGGCGAGAGTCGTCCACCGTTCGTCGGACAGGCCGAGCCGGGGTAGGCGCAGATCGCCCGCCAGCGGCGTCACGCGCCGCAATACCTCCCGGCTCCAGGGCAGCGTGAAGCGCCGTAAGGCTTGCTCCAGCCGTTGGGCGGCGGCGTCATCGTCGTCGGCACGGATCAGGCACACCACGTGGGCGCTGCTGTGCCGCAACAGGTCGAGCAGCAGGTGACTACCGAGGAAGCCGGTCGCCCCGGTCAGCAGGATGCGGCGCGGCGCGACCCGCTGCGGCGCGGCCACCAGCGGTAATCGGTCGGCGCCCGCGAGATCGGCGAAGAGCTGGGCGAGGTCATCGGTATCGGCTTCGGCGTCCTGCCGCGGCAGTGCGGGTTCGGGGTGGTCGGCCAGCCAGCGGTGTGCCAGCCTGCGGGGTCGCGCGTCGAAGAACACTGTGTCCAGATCCAGGTGGACATCCAGTTCACGCGCCAGTGCGGCGACGAACTCCACCGCGGCGATGGAGGTGCCGCCCGCATCGAAGAAGTCGGTGTCCGCGTCCATGGTGGTCGCGGTGAACCGATTCGCCACCGCGGTGACCGATGCGGCCAACGCCTCGGCATCCATTCGAGGCGCGCCCTGATCGCCACCGTTTTCGACCAGCGGCACACGTCGATCGGTTTCGACACGCGGGGCCGCGCCCTTGCCGCCGGCGCGTGCGAGCAGCGCGGCAACGTCCAGGCCGGCAGCACCCCGATCAAGGGTCTCGCCGCGCACACGACGGTCGACGTTCGGGTTGCGGACCGTTGTCGGCTCCTCGGGAGCGGTCACCCTGTCACGTCCTCTCCACTCGCGGGCGTTTCCCAGGACCGGAACTCCCGCAGGTGATCCGGTGTCACGGACACGTCCAGCCGTTGATCGTCGGAGGTGCTGCCGAGCAGACGCGTGGCCAATCGGCGCGCGGGCGCGTTGCGGACGGTGTGCTCGACCGACATCCGTACCGTGGCGCAGCCGAGCGTATCGGCCCGATCCGCCACCCAGCTCAGCAGCCGCTCCTCGACGCCGCGTCCGAGGGCTCGGCAGCTCAGGTGCCAGCCGCTGATCCACAGGTCGTCCGCATCCGCCCGAAGTGCGAGTACCGAGATCAGGCCGTAGTCGCCGAACCGGTCGCGTGCCGTCGCGGTCCATACCTCGCCCTCGTCACGCCACCTGTCGAGATCGTCGACGGTGACCTCGGCGAGGGCGAACTGCGTGGTCCGTCGCATGAGTTGTCGTGCACGCGCCATGGTGGTGTCGGTCAGCGGCGCGATGTCGACCGCGAGGTTCAGCTGCTCGAGGAATTCCGCGAATTCTGCCGTGGCGCGAGCATGGTCGCGCTCCTGCTCCTGGCGATAGAAGTCGGCGCGGGCACGGTCCTCGGCCGTCGCGGCGACGGGAGCCATCGGCCACAGCCGCGCCAGGAACGACTCCAGTTCACCGGCGGGAGGACACGTCACCGACAGTACCTCCGGCAACAGCGCCCGCATACGCGCGACTTCCACCGGGTTGTCGTCGAGATAGCAGAAGGTGTCCAGTCCCAGCCCGAGTCTGCGAGCGACCTCCTCCAGTCGCTGGGGCTTACCGCTCCAGCCCGCCGAGACGGCGGCGAAATGTTCACGGTGCAGCGGGCTGTCGGACCGGTCCAGGATTTCGCCGACGATATCGTCATCATTGTTGGTCACCAGTACCAGCAGCGTTCCCGCCGCGCGCCACTGCGACAGCCGCCTGGCCAGCGCTCGGCGGGGCTCATCGAAAGCCACAGCGGCGGAGCCGATCTCGCCCGCCGTCCCGCTCCACAAGGTGTCGTCGCCGTCCACGGCGATCACCTTCGGCGCGGGCTCCGTCACGGCGGCGGCGGTCGCGACGAGAGTCAGGGCGACCGCCGCCTGGAATTCGGGTGTGAAGGGCAGGTGCGCCAGGACCTCGGTCCGGTTGTCGAAGGGGTTGTCCACCGGATGGTGGCGCGTCCACTCCTGCGATTCCAGCACCGCGACGCCAGGAATATCGCGCAGGCGTTCGGCGACGAGCCGCTCCCACGCGAGCAACCGTTCCTCCGGGCTGGCCGAGGGCAGGATGCCGACGATGACCGGCCGGTGCGTACGTTGGGCCACCTCGCGCACCGCCGCCGGATATTCGGCGGCGAGCTCGGCGAGCAGGTCATCGGAGACCGCGCCGAAACGTTCCAGATCCGCCGCGCGCAGCAGCACGATCCCCAGTGCCGTCGACGGTTGCGCGAAGACACCCGACGGGTCACGCAGGCAGGACAACACATGGTGATACGGCGCCTCCGCGACGGTGATCGCCGTGGCGTCCGAGGACGCCGCCGCCATCAGCTCGGGCAACCGGCCGAGCGCGAAGGTCGCGCCCAGCGCCGCACGGAGACCGGAAACCGGCTGTTCAGTGGTTCCGGTCCGGGCGGGGGCCCCGGGGTCGGCGACCGCGGCCGCGACCGTGTTCAGGTATTCCGTCCCGAACTCGGCGCAGGTGCCGGCATCGATGATGTCGCTGTTGTAGGTCAACCACACTTGGCCGGTATCCGGCAGCACCGCCACCATGAGATCGAGATCGGAATAGCCGGTGCTCACCGGAACGACCGCGGCTTGTGCGACCGCGGAATTGGCGCGCAAGTAGTTGAAGTACACCTCGATCAACGGCGCATTCTCGCGGTACAGGCCCTCGCTGGCCAGGGCGGCGAGCACATCCGCGAAACCGGCGCCGGGCACGAGCAGATTCCGCAGCCGCTCGCCGGTGCGGCGCAGCACGTCGCTGACGAGGTCACCGGCTTCAACGGCGGCCGGGAACGGAACGGGCACACCGAAATATCCGACGGCATCGGTCGCGTCGGCGTGCATGCGGGTATCCACCGGAACCGCGAGGGCGAACCGATCGACCTGCTGCCGTCGTGCCAGCACGACGGCCAGCGCGCCGAGGAATACCGCGGCGGGAGTGATGCCGAGGTCGCGGGCCCGGTCCGCGACCCGGTCGTGCAGTCCGGCCGGCATGTCCAGCGCGACCGATTCCGCACCGTAGCTGCGCTGGGCAGGCCGCGGCCGCGCCAAGGTCAACTCGAGCCGGCGAGATCCGGAGAAGGCGTCGCGCCACTGGGTGATCGCGGTGTCTTCGCCGTCGCGCCTGCTCGACTGCGCGGCGAGCAGTTGATGCATATCGCGGTTGGTCACGGCGTCGGCGAGCTGCGCGCCGGATAGTTCCGCGGCGAGTTCGCCCGCGACCAGCAGCATCGACTGCACATCGCTCATGCTGTGATGCGCGCCGAAAAGCAGTACCTGATCGGCGGTTTCGGCATTGAGAAGTTCGAAGCGCCACAGCGGACCTGTCTCCAGATCGCAAGGCTGCGCCATCAGTTCGCGGAAGCGCTCCTGTACGACGGCGTCATCGAGTCGGTCGAGGTCGCACCACCCGGCCAGAGTTCCGGGTTCACGACGGATCTCCAGCTGCCGTCCGTGCTCCTGGCTGGGCCGTATAGTGGTGCGCAGCGCCGCATGCCTGCGGGCCAGCCGCGCCAGCGCCTGTTCCAGCTGCGGCCGGGTGACCGGCGCGGGTAGCCGCACGGCGACGCCGCCGGTCTGCGCGGCGGCGGGGATACCGAGTCGTTCGGTCCGCAGCAGACGCATCATGTCGCGAGTCACCGGCAGCACTTCTACTTCGGGTACCTCGCTGGTCGTGGCGTCCGGCGCGTCGCTGTCGGCCTGCCGCAGTACCTCATCGACGAGGTGGTCGGCGAGGTCTCTGAGGCTCTGCCCGGCGAGGATCGTGCCGAGCGGCACGGAGATTCCGGTGTGCTCGCGCACCTTGTTGCGCAGCTCGACCGCCATCAACGAGTCCAGACCCAGACTCTGGAAGGGCTGCTCGGTCGCGACCGTCTCGGTGCCCGCGTGGCCGAGCACATCACCCGTCCACTCGACCACCGCGGCGAGCGCCATGGTGGTGGCCTCCGCGCGCGGTACGGCCCGGAGTTGTTCGGCGAAGCGCGATCCCGCCACCACGT
>NZ_BDBA01000018.1 GCF_001612745.1 Nocardia amamiensis NBRC 102102 | reverse complement strand
CCAGCACGCCGCGGACGCGCGGCGGGTAGAGCCTGCGGGCGATCGCACTGGGCGTGAGCGCCCACCGTGCCCCGCGCAGCCACCAGCCCAGGTCGCCGAGCTCCCGGTGGGCACGCGGCGCCAGCGCGCGCAGCCACAGGCCGAGGTGGTCGAGATTCGGGCCGGAGATCGCGGTGAACGACGCGACGCGAGTGTTGGCCCGTTCGTCGCAGACCGCCTCCCATAGCTGCACCGCGCCCCAGCCGTGGCCGCAGATGTGCACGGGCCGGCGCGGGCTGGCGGCATCGATCACCGCGAAGAAGTCCTCCGCCAGCCGGTCGAGGCGATAGCCGGAGAGCGCTCCGCGCCCGGTCGAACGGCCGTGTCCGCGAACGTCATAGCCGATCACGCGGAAACCGTCGGCCAGCAGCGCCGCCACCGTGGCCCAGACGCGATGGGTATCGGTGAGACCGTGCACCAGCACCAGGGGTTCGGCGGCCGGATCGCCCCATTCGAAGACGGCGAGATCGGCGCCGTCCCGGGTGACCGTCCAGACACGGTCGGGGCGGGGCGTTTCGGTGGTGTCGAGCGGTTCGGTCATGTCCTGCCTCGTTCGTGCCGATTCCGAGGGCACGTCGCCGTCGTGCACCACATCGGTAATGCCATACGGAGAGTACGAAGAATCGACCGGGCAGGGGAGATATGCGATGCCGAATATGGCGCAGCTCACGGGTATTCGCGCGTGGGTTCTTCGCGTGCCTGGGCGAGCATGTTCTGCAGTGGAAACGACCGTAGCGGCGGTGCGGTGGTTGCCCATACCGATCGCGACACCGCGTATTCAGCCCGTACGCCGACCGCATCGACGAGAAGCGCGGGGACGCCGCACTCCGTGCGCCGACGAAGCGCGCGGCTGTCATACCACCGCGAGGAAGCGAGCTCTGCGAGGCGCCCACAGCCCGTACCCGTGCTCATGCACGTGCTCCTGCTGGACACGACTTCGCGGTACTCGACCCACCAGAGTTCGGGCGGCGCTACCGCGCGCCGGCGCAGCGACTGCTGTCGGCCGGGGTGACCATCCCACCGAAGTGATCTGCGCTTGTTGACAACGCGCCAATAGTCCGGAAATCTGAGGGGTGGAACCGGCGACGAGGCCGGACCGGAGCGAGCAGAGGATCGGGTGATGGCGCGCGCGGCGTGGAGTGACGACGAGGTCGAGGCGGTACGAGACCTGGCGAGGACCTTCTTCGAGAAGGAGGTCGTCCCGCACGAGGAGAAATTCGTCGCGCAGGGGCACCCGGACCGTGCGCTGTACCACCGGGCGGGCGAACTGGGCTTGCTGTGCCCGGCGATCCCGGCCGAGTACGGCGGTGGCGGTGGCACATTCGCCCATGAGGCCGCGATCATCGAGGAGCAAGCCCGCGCGGGCGACGGGTCGATGGGCATTCCCGTGCACAGCTCGATCATCGCGCCCTACCTCGACGAGTTCGGCTCCGAAGAACTCAGGCGGCGGGTGCTGCCCAAGGCCGCCAGTGGCGAAATGGTGCTTGCCATCGGCATGACCGAGCCGAGCACCGGATCGGACCTGCAGAACATCAAGACCCGCGCGGTGCGCGACGGCGACGAGTACGTGATCACCGGCTCGAAGATCTTCATCACCAACGGCTGGCTCTGCGACGGCATCATCATCGCCGCCAAGACCGACCCGGCCAAGGGCGCGGCGGGAGTCTCGCTGATCTTCGCCGAAGTCGGCGACGACACCCCGGGCTTCACCCGCGGACGCATCCTGAACAAGATCGGCGGAAAGGCCCAGGACACCGCTGAGCTGTTCTTCGACGGTCTGCGGGTGCCCGCGGCCAACCTGCTCGGGGGAGCCGAGGGTCAGGGTTTCTATCAGATGATGCGGCTGCTCGCGCAGGAGCGCCTGGTCACCGCGATCATCGCGGTCGCCATGATGGAGAAAGCCGTCCAGCTCACAGTCGACTACACCAAGGGCCGCGAAGCGTTCGGCAAACCGCTGTTCGCGATGCAGAACACCAAATTCGAACTCGCCGAGTGCGCGACCATCGCCAGGGTCTCCCGCACCTTCCTGGACGATTGCATCAGCCGACACCTGCGCGGCGAGCTCGACGTTCCCACCGCTGCCATGTCGAAGTACTGGTTGACCGATCAGCTCGGTATCGTGGTTGACCGCTGCCTGCAACTGTTCGGCGGCTACGGCTACATGACGGAGTATCCGATTTCGCAGCTCTACACCGGTGCCCGCGTCCTGCGCATCCTCGCGGGCAGCAACGAGGTGATGAAGGATCTCATTGCGCGGTCTCTCTGAAACCAGCAGCGCCACGGCAGACGATGGCGCCGACTCGGCCCTACCGCGCCGCCGCAGGCTCGAACCCGACGAGCGGCGCGCGCAGATTCTCGCCTGTGCGATCGACATGTTCGGCGAGCGGCCGTACGCGGCCGTGTCCACCGCCGAACTGGCCCAGCGGGCGGGCGTGGCCCGCGGCCTGATCAACCATTACTTCGGCAACAAGCGCGACCTCTATCTGGCAGTGGTGCGGCGGATGGTCACCCTGCCCAAGCTGGACAACATGGTCGTGCCCACCGGCACTGCGCGCGAACGTGTCGACGCCAGCGTGCACTGGCTGCTGGACACCATCGCCGAGCACGGCAGCACCTGGGTGAAGGTGACCAGCCACGAGGGTGTCGGCGATGATCCGGAGGTGCAGCAGATCCTGGACGCCGCCGACGACGCGGCGGCCGAACGTCTGCTGCTCATGGTGGGGCTTGCCGACTCGGCACACGGCGCCGAATTGCGCGCGATGGTCCGCGCCTACGGCGGCCTGGTCAAGGTCGCGGGCCGGGAATGGATCACCCGGGGCACGCTCACCCGCGAGCAGGTGCACGAGCTGATGTGCGACATGTTGCTGACTCTGGTCACCGAGTCGCTGCCGAAGGTGCATCGCAGACGATGAGCCGGCGCAGGCGGTCACCGCCTGCGCGGCTCGAGGCTGTAGCGGACGGGTCGCAGACCTCCGGGAGCGTGCCCGTGACGACCGTACTTCAGTTCGATCACCTGTTCCCGGTGATGCTCCATCAGCAGTGCGCCGACGCCCACGACCCACAAGGTCGCCGTCACCACCGCGCCGACCGCGGTCCATCCGGTGAAGCCGTACCCGGCAGCGGTCAGCGTGCATGCCATTGCCGCGACCGCCAGCGCGCACAGCACGATGCCGGGGAGGTTGAAGTTGTCGTCGAGCAAATCGCCGGCCCTGGCATGCCAGCCGGGCCGGTCCTGACCGGTGGACGTCGTCTTATCGGACATGGATCCTCCTGTGCAAGCGCCGTGGCCGGACCAGCTGCTTGCCGACCAGCATGCTCCTCGGCCAACAGATCCGCGAGCGGCACGGAGGGTTTGTTATTACGGCTCGATCACAGATATTGCATACTTCGGATCAACATTTTGCGTCGCGCACCCTATCCTGTGTCGGTATATCGGGGCGCGTCCGGACAGTTCGAGGTTCCTGCGCGGTGTGGTGGTGTGGAGAGGGACCTGGATGACACGAGCGGAACGGCGTGAGACGGATCGCTGGCCTGCGGGACAGCCGGAGGAGCGCTGGTCGGAGCAGGAGCCCGACCGCCGCTGGCAAGAGGATGAGGACGAGCGCTGGCCGGAACAGCCGCCGAGCCGACGCAGGACCGGACGGCTCCGGGTGGAGATTCCGCCGATCGTCAACCCGTACGCGATCGTCGCGCTGGTCGCCGCGTTGCTCGGGCTGTTCCCGGTCGCCATCGTGTTCGGGTTCATCGCCTTCAGCCACCCCCGCGGTCGCGTCATGGCGATGTTCGCGCTGCTGCTCGGCGTCGCGGAGATCACCGCGGTGGCGGGATTCGTGCTGCTGTCGGGCAACTGGCTGCCGGATGTGATGAACCGCACGGCCGCCGTCGGGCCGACGCCCGTCGCCTCGGTGCCCAGCACAGTCGAGCGTCCGGTCGCACCGACGCCCGCCGCGCCGAGCCCCGCGCCGACGACCCCACCGTCGACGGCCGCCCAAGGGCCTGTCGCGAAGGGCTCCGTCTGTTCCGAGACCCAACTCGGCCAGATCGGCACCGGCACCGATGGCAGCACGCTGATCTGCCTCACCACCGGCAGCGGCTATCAGTGGTCCGGCCCGCACACCGTGGCGACCGCCGTGCAGCAGCCCGGTTCCAAATGCGACGCGTCGGGGGCGAAGACCGGCCGCACCGCCGACGGCCGCGCCCTGGTGTGCGAGGTCAGCGGCCGCAGCGGCACGTGGGTGCTGTGGACCGAATAGCGGCCGGCGCTAGTCGGCCTTCCGCGCGCGGCTCGGCTGCACGCGAGGCGGCTCGTTGGGCATCTTCGGATACTGCGGTGGCCAGGGAGCGTCCATGAGCCCCGCCGCCATGTCCCGCTCGGACATCTCCAGCAACGGGGCGATCGACTGCGGCGTCCGGTCGGCCCACGGATCGCCGAATTCGGCGTAGCGGGCGGGCACCGTGGCGATGGTCAGATCGTCGGGGACCACCGAATCCAGATCCGACCAGCTGATCGGCGTCGACACCTGCGCACCGACCTTGGGCCGGACACACCAGGCGCCGAAAACCGTCTTGTGCGGCGCGTTCTGATTGAAATCGATGAACACCCGGTTCCCGCGCTGCTCTTTCCACCACTGCGCGGTGATGTCGTCCGGATATCTGCGCTCCAATTCGCGCGCCAGCGCGACCGCGGCGGCACGCACCTGATAGCCGTCCCACTTCGGTTCCAAAGCGACGTAAATGTGTAATCCACGGGAGCCGGAGGTCTTGATCCGCGATTCGATGCCGAGTTCGGCGAACAAGTCCCTTGTCCGCGCCGCGGCATCTTTGAGATCGGCGAACGCGATGCCGGGGGAGGGATCGAGGTCGATGCGCAACTCGTCGGCGATCTCCAGATTGTCGGCGCGGTTGGGCCAGACATGGAATCCGAGACAGCCCTGATTCACCGCCCACAGAATATGGGCGAGATCGTGCGCGACGAGTGCGTCGCTGGTGGTGCCGTTGGGCGTGGAGACTTCCACGGTGTGCAGCCATTCCGGCGCGGATTTCGGCACGCGCTTCTGGAACCAGGATTTTCCGGAGGCGCCGTCGGGATAACGCTCCAGCAGCAACGGCCGTCCGCCGACCACGTTCAAAAACGGTTCGGCGACCGCCTGGTAGTAACGCACCAGATCGAGTTTCGTTTCGCCGCGCTTGGTGAAATACACCTTGCCCGGGTTGCTGATCGCGACGGTTCTGCCGTCGACCTCGATATCGACCGACTCGCTCATGCCTGCACCTCGCTGGCGCTCGCCTCCGGCACGAGCGAGGACTGTGCCCCCGCACCGTCGCCGAACAGGGCGCTCAATTCCGCGGGCGCGACTTCGTCCAGCTGCGCGTAGGTGCAGGATTCGGGCGTGCGGTCGGTGCGGAAACGCACCAGCCTGCCGCCGTGGCGCAGCCGGCCGGATTGGACGTGCTCGTAGCGCACCTCCGCGACCAGTTCGGGTCGCAGCGCTTCCCAGGACAGGTCCTTGCCACCGGTCCAGCGACTCACCCCGCCGGGCATCTTGCCCTCGGCCGCGGCCTGCGCCGCCGCGTCGGCCCAGTCCCGCCACGGGTGGTGGGCCAGCGCGTTCGCCCGCAGCGGCGCCAGCTCCTCGACGAGTTCTCTGCGCCGCGCCGCAGTGAAGCTGCTGGCCACGCCGACGTGGTGCAGGCGGCCCTCGTCGTCGAAGAGGCCGAGCAGCAGCGAGCCGACCCCCGCGCCGTCCTTGTGCCAGCGGAAACCCGCCACCACGCAATCGGCGGTGCGCTCGTGCTTGACCTTCAGCATCACCCGTTTGTCCTGCAGATACGCCAGGTCGTCGGACTTGACCATGACGCCGTCGAACCCGGCGCCCTCGAACCGGGTGAACCAGTCCTCGGCGACATCGGGGTCGTGGGTGATCGGGGTGAGGTGCACGCGGGCCAGCGCGGTGTCCAGGATCGTCTCCAGCAGCCGCCTGCGTTCGGCGAACGGCTCGCCGGTCAGATCCTTGTCGCCGAGCGCGAGCAGGTCGAACGCGACGAAGCTCGCCGGCGTCTCCGCGGCGAGCTTGGCGACCCGGGACGCGGCCGGGTGCAGCCGGTTCTGCAAGGTGTCGAAGTCCAAGCCGTGGTCGGTGACCACCACGATCTCGCCGTCCACCACGCACCGATCCGGCAGCGCCTGCCGCAGCAGCTCGGCCACTTCGGGAAAATACCTGGTCAGGGGGCGGTCGTTGCGGGAGCCGAGTTCTACCTCGGCGCCATCGCGGAAGACGATGCAGCGGAAGCCGTCCCACTTGGGTTCATAACTCAGGCCCGGCTCGCGCGGCACCGCGGACGCGGATTTGGCCAGCATCGGCCGCACGGGTGGCATCACCGGTAGGTCCACGCGATCCTCCTCGGGTTCGGTCCTCACCCATACCGACGTCGCGCATGGAGAAAACTCATCGGTATGTGGCCGCCTCGGCTCGATCGTAGGTGGCCGCACCGACACCCGCGTGGACGTCCCCGCTCAGTTCTCCAGCCACCCCTGCTGGTCGGCGAACGTGGTGAGCCGGTCGCGGATGGTGAGGATCTCGCCCGCGGTGAGCGCGGGGCTGGCATCCAGGAGCAACTCGGTGATCAGACGTTTGTGTTCGGCGACGGTCAGCGGTCCCGAACCCGGCCGGTCTTTTCCTTTGTGCCGGGCAGGTGCGGCGGACGCTCCGCCGACAGCGCTGAGATTGACCGCCTTCGGCCCTCGGTCGCCTTCGGTCACCTCGAATTCGAACACCCGCCCCTGCCGCAACTCGTCCTCGTCCAGACCGATGTCGTTGACATGGACGAACACGTCCGGTCCGCCGTCTTCCGGCCGAATGAATCCGAACCCCCGAGAGCTGTCGAACGACACCAATTTCCCAATGGACACCAACACCCGCTCCTCGTCGCCGTCGCTACTCGGTCACCTTAACCCGCATTTTCGCCGTCGTTGGAGGAAAGCGCCTTTTGCAACGAATTGAAAACGGTCAGTCCCTGACCGACCATTCCGTTCACGAGTTCGCCGACGCCGTCGGGTCCGTTGAGCACGGTGAGATTGGCATTCGACAACCCGTTGGATGCCTGCTTGACGATTTCCGGAAGTTGTTCGATCAACAACTGGTCGAGCGCGATCCGGTTGTTCGACGCGGCCGCCTCGGCTTGGATGCGGGTGCGGTCGGCCTCCGCCTCGGCCAGGATGCGCACCCGTTCCGCTTCGGCCTGAGCGGGTTTCACGACCTCGGCCTGCAACTGCTGTTCGCGCAACTGCGCCTCTTTGCGCGCCTGCTCGGCCTGGGCGGTGAGCACCTCTTGCAGCGCCATCGCCTCGGCGAGCGGTCCGGCCTGTGCGGCCTCGGCGTTCGCCTTGTCTATATCGCGCTGGTACTGCGCGCGCAGGATCGCCGTCTCGCGCTGGTACTCCGCCTGCCTGCGCTGGGATTCCTGCTCGGCTTGCGCCGCCGCCTGCGCGGCCTGCGACTGCGCGATCTGCGCGTCCCGCTGCACCGCGGCATTGTGCGGTGCGGCCAGCGCCGCGATATAGCCGAGGTTGCCGTCGTCGATGGACTGGATCTGGAAGGAATCGACCCACAGGCCGATATTGCTCATTTCCACTTTCGAGGCGACGAGCACTTCGTCGGCCAGCCGCTGCCGCTCCCGGATGATCTCCTCGACCGTCATCGATCCCACGATCGAGCGCAGGTGCCCGGAGAAGATCCGTCCGGTCAGCACCGACATCTCCCGCTCCTGCTCCGAGAGGAATCGCTGCGCCGCGTTGACAATGGACTGGGTGTCGTTGGCGACCTTGAACGCGATCACCGCGCGGACGTCGAGCTGGATCGCCTGCTTGGTGACGCAGCGCTCCTTGATCTCGGATTCGAACATCGCCAGCGACAGGTATCGCACCTTGCGGAACAGCGGAATCACCCAGGCGCCGCGTCCGATGATCACTTTGAACGGCGCGTTGTCCCGGCTCTTGGCGCCGCTGACCAGCATCGCCTCGTCCGGGTCCGGCACATGGTAGCCCAGCACGTCTGTCTCCCTTGCTGTTTCAGGTTCCTTTCGCCGGATCCGGGCCGAGCGGAATCCACGGGACGACGTCGACGACACGCCCCGGATGGACCGCGATGACCAGCACGGCCGAACCGGCCGAGATCGGCTCGGTGGCTTGTGCGATGTACAGCTCGGTTCCCCCTCGAATCGCGACCAGGACCTCACCCAGCGTCCCGGCGCCCCGGATCGGCGATGTGAGCGTACCCGTCAAACCCACCACCGGGTCGGTCATCCCATGATCTCCTTTTCTGCCGCTCGAAACGTCACCCTACGTCTCGCGCAGCGTCTTTCGATATCGCGTAGTCACCCGGCGGACTCGATGCCGGCACGGGTAAACCTCGCCCGCGCAGGTATGTTTTTCGCATGGGAGGGCGTCTCGCGCTGGTGGTGGGTTCGGAATGTGCGGCACTGGGGCACTTGGGATTCACCGAGGAACTCGCCACCGGGCTGTACACGAGTCTGACCGAGGTTGGCGGTTGGCGGTCGGCGACCGAGTTCGACGGGCCGGTCCTGAATCCCACTGCGGCGCAATTGTTCGCGGCGGTGGACGCGGCGTTCGCGGCGGCGTCGCAGCGCCAGGCCACGCTGTTGCTCGGTTTCATCGGACACGGGGTGTCGACCAATGCGGAGGACTTCTACCTGCTCGGCCACGATTCGCCGTCGGCGCCCACCGTGCACACCGCGTTTCACCTGACCCAGGAGATCAGGGAGCGGCTCGACCGCGCGGCGCTCGACGGGCTGGTGATGCTCGTCGACGCGTGCGAGGCCGGGCAGGGCGTGCAGGGCGCGGCGCGCCGGTGGACCGATCTGCTGGCGCAGGCGGGCGGACGGATGGAGCTGCTGGTCGCCTCGGGCGACGGCCCCGCGTTCTCCGGGTGCTTCACCAGGACCATGCTGGCCACCTTCGACACCGGGCTGCCGCTGCGCGGGGAGAACCTGCTTCCCTCGGACCTGGTCGACCCGATCGCGGTGCAGTGCACACAGCAACAGCCGCACCATCTTTCGTTCAACTCCGGGGCGGTGTCGACCGAGCAGGGTGTCGACCCGGGGTTGTGGCTGGTACCGAACACCTCGCGCCACCGGGACGCGGTGAGTGGCCGTTCCGCCGCGGGTTTCGTCGACCAGCTGACCAGAAGACTGCTGCTGACCCCCGACGTGCGCGAGAGTCTCGCCGCGATCGTCGACGCGGGCAGTTATCGCCTCCGGGCGGTGCTGGGACCGGCGGGGGTGGGCAAATCGACGCTGCTGGCCTTGCTGATCCGCCCCAGCCTGGTCGACGGGCTCGCCGTGACCCCCGAATACATCACCGCCGCGGTGTTCCTGACGGTGAACAGCTCGGTGGAGTCGGTCGCCGCGGAGCTGGCCGCGCAGCTCGGTGCGCGCATGCCCGGCTTCGCAGAGGCGTCACGGGCGGTGCGCAGCCATCGGACCAGGGACGAGTCCGACATCTTCGACATCATGGTCCGCCATCCGCTGACCCGACTATCCACTGCGGGCCGCCGCGTCACCCTGGTGTTCGACGGGCTCAACCACCCGCAGGAGGGGACCAGGCGACTGCTCGTCGCCGCGATCGCCGATCTGACCCGGCGGGAGGATCTGCGGCACGTGCGCGTGATCGCGGGCATCCGGCCGGGTACCGGCGTGGAGGACGATCCGGCGCTGGCGCACATGCATCGGATCGAGATCGCCGAACCGGGTGCCGACGACATCGCCGCGGTGGTGGAGACGGCCCGCGGGACGGCGCCGATCGGCCCGGTCGACTGGATCGGCTGGATCCAGCGGCTGCTGGCCGAGACGCCGACGGACAAGAGTGGTTCGCGCGTCGTGTCGGGCGGTTGGTTGCTGGCGCGGCTCCTGCTGGAGGTGGCCGGGCGGCTGACCGACGGCGCCGTCGCCGCCGGGATCGGTCTCGAGAGCGTGGTCGCGCTGCGATTGGAGACCGCGCTGCGGCCGCTCGCCCCCGAAACCGCCCAGGCGACCGGAGCTCTGCTGGGCGTGCTGGTGGCGGCGGGGGTCGGCCCGGTGCTGCCGCTGGAGTTGCTGGACGCGGCACTGGCGTCGTCGGGGGTGGACCTCAACACCGCCCGGATCCGCGACATCGCGGTGAATCTCGGAGCGCTGGTCATCCGCAGTCATCCCGGTACCGTCCGCGAGTCGCTCGGCGTGAGCCACGGCGCGTTCCTGCCCGCCTTGGATCGGGAATGCCGCAGGCTGGGCGTTTCGCTCAGGAACGCGCACCGCGCCCTCGTCGCGGCGATCCAGTCCACCCCCAGCGACCGCGCCGCCGACTACGCGCGCGGTGCCGCGGTGCGCCACTGCCTGTCCTACGGCGATTCCGCCTTGGCCATCGACTTCCTGGTGAAGCTGGAAACCGGGAGATCGGCCGACGATCGCGACCTGTGGGCCGCATGGCTGCCCGACTTCGTCGAGGCCCTCGGCCCCGACCACCCCGACACCTTCATCACCCGCTCTCGGTGCGCTTTCCACCGCGCCGAGAGCGGCGATCTGGTCGGTGCCATCGCCGATTTCGAGCGGCTGCTCGCCGATCGGCTGCGCGTGTTCGGCCCCGACGACCTGAACACGCTGAACACCCGGGACCGACTGGCCAGCTATCGCGCCCAGTGCGGCGACCACGCCGGCGCGGGCGCGGAGTTCGAGCGGCTGCTCGCCGACCAGCTCCGCCTGCTGGGGCCCGACGATCCCGAAACCCTGCGCACCAGAACCCATCTCGCGTCCAATCGAGGTGACATCGGCGATTTCGCCGGTGCGATCGCACTTTTCGAGCAGCTGCGCGCCGACCGCGCCAGGGTTCAGGGGCCCGACCATCCTGACGCCCTGCGTACTCGCAACAGCCTGGCGTACTGGCGTGCCGACAGCGGCGATCTCGACGGCGCGCGCGCCGAATTCGAGCTGTTGGTGGCGGACTATCTGCGCGTGCGCGGTCCCGACCACCCCGAGACGCTCGGCGCCCGCAACAACCTCGCGGCGTTCCGTGCCCGCAGCGGTGACCTGGCCGGGGCGGGGGCCGAATTCACCCGCTTGCTCGCCGACCGGCTGCGGGTGCTGGGCCCGGAGCACCCCGACACCCTGCTGACCCGCGGTCGGGTGGCCACCTATCGCGCCGACAGCGGCGACCTCACGGGCGCGATCGCCGACCTGGAGAAACTTCTCACCGACCGGCTGCGCGTACTCGGACCCGACCATCCCGACACCTTGGATACCCGCAACGATCTCGCTGCCTGCCGCGCCCGCGACGGCGACCTCCCGCGCGCCATCGCCGAACTCGAGGTGCTGCTCGTCGCGGAGCTGCGGGCCCTCGGGCCCAATCACACCGCGACCATCCGGACCAAGAACACCCTGGCCTACTGGCGTGGCCGGTCCGGGGATTAGCGTCCGGAGCGGTACAGCGAGCGGTACGCGGTGAGCGTCGCGACGCAATGGTCGATGATCTGCTCCCGGGAAGCGCGCAACGACCCATTGAGCCACGCCGAGAACATGCCCGCGTTGCCGCTGGCCATCGTCACCGCCGCGAGCCTGCGCTGGACCGGGTCATCGATGTGCGCGAACAGATGGTCCTGCATGATCCTGGTGAACACCGGCATCACGGCGAAGGTGGTCTGTCCGAGGCCGGTGCTCGAGTACGGCTCGACCAGGAACAGCCGTGACTTGCGTGGGTCGGCCAGCACCTTGTCCACCAGGATTTCCGACAGGGCGCGGTCACGGGACGGCTCGTCGGTGGCGGCGAAGGCCGTCATCGGCGCCAGGAATTCATCGGCGACCTGGCGGTAGAGCACGTCGAGCAGCTCGTCTCGGCTGGCGAAGCTCTCATAGAAGTACCGGTCGGTGAGGCCAGCCTTGCGGCAGACCGCGCGCATGGTGACGCCGCCGGCGCCCGACTCGCCGATCAGATCGAGCGCGGCCTCCAGCAGCGCCGCCCGGCGCGCCTCTCTGCGCTCGGTGAGCGTCGTTCCACCCCAGATTCGTGGGCCGGCGTCTCCGTCTGATTCCTGACCTGTCTGCACGGCCCAACGATAGTGCCCCGGCGGCATGCCCGACGCGGCGCTCACCGGCCCGCGCACCTCGGGCTTGCCGAAACGGATTCCCGGCGGTCACGGTGCGGTAACTGAAGGTTTACTCGAGTCGGTTACCTTCGCCGAATCTATCGGTGGTTCTGTGGTGGAGGAAACGGCGCGTGAACAACTCCACTGCGGGGATCTTGTCCGAGCCGATCGGCGCGGGCCTGCGGCCCGGCTCGGCCCGCGGTGCACGACCAGCGGTTCGGCTTGTTCCGCCGCCACGGCCTCCCGTGCTGCTCGCTCGCGGTCCGCGTCCGGCGCACGTGCCGCTTGCGCCGGCGCAGGAACGGATGTGGCACGCCGCGCGGGCCGGTAACTCGAGTGACTGGAATGTGGCACGCGCGGTGCGCTTGTCCGGACCCGCGTTACGACCGGAGGCGCTCATCGCGGCGATCGGTGACGTCGTCGCCCGGCACGAACCGCTGCGCACCCGCTATCCGGAGACCGCTTCCGGTCCGGCCCAAGTGGTCGTCCCGGCGGCCGAGGCCCTTGTGCGGCCCGAACTCGTCGCGGTCTCCGAAGCCGAATTGCCATACCGCATCGCGGCATTCGCCGCACGCGAATTCGACCTGGCCGCCGGCCTTCCCCTGCGGGCACAGTTGTGCGTGCTCGGTCCGCACGACATCGTGCTGGTTCTGGTCGTGCACCACATCTCGATCGACGGCCGTTCGGTGGCCCCATTGTTGCGCGACCTCGTCACCGCATATCTCGCCAGGGCGGCGGGCGCCGCACCGGCTTGGACGCCGTTGCCGATCGACTACGTCGACTACACCCTGTGGAAACACGCCCAGCTCGGCGACTATGCGGACGAATGGAGTCGTGCCACCCAACAGCTGCGCTACTGGGCCAACACGCTGGCCGGTCGGCCCGCGGTGCTCGAGTTCCCGTGCGATCGCCCGCGTCCGGCCCGAAGGACGGGCAGGGCGGGCGCCGGGGCAACCGCGCCGGTGGCGTTCGGCCCCGACGCGCACCGGGCGTTGCTCGAGCGAGCGCGCGAAGCGCGAGCCAGCCTGTTCATGGTGCTGCAAGCAGCGTTCGCGGTGGCGGTCGGCGCGTTCTCCGGCAGCGACGACGTCACGGTGGCCACCGCCGTGGCCGGCCGCGATCATCGCCTGCTGGACGACCTGGTCGGCAACTTCGCCGACGATGTACTGCTGCGTGTGCGTCTCGACCGCGCCGCCGACGTAGACGAACTGCTCGACCAGGTGCGCAGGGTGGCGCTTGCCGCGTTCGCCCACCCCGACACCCCGAATCAGCGGTTGAAACGCTGTTTGCTGCAAGACGCGACCTGCCCGCTGTTCCAGGCGACCCTCATCCTCCAGCGCGGTGCGGCCGCCCAGCCGGCAGGCGCCGGCGGCGAACTGACCGTCACCGAGATCGACACCGGCGTGATCCGCGCCAAGCACGATCTCGAGTTCGGCCTGGTGGACCGCTACGACCGGGTGGGCGCGCCCGCGGGCATCGACGGCGTTTTCATCTATCCGACCGCGCTGTTCGAGCGCGGTACCGCGGCGGCATTCGTCGAATTGTTCACGGCCACAGTCGAACTGTTCGCTTCCGGCTACCGCGGTCCGCTCGCTCCACTACTGGGTCACGCCACGCGCCCGTTCGCGGTGGGGTAGCAGCCCAGCGGCCTCCCGAAGGTCAGCCGCGCTCCAAGGGCAGTCCCGCGTCGCGCCACGCGACCACACCGCCCGCCAGGCTGGCGGCGTCGTATCCGGCCCGCCGGGCCCGCGCGGCGAACCGCAGCGACAGCTCGCCGACGGGACAGGCGAAAACCACCGGGCGCGACCGTGGAAACGGGATGCCGTGACCGAACATGTCGTCGAGCTGGTCGTCGCGGATGTTGAGCGCGCCGGGGACATGGCCGATGCGGTAGGCCATCGCGCCACGGGTGTCCACGATGGTCGGGCGGCCGGTCCGGTCCAGCTCGGCGAGCTGCGCGGGGGTCAGGACCGGTGTCGCGGCCAGTTCCTGCGCGGTCGGCTCCGCCTCGCGTTCGGCGCGGCCGAACAGCTCCGGCCTGCGCTTCTTGACGTAGGACAGATACGGCTCCAGCCGGTCACAGACGATGAACACCGCGACGATCGGATCGTCCGGGTCCACTGCCGAAAGATCCAGCGCACCAAGCATTTCCAAGGCCGCGGCGTAGCTCGCGCCGCTGGTCGGCCCGGCCAGCACACCGTACCCGGTCGCCAGCCGCAGTGTGGCGTCCACGGCGTCGCGTGCGGCAATGGTGACGATCGAGTCGTAGAAATCGGGCTGGAACAGTCCGACATCCCACATCTCGCTCTCCGACCGGATACCGGGAATGAAGTCCGACCGTTCGGAGACCACCGCGACGGTCCGCAATTCGGGATTGTGCTTGCGCAGATAGGTGGCGGTGCCGCGGGTGGAGCCGGTGGTGCCGAGCCCGCCGATCAGGTAGTCGATCCTGGTGATGCCATCGGTCGCGAGGTCCTCGTGGATCTCCCGTCCGGTGCCCTGGTAATGCGCCTCGACGTTCTTCTCGTTGGTGTACTGCGACAGATGGCGGTACGCGCCGGGCCGCTGCGCCATGGTCGACTCGATCACCGAGTAGACGTCGTTCGGTGTGGTCGGGTCCGGGCATTCGGAGAGTCCGGGCAGTTCCACGATCTCGGTGCCGAACAGCTCGAGCAGGTCACGGACCTCGGCCACCTTGATCCGATTGGTCACCGCGCGCAGGCCGATGCCGTGCACCGCACCGAGAACGCGCAGCGCTTTGGCGGTGTTGCCGCTGGAGGCCTCGATGAGCGTCTGCCCGCTCGCGCGGATCTCGTCCAGGTCGTCGCGGAGCATCCCCCAGGCCACCCGGTCCTTGACCGAGCCGAACGGGTTGTGCGACTCCAGCTTCGCGTAGAGCTCGACGTTCGCCAGCCCGTGCACCGCCGGATCGAGCCGGAGCAAGGGTGTGTTGCCGATGAGTTCGGTGATGTGGTCGTAGCGCATCAGGAAGCCTCGACGGATCGGACCGGCCTGGTGGGGCGGTGTTCGGGTGGCACGGACTGGTGGGGCCGCGTCGGTTCGACGCGTACGCCGGGTTCGTAGTCCGCGTCGGGGACGACCTGGAAGCCGTCGGTGTTCCGGGTGACGGCGAGTTTCGCAGGCAGTGGATGCATCGATGCCGTGGCCGCGGACAAATCCATATGGTAGGCGGCCGTATTCGGGAACACGATCGCATCACCGGGCCGGGGCTCGGCCTGCAGCCACACTTTGTGATTGGTGATCAGGTCTCGTTCCAAGCACAGCCGTCCGGCCAGGTACACCCCGACCGGTCCGCGGCGGAAATCGGCGGCGTCGGTCGGCAGCAGGAGCGGATCGACCATGACTTCTTGATCCGCGGGCGTCACCGAATCGCGACTGAGATCGACGTGCACCAGGACGCTGCCGTCGGCGACCTCCTTGACGAACTCGACCGTGGCCACCGTGACGCCCGCGTGGTCGACCAGCGCCTTGCCCGGCTCCAGCCACACCTCCAGCAGGTTGTCGCCCGCCACCTGCGCTACCGTCCGCCCTGCGTGCCGATCCAACGGCGCGGCCAGCAGGTCGTCGAGCATGCGTGCGGCCGGGATGGTGTTGGCGTACTTGTGGAACACCGGCGTGCCGTGCACAGCGCCGCCCGCGACGTGATAGCCGAAGGTATTGCTGCCCCAGCTCATCGACTCGCCCCGGCCGAGCAGCGAGTCGCGCAATGCGAGTACGTAGGCGTCGAACCGCTCGGCGTCGGCGGTGAACACTTGACGGAATCCACCGCCGATGTCGAGCACCGACGGCGCCAGCCCGCGCTCGTAGGCCTGTTCGATCGCGCGGAGGCAGGCGTCGATCGCGCGAACCCGCTCGCCGAGATCGCCGGAGTCGAGGTGAAAAGCGAAGCCGAGGAACGCCAGCCGCCCACGATGCGCCGACAACAGGTCGAACGCCTGCCCCAGCTGCGCGAGCGGCACGCCGAACCGGCTCACCTGTCCGGCTTCGAACCCGGAGACGCGAAGCAGCACAGGAACTTTCGTGCCATCGTCGGCCAGTTCGGCGATCCGGCCCAGTTCCCATAGGTTGTCCACGTTGACGGTCACGCCGCGGCCGGTGATATCCCGCAGAAAGGATTGGCCCTTCGGGCCGGTGACCTCGATGCGCGCCGGATCGAACCCGGCGTCGAGTGCGCCGGCGAGTTCGAACGGTGAGGCCACGTCGATGGCGATGCCGGCGCACTCCGCGGTGCGCACGAACGCGCGGGACTGATTCACTTTGTGCGCGTAGCAGATTCGGTGCCGCAGCAGCCCGCGCTCCAGTACGGCGCGCAAGTCGGCGAGATTGTCCGAGTAGACCTGAGGGAACACCAGGTGCGCCGGAGAGCCGAACCGGTCGAGCGTTCCGGCCACGGCGCCTGGCGTGTCGAGGAAGGCGCGTACCAGCGGATGCAGCTTCGCCGGTAGCGCCGGGGGCCATCCCGTCATACCGCGGCTTCCGATGGTTCGGTGGCCGCGGCCCGCGCGGCGGCGTCCGGCTGCTCTGCGACCGGGTTGTAGCCGCCGTCCCGGATCGCCTCGAACGCCCTGGCCCGGTTGCGCGGGCTACGGAACTCCGCGACCACCCGTTTGCTGTCCAGATCGATGTCGAGCACGCGGATGTCCATCGATTCCAGCACGCCGCCGATGGTGCGGACGCAATGCTTGCAGGTCATGTCGGGCACGTAGAACACCTGGTCCTCGGCGGTGGCGGCGCGGTCGGCGGTCGCCTCGTCGAGTTCGGCCCTCACCTCGATGACCTCGCAGCGTTCGACGGTCTCGGTGAACACGGTGACGAACCGGTCGACCAGCGCCGGGAGAATGCTGTAATGCCCGCTGTCGAGCTGATGCGGCATGGCCGCCAGGCAAGCGGGGTGGTTCCCGGCGGGCAGCAGCGCGTACTGCCGGGAGATCAGGTCGAGATCGTCGTGGTACTTGGCGATCGCCTCCGCGACCGTGAGGCCCTCGGCGGTGGTGGCGCGGTGCATGACGGCGTGCGCGTCGGCGATGGTGGCGTCCTTCATCGCGCGCAGCGTCGCCACCGTCTCCGCCGAGTAGCGGAGGGTGCCGTCGGTCTGCACGACAAGGCCGACCGGAATCATGCCGCGCCGATAGGTCGACGCCTGCAACTCCCAGTACCAGCGGGTGGCGACCGCGGCGAACAAGCCGGAATCGCGTATGGCTCGGGCGAATTCGGCGGGATCGCGATATGGGGTCTGCCCGGCCACCAGCGCGTGCTGGGCGAGCGTGCGCCCAGCGGATTCGACGCCGACCCGGAATATGTCGCGCGGATCGTGATCGGTGGTGGTGCCCGCCAGCACCGCGTTCTCCCGTGGTCCGAGCGTCGAGACACGCTGGGCGAAACCGGGATTCGCGTCCAGCTCGTGCCACAGTGCCAGAACCGTCTCGCGCATCGCGATCGGCACCAAGGGGCCGAGTCCGTCGGCGCGGAAATGTCCCGTATTCGGGATGCCGTCGCTGTCGGTCCAGGCGATGCGGTGCGTGGCGCTGGTCACCTGATCCGCGCGGCACGGCCGCATGAACCGCTCCAGATACAGTCGCTGTGAATAGGTGAGATTGCTTCCCGGCTCCGGACGTAATGCGGCGCAAGTGAACTCGAAACGACGCGGCGACCATACCGCGTCAGTCGCTGGAGGCGGCGTCGCCGCGGTGAACAGCCCCGGCTGCGCCAGCTCGGCCAGCACCCGGGACGCGGCCCTCCGGTCGTAGCTCAGGGTGTCGGTGTTCACGTGACCTCCTCGGCGACGGACTGCACGCACGCGACGAACCGGTCGATCTCGTCGGGCGTGTTGTAGATGTGCGTGCTGACCCGCACCGAGCCCGCGCCGTCGTGCACGGCGGGGACGCAGTGCGCGCCGGTGCGCACCAGGAAACCCAGCTCGCTCAACACGAATCCCAGGTCGGTCGCCGAGATCCCGTCCAGTGTGAACGAGACGATGCCGTAGCCCACCGCGCACGCCGCATGCGCGGGTCCTGGCAGGAACTCGACGCCGGGGACCGGCCGCAATCCGTCGATCAGGCGCAGGGTCAGGGCGCGGTTGTGCACCGCGATGGCGCCGACGCCGAAGGACTCCAGCACCTCCAGCGCGCTGCCGAGCGCCAGGATGCCGGGGATATTGGGGGTGCCGCCCTCCAGGAGTTCGGGCATCGTGCCCGCGGTGAGTCCGGTCGCGTCCGGCCGCACGCCGGAGTTGCCGCCGGGCAGGAACGGCACGAGGCGGTCGTGCACGCGCCTGCGGCAGTAGAGGATTCCGGTGCCTGGCGCGCCGAACATCTTGTGCGCGGCGAAGATCGCGAAATCCGCGCCGAGCGCGGTCACGTCGACCGGGAGATGCCCGCCGC
Organism: Nocardia amamiensis NBRC 102102; assembly: GCF_001612745.1. GTDB lineage: Bacteria > Actinomycetota > Actinomycetes > Mycobacteriales > Mycobacteriaceae > Nocardia > Nocardia amamiensis. The sequence goes on along the minus strand of NZ_BDBA01000018.1, from coordinate 57,664 downwards.
TCTGCGAGCAGTCGAAGCACAGCAGGACGGCGGGGTCGATGCGCCCGCGCAGTTCCTCCAACGTGCTCAGCCCGCCGAAAACGTGGTGCAGATGGCTGGTCGTGATCAGCCGGGTCCGCGGCGTGATCCTGGCCAGGATGTCGTCGGTGTCCGCCTCACCGGCACCGGTCACCCGGTAGGGGATCAGCTCGATGCGGCGCCCGAATCGGGCGAGCAGCCCCCGCAGATGCAGCCACGGATACACGTTCGAGGCATGATCAGTAGGGTTGTAAAGGATTTCGTCGCCGTCGGCGAGCGCGGCCAAGCCCCAGGACAGTGCGACGGCGTTCACCGCCGCGGTGGCTCCGCCGGTGAAGACCACCTCGTCCGGATGCTCGGCGCCGATGAAGGCGGCGGCGCGCTCCCGGACGCGGGCGATCCGCGCGGTGAGGCCGGTGGCCCACGGGTAGGTGCCGCGTCCCACATTGGCGGTGCCGCCGCTGTGATAGCGGTGGATAGTCTCGATGACCGGCAGCGGTTTCTGTGTTGTCGCCGCGCTGTCGAGGTAGACCTCGGTGGCGTCGGCGAGCGCGGGGAACAGCGACCGCACCGCGGCAGGGGCCGATGCTGCCGATAGCCGGGGAGCCTCCGCCTGCGCGATCGGCGATCTCGAGGCAGGGGACCGCAACGTGACGCTCCCTTCATCGGCTGCTCGGACGCCACCCACGATACGCATTTTTGGTACGGACTACGAAGTTTTGTCGTGGACAACGGCTTTCATGACTAGCCTGGTCGACATGCCGTTGACCTTGGAAGAGCGTCAAGAGTTTCTCGCGCGGCCGCACATCGCGGCGTTCTCGGTGTCCGCGGGAGCCGGTCGTGGCCCGCTGACCGTCCCGATCTGGTATCAGTACCGTCCCGGCGGGGAGGTGTGGGTGCTGACCGGCCCGGAGTCGCAGAAGATGCGCTACATCCGGGAAGCAGGCCGGTTCAGTGTGATGGCGCAGTGCCTCGAGCCGACCGTCCGGTATGTGAGCGTGGAGGGTCCGGTCACCCGGATCACCCCGATGACCGATGAGATGCACCGCGAGATGGTCGCGCGGTACCTGCCCGCCGAGTCGGTCGACGGGTACCTGAGGGCGGCCGAGGCCTTCGGTGAACAGGTCGCGGTCTATCTGCGGCCGGAGCACTGGCTCTCGGCCGATCTGGGCGACCTCAGTCAGTACTAGTACCGGCCCTGCAGGTACTCGACGAGGTGTTCGCGTTCGTCCGCCAGTTCGGAGATCGCGCTCTTCACCACGTCGCCGATGCTGACGATGCCCACCAGCCTGCCCTCGTGCACCACGGGCAGGTGCCGGATGCGGTGCTCGGTCATGATCCGGCGCAGGCCGTCGACCCGGTCGTCGAGGGCGCAGGTGCGCACGTCGGAGGTCATGATCTCCGAGACGGGCGTGTCCAGCAGGTCCGCACCGCGGGCGTGCAGACTGCGCACCACGTCGCGCTCGGAGACGATGCCCGCGATCGCGTTCCCGTCCGGCGAGACGACCACCGCGCCGATATTCCGCTCGGCCAGCGCGGCGAGCAGCGTGCGCACCGTCGTGTCGGGTGCGACCGTGGCTACGTCGCTGCCCTTCCTGCGCAGGATCTCCGAAATTTGCATATTTCACCATCCAGACGTCGCGGCACTACCAGGATCGCAAGTTCACGGCCCGGTGACCAGCACGAATCCGTTACAGGCCACGATTCGGTCACGGCGCGGGCCTCAGAGGCGCCGGGCGACGCTGCGGTCGAGGTCGCGCGCCAGCAGCGCGATCGCCGCCTGCGAGATGCCCGCCGAGGTCGCCAGGTCGATCGAGGTCAGCTGGGCGATGCGCCGCAGCCGGTAGTCGACGGTGTTCGGGTGCACGTAGAGCTGGCGTGCAGTGAGCTGGCGGTTCATGTCGTTGCCGAGGTACGCGCGCATGGTGTCGAACAGTTCGGGATGGGCGTCGAGCGGATCGAGGATGGTCGCGATCCGCCGGGTCGCCGGGCCGCCGCGGGTGAGCTGGTATTCGACGGCCAGATCCGACATTTGATAGAGACCGGGCGGTCTGTCGCCGACGCGGACCAGATTGAGCAGCTCGTGGGCCTGATCGGCGGATTCCGGTATCCGATCGGTCTCGCTGGCCACCACCGTCGCGGTGAGCGGGACCTCGGCCGCGATGGCCAGCAGGTCGAGCGTCGCGTCGGTGAGGGCGCTGTCGGCCTCGTCGCCGAGCGGGATGAGCAGGGTGCCGCCCTTGATGCTGAGTAGCGCGAGCGCGCGTGAGGCGAACACGGTGGCCAGCTCCGACTGCAGCCTGCGCAGCTTGCGGCGCGCGGCGACATTGCCGTCGACGCGCGGATCGCGCTCGTCCGGGTGCTCCGGAATCGACAGCGCGACAACCTGATAGGACTCCGTGATCGGAATGCCGGTCTGCCGTGCCAGTGCCGAGCTGCCGCGACCGCTGAGCAGTGCCGAGGCGAGGGTCTGCGCGGCCGTCTGGTGTTCCTTGGCGACCAGGTGCTGCTCCTCGACGTAGGCGTCCGACACCGCCGCGGTGATCGCCTCCAGGAGTTCGAGGATGAGGTCGGTGGCGATCAGCACCTCGCCCACGTCATCCGCTTCGGCTCGCGCGGTGACCAGGCCGAGCGCGATGCGCAGCCCCTCGTGGTAGGCGCGCAGGATGGTGCTGAGCGGCACGCCCTCGCGGGCCCAGCGGGTCGCGGCCGCGCGCACCGCGCCGAGCTGTTCGTCGTTCGGCACGGCGCGCCGGTCGAGCATCTCGGCGGCCAGGCTGAGACAGCTTCGGGTGAGTTTGGTGACGTCTCCGCGTAAGTGCTCGCCGGGCAGCGTCCGGCAGGGGGCCATGTTGTTCTCCAGGTATCCGACCATGCGGGAGGCGACGCGGTCGGTGTTCTGGAGCGGCACCGAAGCCGGCTGTCCGGCGATCTCCAGCGCCGGGTCGGACGAACCAGCGGACAGGTCCAACGCGGAGTAGGTCATGACGAGTTCGCTCCAAATGCCACATCAGGCGTGCGAAAAATGGTGCCCGAGTCGATCGGATCACTATACGAAACGGTCGTGTCCGCGGGGAGTGATCGCTGAGATCGATTGCGACCTAGTGCATTGCTGGATGAGCTGCTGGGTGACTCGAGACGGTCCATTGCGGCCGGTACGTCACGCGCGCTGGAATGTAGCGCGACGGCATGCCAAAACTTTTGCATGCCACGGATTCAGGGATCTACTCGTCATCCAGCCCGGCGGATAGGTAGGCGGCGGCGGCCAGCCACTGCCTGCATTGCGGTCCGTGCACCTCATGGGCGGTGAGGATGTCGCGGGCCTGCCGATAGGTGAGGCCGCGTGGCTCCACGGCGCAGTCGGACATGGCGAAATCCGGTGCCGGGTACTGACGCAAGGGCTCGGCACCGGTGCCATTGATGACGCCAACCGGATGGGGAGTTCGGAATGGCTGGATCATTCGACTGCCCCTTGCGTCCAACGTGCGGGTGGGAGGCTGACGTGCTGGCGACGCGGGATCGAACTCCCTGCGTACCTCCCTGATTTCATACCCGAGTCTATGCCTCCGTCACTTGCAGATGCAAGTACATCTGCACGATCGGCGGTAGAAAAAGCGGCGGCGATCGTCGGTGTCGTACCGGCGATCGCCGCTGTGCCGCTTGTGGTTTGGCGTTCAGGGGCCTTACGACTTGCGGGCGACCGCGCCATAGGCCGAGATCGGACGGATCTCGCCCACCTGGGTCTCGGTCGGGCGCCACTGAGTAATGGACACGAAACCCGGCTCTACCAACTCCAAACCGTCGAAGACGGCTTTGATCTGAGCCTGGGGGCGGGGAATGTACGGAGTGCCGCCGGTGCCGGTGTAGTTCTCGCACAGCGTGACATACGCCTGGCTGTCGTCGGTGCCGTCCCACATCACCAGATAGCTGCCGGAGGGCACCGAGTCCAGCACGGTCCGGACGATCCGCAGGAGCTCGTCATAGGTCTTCGCGTGGCCGAGCACGCCCATGAACATCACGCCGATCGGCTCATTGAAGTTCAGGACGTTCTTGGCGTCGGCGACGATTCGCTCGGGGTCGTGGTAGTCGGCGTCGATGTAGGTGGTCACGCCTTCCGGTGTCGTGCTGGTGAGCAGTGCCCGCGCGTGTGTGAGCACCAGAGGGTCGTTGTCCACGTAGACGATCCGCGATTCGGGCGCGACGCTCTGGGCCACCTCGTGGGTGTTCTGCATGGTGGGCAGGCCGGTTCCGATATCGAGGAACTGGCGAATACCCTGCTCGCCCGCGAGGTAGCGCACCGCGCGGATGAGGAACTGGCGCGACTGCACCGCCATGGTGGTGATGTCGGGGTCGACCTCGATGCCCGCGTCGCCGGCGATGCGGTCGATCTCGTAGTAGTCCTTTCCGCCCATCCAGTAGTTCCAGATCCGCGCGGAGTGCGGGATGTCGGTCCGGATGAGGGGGCTGTGGTCTTCGGGCATGAGGGACTCCTCGCGAAACATATGTGCGGCACTGCCGTGCGGGTGGGCGCTGCGGGTGTCGCGAATGACTGGTACATCCGATGTGCACTGTGACACTACAAGATTCGGGATCCCTCGTCCGGTGGGATCGGCGAGCTGATCACTGCGTTCGGGCACCGACGCAATCGTGTTTCACATTTGCGCCCCCGTGGCCCGAATGCGCAGGGGCGCAAGGGGCGAACTTCGTGCTATCGTCCGGTGTTGGTGCAAATGCAAGAACGTTTGAGCGTGCATCTGCACGAACCGATTCGCCGAACTGCGGTAACCGAGGAGTGGGCACGATGTCGGATACATCCACCAACAAGATCATCGGAACGTGGCGCAAGAGTTCCTTCAGCAACCCGAGCGGCAACTGCGTCGAGCTGGCCGAAGCGTCCAATGGCCAGGTCGCGGTCCGTAACTCGCGGGATCCGGAAGGCGGTGTACTGTTCTATACGCGTCCGGAGATCGATGCGTTCGTCCGCGGCGCGAAGGCCGGGGAGTTCGACTATTTGACTAGCTGAGCGGTAGCATTAGCGGTCGGTGCGGTGTGTCTTCGCGACTGGTGGTTGTGACACACTGTGGGCAACCCCGGAGTATCGGAGACGAACTCGATGATCGCTGAACCCAATGATGATGGCCACGTACAATCCATTGTCGCAGAACGTGGTCCGACCGTGCTACGCATCGCATTGGGTGGCCAGCTGCGCAAGCTCCGGGAGAAGAAGGGCATCACCCGCGAGGCAGCGGGTGATGCGATCCGGGGTTCGCACGCCAAGATCAGTCGTCTCGAGTTGGGCCGTACCGGTTTCAAGGAACGCGATATCCGGGACCTGCTGACCCTGTACGGCGTCCTCGATCAAGAGGAGCGCGAGTCGTTCCTCGAATTGGCCAGGCAGGCCAATGAGCCCGGGTGGTGGCATCGCTACAACGATCTGCTGCCCCAGTGGTTCGGTACCTACCTCGGTCTGGAACAGGCCGCGAGCAAGATCCGCACCTACGAGGCGCATCTTGTGCCCGGCCTGCTGCAAACCCCCGAATACGCCAGGGCGGTCGTGGCGCTCGGGTATGACGACGCCGACACGGATCGGCGGGTCGCGGTGCGGCAACGCAGGCAGGAGATCCTGTTCCGGCCCGACCCGCCGGTGGTCTGGGCGGTGATCGATGAGGCTGCGTTGCACCGGCCGGTCGGCGGCGCGCAGGTGCACCGGGCGCAGATGCTGCACCTGATCACCTTGGCCGAGTTGCCGAACGTGACGATCCAGGTGTTGCCGTATTCCGCGGGCGAGCACGCCGCGGCGGGCAGTTCGTTCAGTATTCTGCGTTTCGCGGAATCGGAGCTTCCCGACATCGTGTATCTCGAACACCTGACCAGTGCGCTGTATCTGGAACGGCGCCAGGACTTGGCGCTCTATCTGTCGGTCATGGACCGGCTCAGTGTCCAGGCCGAACGCCCGGACAAATCGATCGAGATCATCGCGCAGTACGCCGCCGGTCGCTGAGACCGCGCGGCGGCATGCCGAACGGCTCGAAACCCTGAGACGTCCACCCCGGAATCGGGGTGGACGTCGGCATGTTCTCGCTACAACGCGCTCGTGATCGCACTGACGGTGGACATGGGTGAACGCCCGGCGCCGCTCGCAGCCGACTCTGCGCAGGCGTCGGGCGTGCGCGACGGAAGTCCGTACGGCACAACCTGTTTCGGTACCCGCCGGGCATCGGACGGCGGGACCGGCGGTTTACTGCTTGATGCAGCTGGAGGCGATTCGCCAGAACGTCGCGGGCTGTAGTGCGTCGAGATCCCAATCGTCGGCCATAGCGTGTGCGGTGGTGACGATTCGCTCTATGTCGAAGTCGTGCCGTGTTGCCGCACCGGTGGATTCGACGGCATCGATGACGTACGCCACGGCGGTTTCCCGGGAGAACGTGGTGGTCGCGTGGCCGCTTCGGGCCGAGTATGTACTCATATCTCTGTCACTCGCTGGCTGGTCGGCCAGTGCGGCGTCGGCTGATCCGAGCCTGCCGCCGGTAAGTGGTTGTTCCATTCGAATGCCCCTGCTGTTCGGCGGCAGCGGACCCGCGGCGACTTCGGCCTTCGGCTCGCCAACACGCCTCCCCTTGGTGGTCCCCTGTAAAGCGTTGCGGCACTGAGTTTATGCCGCTGCGGCTTTCAGATGCAAGCACATTTGCACGATCGATTGCACGTGCGCAGCGGGTATTTCGGCTGCGTAAGTTTGCGGACGTGGTGCTCGCGAGAAGAATTCACTCGCGACCGAATAGGACGTCCGTACTGTAATCGATCTGTGTACCCGGCTCGACGAATTGATCGGCCGCTTCCCGCCAAGCGAGGAAATGCTCCGTGAAACGGTGTGCCTCGGCCGCCTCGTCGTCGGTGTACAACTGGTACAGGAAGAAGCGGTGGGGGTCCACCCGATCTGCGCAGATGTCGAAACGCAGACAGCCGGGCTCGGTCCGCACGGAGGCGTCGGCGCTGCGGGATATGGCCGCAAGGAACTCGGCGCGGGAGCCGGGGCGGATCCTCATCGAGACGATACGACTGAACACGGTTGTTCTCCCATCGTGACCGTTTGGGTCGATCGGCAAGGGCTGCAGCGAGGTTCGTCCGGCTCAGTCGGCCAGTTGCGCTATCGCCTGGCTAATCGGAGTGTCGCCGGAAACGAGGTCGAGCGTCCTGCCGAAGGTGTGCGCGGCGGGCAGGAGCCCGGCCAGCACGGCCGCCACATCGGCGCGGGGGATTTTCGCGCGCCCGACCGGCGGCGGGGCCAGAGTCACCAGTCCGGTGCCGGGGGAATCGATCAGCACGCCGGGACGCAGGATGGTCCAGTCCAGATCCCGTCCTCGCACGTCGTCTTCGGCCTGGGTCTTGGCATCGACATAGGCGGCCCACACCTCGTCGGTGCCGGGCGCGGGCGGCCGACCGGCGCCCATCGTGGAGATCTGCAGGAAGCGACGCACTCCGGTCCGCTCGGCCGTCTCGGCCAGCCGGACCGATCCGCCCAGATCCACGGTGTACTTGCGTTCCACGCTACTGCCCGGACCGGCGCCGGCGGCGAATATCGCCGCGTCGGCGCCTTTTACGACGTCAGCCAGGTCGTCGCTGGCGACCTTCTCCAGGTCGCACACGACCGGATCGGCGCCGGCGGCGCGCACCTCGGGGGCGTGCTCGGAATTGCGGACGAGCGCGGCGACCTCGTGGCCGTCCGCGGTGAGCATGGGGGCGAGCAGCAACGCGATCTTCCCATGTCCGCCCGCGATGACGACGCGCATGGAATCGCTCCTTTCCGTCTGGGCGGTGCCCGCACTAGCGCTCGGGCCCGCCGGGATTGCAGCGTGCTTCGACGGTGGCCGGATAACCGACCGCCGGACGCCAGGGTTCCAAATTCCAGCTCGGCTTGTCCGGTTGCACCAGCCGCGCCCACGCCCAGTGACAGAGGAACTGGTCGCGCATACCGGGCGCGTCGGCGTCCGCGGAGCGGGCCAGGACCTCCTGCCACGCCCGCTCGTCCGAGCCGGGGAAGGTGGTCTGTCGCCCTGCCTGGGTCGGAACGACGAGCAGCCGGGGGCCGTCGATCGTTTCGGTCCAGGTGACGTGGTCCACCAGCGGCTGCCCCGCGTAGGGGTCGGCGGTCGGGGCCGCGCCCAGCGGGGTCGGCGCCGGGGATGCCGGTGGGACGGGCGTGGCGGTGGTCGTCGCGTCGGTGGTCGTCGCCGAGATGGGCTCATCGGAACCACAAGACGCCGTGAATGGCAGTAGTCCGATCGACAACGCCGCAGCGGCCCGGCGCCAGAGGACGAGGCGATGCGGGTACCGCTGCGCCACGATCGAACCTCCTGTGTTCTCCTCGGCACCGTCGGGCGTGCTCTGTCGAGCTTAATGGGCGCGGCCGGACGAGGTCCGTCCCAGCCCGCACCGGGCGGAGCGAAAGCGGAGGTCGCCGGCTGGGAGGCAGGCGCCACCGATTGTTGTGGCTTGCCGGTGCGGCCCGGGCTGGAGATAGTCGGTCATGCGTTGTGGACGGATCATGGCGGGGGCGGCGGGGGTCGTGGTCTCGATGACGGTGGTGCTGGGCGGGCCCGCCGAGGCGCGGGTGGGCGAGGCGCCGGGGACCGTGACGAATCTGGTGGAACTGGCCGGGCGATTGCATGTGCAGGGAGCCGTGACAGCCGAGCGGTTCACCTATTGGTCGCGTGGCCCGCGCGGGCCGATGCAGAGCACCGGCGCGCTGTACCTGCCCGAAGGCAGGCCGCCGCACGGCGGGTGGCCGATCGTCGCCTACGCGCACGGCACGTCGGGCATCGCCGACCACTGCGCGTTCACGCTGCAACCGCGGGACTACTACCTGACGTCGGTGTACCCGGATCTCCTGCGCGCCGGGTACGCGGTCGTGGTCTCCGACTACGTCGGGCTCGGCACGCCCGGCGTCCATCCCTATCTGGACGGGCCGGCGCAGGCTCGCAGCATCATCGACGGCGTGCGCGCCGCGCGCGCGGTGACCCCCTCCCTCGGCACGCGCTGGGCGGTGTTCGGCCAGTCCCAAGGCGGGCATGCGGCGATGTTCACCGCCCGGCTCGCACCCGATGACGCGCCGGAGCTCGAGTTACGCGGCGCGGCCGCCACCGGGACGCCGTCGAATCTGGATCTGGTGGCTCCGCTCGCCGGGCCGTGGCTGCCGCGGCTGCCGCTGCAGAAGACCACCGCCTACTTCGGCATGCTGCTGGCCGGGCTGCGGTCGAACGCACCGGAACTCGATATCGACGGGTATCTGACGCCGGTGGGCCGTGACGTGCTGCGGATCGTGGAAGCGGAGTGCGCGGTCGAGGCGGACGCGAAGGTTTCCGGTATCGGCATCGGCGCCATGCTGTCGCGGCCGCTGGACGATCCCGCCCTGCTCGCCGCGCTGCGGGCGATGCTGCGGGTGCCGACGAGCGGCTACTCGGTGCCGCTGTTTCTCGGTCAGGGGCTGACGGACCTGGAGGTGCCCGCGCCGCTGACGCTGCAACTGATCGCGCAGTTGCGCTCGTCCGGAACCGATCTGCGCGTGGGCTGGTATCCCGGCGATCATCTTGGCACGGCGCGCGAAGCGTTTCCCGACGCGCTCGCGTTCCTGCGTGCGGTGCTGGATCGGCCCTGAGTTCGCGTACTCAGCGCCAGAGCGAGCGGCAGGGTAGCCTGCGCAGGTCGGGTCGGACATCGCCGTCAACGGTGACGGTGAGCCCGGCATGCACGGCGGCCGAGGTGAACTCCCACGCCTCGGTCCGAGTCGCCGCGTACTCGAGGATCAACGTGTCCTCGGGGGTGGAACCGTCGAAGTAGACAGTGATCCGCCGGGTCGGCGCCTCCTGGGTGTTCTCGCCGTGGGCGAGTCGTTGCGCAGTGCCGTCCATGCCACCGTCTCCTTCCGGACGGCGCGGTAACCGCGCCGTACCCCCTGACGGTAGAGGGCCGCCAATGCTGAGAACATGTTCCAGGTTATCGGCTGGAAATTTCACAGATCGGGCACCCGGCGGTGAGGTACAGTCACGAGCCGGGCAGTGTCGCGGCCACCGGCTCGATACCCCAAACTTGTGAATTGTCAACATATTCGTGGTGCAAGGGTGCCTTACGCGGGTCATGTTGTCGAGGATGATCACAGCGTTGGACGATCAGGAGGCACACGTTCGATGAGTCAGGACCCACGTTCGTTGGGTAGGGGAGTGGGGCGACGACGTCTCGCACGTGCGATCGGCGCGATGGCCGCGGGCCTGGCGCTGGTGGTGAGCATGGCCGGGGCGGCAACCAGCGCCCCGTTGTTTCCGGAGCCGGATCCGGATCCCTTCTACGCGACACCCGCGAACATCGCCGACCGCAAGCCGGGCGATGTGCTCGCGACCCGGGTGATGCCACCGCTGGCGGTCTTCCCGGACACCACCGTGACCGTGGTGCGGTTCCGGTCGACCAGCTCGGAGGGCAAGCCGATCGCCGCGACCACCACGGTGCTCACCCCGAAGGCGCACCGTGCCGACGGGCCGCTGCTGTCGTTCCAGCACATCATCAACGGGCTCGGCTCGGAGTGCTCGGTCTCGCGTGTCCTCTACACCGGCGACCCGAACCTGGTCGTGCGGGAAGCGCCGGGCTGGAACGTGCTGCTCGCCCGGGGCTGGAGCGTCGCGCTGCCCGACCACCTCGGGCCGAACTTCGCCTACGGCGCGGCCAAACTCGGCGGGCAGATCACCCTGGACGGCATTCGCGCCGTGAAGCAGGTCGCCGAACTCGGCGTGCAGCGCAGCCCGGTGTCCATGGTCGGATACTCGGGCGGCGGTATGGCGACCGCGTGGGCCGCAGCCCTGCAGCCGAAATACGCGCCGGAGCTGGACATCGCCGGCGCGGCCATGGGCGGTGTGCCGATGAATCTGGTGAAGATGCTCGAGGGGCTGGGATTGAACCCGCATCCGGTGTTCGGGCTCGCGCTCGCCGCGGGATTCGGGCTGGAACGGGAATATCCGCAGCGCTTCCCGCTCAGCGACCAGCTGAACGAGCGGGGCTTGGCCGCTCGCGCGCAGATCGCCAACAGCTGCACCAACGACATCCTGGCCGCGGGCGCAGGCCGCGGTGCGCTGGACTTCGCCAAAACGACCTCGATGATGAACGACGACACCGCGCGTGCGGTCGTCGAGGAGAACAGCCTCGAGCTCTATGACGGTGTGCCCAAGACGCCGATCTTCGAATGGCATTCGCCGATCGACGGTCTCATCCCGATCGACTCGGTCGTCAACACCGACAAGCGGTGGTGTGCCGCCGGCGTCAAGGTGCAATCCGAGCATATCCCGGTACCCGACCACCTGACGGCGGCGGTCCTCGGCATTCCGGCGGCATTGAACTGGCTGGACGCCCGTTTCCGAGGGGAGCCCGCACCGAGCAATTGCTGATCGAGCACGCGACGGCCGAGCCGGACCGGTTGTCTCCGCACGGGTCTCGGCCCGGTTGTTGCGATATGGATACGCGACAACACAACTCGAGCGCATTCCCGCCTCGAGTTGCGGGTACTGACGTAGCCTGACGTCCTGGCTCCCGGTCCGACAGGGGGAGATTCGGGGGTCGAACGCCGTAACGCCCGGGTGCCAGAGAAATTTGCCGTCGCACCCAAAGGCGTGTGCCATGAGATATCTGCGTGCCGTTGCCGTCGCATTGCTCGCCGCCGGTTCGGTCCTGGCCGGCCCTGCCGCCGCGGAGCCGCCGCCCGTGCCGCCCCTGCCCGACGTGTCCGGAGTCTTCCCGCCGCCCGGTGGGCTGCTGCCCGAGTTGCAACAGCTCATCGATCGGGTGATCCCACCGCCGCCGATCGCACCGCTGCCGGAGTCGAGTTCGCCGGCGCAGCAAGCCACCACATTGTCGCCGTCGCTGGCGGCGCTGCGCCTGGCCACGTTGCCCGCGCCCGTCGGTGACCCGATGTTCGATCACCGCCCTGCGAACCTCGGCGAGCTGAGCGAGGGTCAGGTCATCGATGTCCGTGACGTCAGCGCGACGACCGCGCCACTGATGCTGCTCCCGATCCAGCGCGCCCTGCTGGTGAAGTACCGCACCACCGATGCGCACGGCGCGCCGTCGTACGCCACGGCCACGCTGGTCGTTCCCGCGGCGGCCTGGGCGGGCCCGGGCCCGCGGCCGGTGGTGGTGAACAACTTGCCGATCGACGCACTCGGCCGTGTCTGCACCCCGGGGTACACCCTCGCCCACGGGCTGCACCCGGACACCAGCATCACCGACTTCATCCCGCCCACAACGCATATCGCGGCGCTGCGCGGGTACGCCGTGCTGATTCCCGACCACGAGGGTCCGTCGATGGCCTACGCCGAGCCGTTCGTGGCAGGTCACGCGGTGCTCGACTCGATCAGGGCGGTGCGGGAACTGCTGCCGGAGGAGTTCGGCGCCAGCAAGTTCGGTATGGCCGGCTATTCCGGCGGAGCCATCGCGACCCATGGGGCGGTGAAGCTGATCGCGAGTTACGCACCGGAATTGGCGGATGTGATCGTGGGCGCTGCGCTGGGCGGTGTGCCCGCGGACTACGAGATCCTGGCCCGCAGCATGAACGGAAATCTCGCGTCGGCGGTGTTCATGGGCGCGGTGTTCGGGATCGGCCGCGAGCGGCCGGAAATCCTCGCCAGGATGAACAATCTCGCCCAGTGGGTGGCGACCTCGCCGGTGAAAGACATGTGCGGCAGCAGTTATGGACTGGTAGGAGTGCTGATGCTGCCGATCGATGTCGCGGCGAACATCCCGGATCCGCTGAACTCGGCACTGGCCGGGGACATCTATCGGGTGACCAGGATGGAAGGGATGAAGTCGGCGGCGCCGCTCTATATCTACAACGGGGAGCAGGAGTTCTGGATCCCGGCCGAGGGCGCGTACAACCTCTATTGGGAACAGTGCCGCCTCGGTGTGCCCGCCGTGTACCGTAGTGTTTTCGGTGAGCACATCATTGCGGGGGCGCTCGGTTATCCGGAGGCCATGATCTGGCTGGACGATCGGCTGCGCGGGATCCAGGCTCCCGACGAGTGCTGACCATGTGACGGCGCGGGGGAGGTATCGGGTAACGCGGTATGGCAGCGGTGTGCCGGTCTGGGCGGGGGAAGCTGAATCCGCGAGAGGGCACATGAACGACAGCACGACCACCGCGTCCGAGCAGGCAATGGCGTTGGTGGGACGGCACTACCGCTTGACCGACCACTACGAGGTGGGCCGAGAGAAGATCCGTGAGTTCGCGCGAGCGCTGCAGGACGACCATCCGGCGCACCGCTACGAGGACGCCGCCGCGGAGTTGGGCTTCGACCGGTTGGTCGCGCCGGCGACCTTCTCCTCGATCGTCCTGCTGCTGGTGCAGCGCAAGATGTTCGAGTCTGTGCTCACCGGCTACGATCTCGGCCAGGTCTTGCAGACCGAGCAGTCCATCCAGGTGCACCGCCCGATCGTCGCGGGCGACCAACTGCGCTGCGACTCCTATATCGAGTCGTTCCGGCAGTTCGGTGACAAGGACTTCATGGTCACCAAGAATGTGCTCACCAACCAGCACAAAGACGTGTTGCAGACCGCGTACAGCACCGCGGTGGCGCAGACCGGGGTCGATCTCGCCCCCGACCTGCGCGCCACGGTCGAAGGTGTGATCATGACCGGGCAGTCCGCTGCCGACCGGTCGGCAGCGGCGGCGACGCGAACGATCGAGGACGCCGGTCTGGTCGAGTGCTTCGACGAGCCGGCGCAACCGGATTCGTCCGACGAGCCGCGAACGCCACGGTCGGTCCCCGCTTTCGAGGAGTTGTCCGTCGGTATGGCGCTCCCCACTCGAACGACGCTGCTCACCCGTGGCGATCTGGTGAATTACGCTGGTGTGTCCGGTGATTCGAATCCGATCCATTTCAGCGACCTGGTGGCAGGCAGCGCGGGGCTGCCCAACGTGGTGTCGCACGGACTGCTCACCATGGGGCTCGGCGCCGGGTACCTGACGTCATGGCTGGGCGATCCAGCCGCCATGGTGAACTACGCGGTCCGATTCGCCGGGTTCGCACCGGTTCCGGCAACCAAGGCGAGTGCGATCGAATTTCATGGCCGGGTAAAGGAATTGGATCCTGAGCGTCGTGCCGCCACCATCGCACTGAGTGCCACTTCCGAGGGGCGCAAGTTGTTCGGGCGGGCGACAGCGACAGTGCTGCTGCGCTGATACCTCGCAGCGGCATCCCGTTCAGGTTGGCAGAGGGCATCGGTCGCCATCGCTGTGGAGTCCACTGGATCAGCGGCTGGGCTGGCCCTGATCTTGCGGATGTGCTTACACCTGCGCATACGCTTCGATTCCACCGGGTTGGTGCTGGAGTGTCGCGAACGCACATGGGAGACTCGAAACATGCGTGCTTCGGTAGTGCGGCCCCGAACTGAAACCATCGCTCGCACAACGGCTCCGGCCGTCGAGGGTGGCCCGACCGTTTTGCGGATGATTCTCGGCGGGCGGATGCGACGGTTGCGCGAGGCTTGCGGCATCTCGCTCGAGGAGGCGGGCGAGGCCATTCGCGGTTCGCATTCCAAGATCAGCCGGCTGGAGCTGGGCCGGACCGGGTTTCGGGAACGAGATCTGGTCGACCTGCTCGAGCTGTACGGCGTCACCGACGAGGAGGAGCTGGCCGAATTCAAGCTACTCGCAAAGCAGGCCAACACCTCGGGGTGGTGGCACCGCGACTCCGATTGGCTGCCGAAGTGGTTCGACACCTACCTCGGGCTGGAACAGGCGGCACAGCTGATTCGCTGCTACGAGCCGCGGGTGATACCCGAACTGCTGCAGACTCCCGACTACGCGCGTGCCCTGCTGGTTCTCGCCCATCCCCATGAGGACGAGGAGTCGATCGAGCGACGCGTCGCCTTGCGTATGCGCCGCCAGGAAATCCTGGCCAGACCCAACCCGCCGCAGCTGTGGCTGATCGTCGAGGAGGCGGCGCTGCGGCGCAGGATCGGCGGGTCGCAGGTGTGGCTGGCCCAGCTCGAGCATGTGCTGCGGGCCGCGGACGCGTCGAACATCACCGTGCAGGTGCTGGCCGATCACGTCGGCGGTCCCGCGCTCGCCGACGGCGCCTTCACCATGCTGCGCTTCGCCGAGGCGGACCTGCCCGACATCGTCTACCTCCAGCAGCTCACCGGTGCGCTGTATCTGGACAAGCAGGCTGATCTCGCCGCCTATCGCGCGGTGGCGAACCTGCTTTCGGTGCACGCCGCGCCACCGGAATACACCAGGGAACTCGTCGCGGCGCTGCGCGAGCGTCAACCGGAGACCATGGACCGGCCGTCGGGCCCGGCCTGACCGGATCCGCCCGCGTACCATGAATACCCGTGCGTACAAGGCATTTCGGGCGTAGCTGACGATGGGCGCCCGTGGCACACTCGGGAGATGCCTCCTTCGAAGGTGCGACAGGTGGATTTCGGCTCCGGTGACCATCCTGTGGCCGGCGGCGGTCCCACGGTTCTGCGGATGGTGCTCGGTGGCCGCCTGCGCCGCCTACGCGAGGACCGCAACCTCACCCGGGAGGCCGCGGGCGAAGCCATTCGCGGGTCGCATTCGAAGATCAGCAGGCTGGAACTCGGGCGCACCGGCTGCCGCGAGCGTGACCTGGTGGACCTGCTCGACCTCTATCGGGTGACCGACCCCGGCGAGCGGGAGCGATATCTGGAGCTGGCCAGGCAAGCCAACGCCTCGGGCTGGTGGGCGCGCGACAACGACTGGTTGCCGAAGTGGTTCGACACCTACCTGGGTTTGGAGCACGCGGCGCGGCTGATTCGCAGCTATGAGCCCAGAGCGGTGCCCGAATTGCTGCAGACGCAGGCGTATGCCCGCGCGGTGCTCGGCCTGGCCCATGCGGGCGAATCGGCGGCGTCGATCGAGCGTCGTGTCGCTCTGCGTATGCGCAGGCAGGAGGTCCTGTCCCGGCCGGAACCCGCACAGCTCTGGATGATCATCGAGGAAGCCGCGCTGCGCCGCAGGATCGGCGGCTCCACCGTCTGGCGTGCCCAGATCGACCATCTGCTGCGGGCGGAGCAGCGGCCGCACATCACCATCCAGATCCTTGCCGACCACGTTGGTGGGCCCGCACTCGCCGACGGCGCCTTCACCGTATTGCGTTTCGCCGAGACGGACTTGCCCGACATCGTCTACCTTCAGCAATTGACCGGCGCGCTGTATCTGGACAAGGTCGCCGATCTGGACGCGTATTACGCCGTGCTCAACCAGCTTTCGGTATTGGCGCCGCCGCCCGAGCACTCCCGGCGGCTACTGGAAGCGCTGCGCGACGACGCGCCGCCGACGGTCGACGAACCAGGAACCCGCGCACGCGTGACAGAGTCGGGAGCCTGACGACACGGCCGTGCGTGGTCGCGCGTGGAGTGAGTTGGGCCACAGTGGTGTATTGTCCCAATGGGACAATAAGGCGTAGTCTGGGTCCATGGGCGACGACGGAGTCGGTCTGGACGGCCGTCGGCTGCGCACTCGCCGCAGCCGCGAGGCGCTGTCGCGCGCGGCGTTCGACCTGCTCACCGAGCGGGGGCTCGAGGCGGTCGCCGTGGAAGACATCGCGGTGCGTGCCGGCGTCACCCGGCGCACCTTCAGCAGGCACTTCGCCTCCATCGAGGAGGCCGTCCTCGGCGATGTCGATCAGGACGTGCACCTGTTCAACGAGGCGTTGTGCCGTCGACCGCCGTCCGAGCCGCCGTTGGTCGCCTATCGCAACGCCGTGCACGACTGGCTCGCCACCGAGTACGGTGGCGCCCGCGCCGCGCTGTTGGCGCGGCGCTGGGCACTGTTCCAGCGTTTCGAGGACGAGCCCGGGCTGTTCGCCGGTTATCAGCGCATCCGCATCGACGGACAGCGCGAATCCGTCCGGATCATCGCGGCGAGGCTGGAGGTGGATCCGCTGACGGATCCACGTCCGGCCGCCGCCGTCGCCGCCGGTGCGGGCATGCTGCTCGCGGCGTTGCAGAGCTGGGCGTCGGGACCGGACCCGATGGGCCTGCCCGGCCTCGTCGAAAAGTTCTTCGACACCCTCGTCACCCTCACTGCCGAATTCCGTTCCGAGGAGTCACCGTCATGTCTACCGGGTCGGTGAGCAGGTACCGCCGGGCGTGCCGACGCGTCGGGCTGGACCGAAATCCGCTGCGCCGCAGGGAAGACCGCCTGCAAACCGGCGTGGCCGCGCTGCTCGCCATGGTGTTCTTGATCGTCGTTCCGGTGCTGGCGGTGGCCGTCGGCGGCACCGTCTACCGGGTGGAAACGGCTGCGGTGCAAGCCGAAACGGCGCGGCTGCACCAGGTCGAGGCCACCGTGATCGAGACCGGAAAAGCGCCGTTGTACGCGCCGGTCGTGCCCGCACGAGTGTCCTGGAAGGACGCCGAAGGCGGGACGCACACGTCCGACTACCAGTCGACCACGGTCGTGGAACCGGGTTCCACCGTGTCGATCTGGTTGAACGACGGCGGGGCCATCGTGGAGCCGCCGTCCTCGACCCAGGCCGCCAGCGCGGCGGTGCTGCTCACCGCGGGCGCGCTGCTCGGCGTCTCGGTCGTGCTCGGGGGGAGCTACTGGCTCCTCCGCCGCGGCCTGGACCGGCGGCGCCTGCGGCGCTGGGAATCCGAATGGGTTGCCGCGGATCTCACCTGGGGGCACGGCTGAGCCCGAGTGCGGCGTGCCCGCCGGGCGAGGGTAGGGACCCGCGCAGCGGGCACGTCGCGTGCCGGGCCGCAACGCGGCGAACGAGAGGCCCGGCACTGCTGCGACGGTAAGCCAAGACCGGCGGGTTCGCCCGTTCCGGCGCCGATCGTCAGAGATCCCACTATGGCCATCTGCTTGCGTTGTGACACAACATAACCCGAGTGCCCACGAATGCCGTGAGACGCCGGCGCGCCGCGGCTTGTGCGATGTCCCAATCGCGGTGACCGGTGCCGATGATCCCTCCTGAGGGCGCGGACCGGGGCTTCTCAGGGCAGCCGGCACGGCTCTAGGGTGACCACGACGCAGCGCCGGAAGCGCGGTCGGCGCTGCGTCACCTACCTCGCACCCCGCGGGCCGCGTGCCGGAAATCCGAAACTGGGCCGCGGTATTCGCCGAACGGCTCGAGTGCTTGTGATCCCACCCAACACGCCGGGTGGTCCCTGATGAGTTTCCCGATTCGTCCGGGCATATCTCGATTTCATCACGATCAGTCGCTAACATTCGGTAGGCATGATGGGCAGGCAGCCGGGAACGAGTACCGAGATGTTGACATCGAAACTCGTCGCACATCTGGCCGGGCACTCCGGCCACGACGCGTCCGGCGATGTGGCGACCGCCGCGCGAAACTGTTTGGCCGCGGCCGTCGAACTCCTCGCTCCACGCACGTCACCGGCTGAACCGCAGGCTCAGGAGATCGCCGGATTCGCCGCACGGTGGGCACGCGAGGGAATCGCGCTGGAAACGGTGCTGGGCGCGTACCACGACGAAATCAGAAGCGGATTGGAATTCCTCGCCGACCAGGTCGCCGACGAGCGGGCCGATCATTTTCTCGCCGGCGCCCGACTGGCAGTCCGCGTGCTGGAAATGGTGACCATGGCCGCGTCGACCGCCTATGTCGACGAGCATCGCGCGGTCGCTCGGGAACATCAGACCGCTGCTCAGACGCTGGTCTCGGCCTTGCTCGGCGGACAGGCGGTCGGCGAGCTCGCCCGGGAGACCGGCATTGCGATCGCGCGGTGCTACCAGGTGGTGGCATTGGGCATTCCCGCGCACCCGGACGAGCGAAGACCTGGCGCGGGCGCGCTCGCCGCCCGCCGCAAGCTCCGCCGTGTCCAGGCCGCGCTGGCCGGTCCGCTCGGCTCCCGGGCACTGTCGGTGCTGTCCGCCGCGGGCGGCACGGTGCTGGTGCCCCTGGATGACGCGCTCGCCCGCACCGGATCGTTCAGCATGACCGACGAGGTACTGGCCATGGTCGGTGACGCCGCCGAGGTGCCGTTGACCGCCGCGGTCGCGACCGGCCGCACCGCGCGCATCCCCGAACTCGCCGGTCACGCGCACGATCTCCTGGACCGGCTGCGGGCGGCGGGCGGGCCGCCGGGGTTGTACCGGGTGGCCGAAGGTGACGAAGGTCCGGGTTGTGAGTTACCCCAGCAGGGGCCTATGAGCATCGTCACCGCGCCCAACGATCACGTAATTGGACGCTCCGCATGAC
The DNA here is from genome assembly GCF_001612745.1 of Nocardia amamiensis NBRC 102102. Lineage (GTDB taxonomy): Bacteria > Actinomycetota > Actinomycetes > Mycobacteriales > Mycobacteriaceae > Nocardia > Nocardia amamiensis. Next base: position 38,420 of record NZ_BDBA01000018.1, on the reverse strand, counting down.
TATTCATCCGCTATTGTCGATTGTGCCCTGTTGTCGAGGGTGAGCTAAGGAGTGCGAGTGACCACCGCGTTGTCCGATCGCCATATTCCGCGCGAACTCGAGCCCGCCGAACGCCCACCCAGCGATCATCTGCGCAAGCCCACGGCCTGGAATCCGCATGATTCCGTGCAGTGCGGCGATCGACGCGAATTCAGCGCGATGGGGCGAGTTGATCAGGAGCCGGGCCGATCCGAATTTCCCGGCGTAGTGCAAACCGCGGTCATCGAGAAGCTGCGTATCCCAGACGGGGTGTCATCTTATCACAGGAAGATCTCGGCGTCCTTCGATTGCGACGGCGTGTGGGTTGCCCGGAGCGGCCGGTGCAGCGCCGAGGAGAACGAACTCGAGATTCAGGCGCACCGATTCGAGGAGCAGTGCGAACGCGCAGCGGCCCGGCAGGCGGAACGGGCCGCCACGGCGCTATGAGGCCGCGTGGACCGATCACCGCGGCGATGGCGGTCATCGCCGCGGTGGTTGCCGCGCCCGTGCTGGCCGATCCGGTGACGCCTGCCCCGCAGGCACCGGTGGCCCCGCCGCCCGCCGTGGACCCCTCGATGACCCGCACCGGGTTGATCTCGATAGAGAAAGTCGCGCCGCGCCGGGAACGGCTGGCGATCGCATCGGCGGCCATGCGCCGGATCATCACCGTCGACGTGCTGCGCGGTACCGGCACGGGGCCCTGGCCGGTCCTGTATCTGCTCGACGGCGTCGACGGCGACGCCACCTCCGCGTGGCTGACCAAGGGCAACGCCGCGGAGTTCTTCGCGGACAAGCCGGTCGACGTGGTGCTGACCGGCGGCGGCACCGGCAGCATGTACAGCGACTGGATTCGCCACGACACCGCGCTCGGCCTGAATCGCTGGGAGACCTTTCTCACCACCGAGCTTCCACCCATCGTGGAATCGCTGCTGCGCACCGACGGCCGCCGTGCGATCGCGGGGGTGTCGATGGGAGCGCAGGCGGCGATGATGCTGGCGCAGCGCCATCCCGGCTGGTATCGCGCCGTGGCCGGGATGAGCGGCTGCTACTCGACTTCGGACCCGCTCGGTCACGCCGTCACCACCATCACCGTGGCCTCCCGCGGCGGCAACGTCGACAACCTCTGGGGCCCGCCGACCTCACCGGAATGGTCCGCGCACGACAGCTTGCTGCACGCGGAAGGGTTGCGCGGCACCGGGATCTACCTGTCGGCGGCCACCGGCCTGCCCACCGGCGCCGACTTGGTCGCGGTCGCGAGCTCGCCGACGATCGCGGAGGCGCTGCGCACCGCGGGTGGCGGCGCCGCGCTGGAGGCGGGCGCCCGAGCGTGCACCGAGCGCTTTGCCGCGCGCTTGGCGGAACTGAAGATTCCCGCCACCGTGGAATACTTCGCCGCGGGGATGCACACCTGGCCGGATTTCCAGGCCCAGCTGCCGAAGATGTGGGAAGTGCTCGCGTCGGCACTCGAGGTTTCCGAGTCCTCCTGAACGACGCCGCGGAATCACGCCGCCGGTGCCGATCCGGATCCGGGATGTCGCGGCGGCGAGCACCGTCGGCGCAGTGAGATTTCGGTGCACACCAGTACCTATGATCGTGCTGCCCGCTTGGCATCGCACCGCAGGCTGGCACTGGTCACCGGCCGGTTGCGTGGCCGCGCCCGGGTCGACGGACCGGATATGAGCCGGGCCGACGGGGTGGCGTGATCAGTCGCCAGCCCGAATCGCGTGCGGGAAGAGCACTTCCGCGGCGGCGTAGCCGAACAGTTTGCGACCTTCGGCTCGTGCGTCGACCGCTACGGTCGCTCGCCGCCTGCGCGGATCGATCGAGATGACCCGGCCGCGGAACTCGACCGTCCCAGCCGCCAAGGGCGGAATGCGCAAGTAGTGCGTGTTGTGCGCGAACTGTGCGCGGAAACGGGTGAGCGCCGTGGGGTCGCCGAGCCAGGCGCCGAGGAACGAAGCGGCCAGGCCGAGCTTCAGCATGCCGGGTGCGACCACGGTCGGCAGACCGCTGGCGACGGCGCTTCGTTCGTCGAAGGGCACCGGATCGGCATCGCCGGTCACTCCGGCGTAGTTGACCAGGTCCTCACGAGACAAGCGCATGGTCCGCGTTGGCAATTCCGTACCGACCGCGAGGTCGGCGAAATCGACATCCGGCTGCGCGATCCGGGGCCCGGGCGGTGGCGCAAGTGAGTCGGCCGCGGCGGGGACGACGGCTTCGGTTCGGCCCTGTCTAGTTGTGACAGGGGACATGGTGGTGACCGTGCGTACCGCCTCGGCCGGCCCCGGATCGGGGCCGCCGACGCGTGCGAGCAGCGCGCTGGAGCCGGTCTGCACCACCGTGCCGTCCTGGTCGATGAGTACGCTCTTGATCGCGAGAACGTTGTAGTCGCCGAAGTGCCGGAACGATTCGACGTAGACGTCACAGGTCAGGCGGTCCCCGGCGACCAGCGGCCTGCCGAAATCGAATACCCGGTCCGCGTGCAGAATCCGGGTCGGGTCGTATCCGGTGATCAGCGAATCCATGATTTCGCGGTGCATCCGGGTGAGAATTATCGAGCTGAAGGTCGGGGGCGCGACGAGCCCGGAGAATCCGAGTTCGGCCGCGGCGGCCTCGCTCCAATGTGCCGGATGGTAATCCTGGATAGCGCGGGCGAATTCCCGGATCTCTTCCCGTTCCACCTGGTAGGGGACGGCGGAACGATAACGGTGGTCGACGAGCGCCCTCGCCTGATCAGCCGGATTCACGGCGGTCTCGTTCATGGTTGCTCCTGTATTGCGAAACAGTGCTGGCCGGCGGGCTCCGGTGGTGAGCGGGCCGATCCTCCGGACTGGCGAAGGCATCCGCTCGGCTGTCATGGTGGCGGCGATGCCGACGTCCCCGTCGTGAAGGGAGCCATCCCGCAGTCGATATGGTCGACGGCGCACGGCTTCGCGCGAGAGCCGACGCATGTGCTGGAACCATGCTGACGGACATAGGATCTCCAAGCGGTTAGCCATCAGATGGCCACCGACGGCGAAGTGCGGGTTGTGTCCATGATGCCCCCGCACGCCGATGCCGAACTGTGATCGCATGGTGATCTGGAGAATTCACCGTTTCGTCGCGGAATTTTTGTGCCGCTTGCCTGGTCGGCTCCCGATACCGGGAATTGTCGCTACCTTGTGGCGTATCCCTAGCCACGACAAAGGCATTCGTGAGCTCTCCAGATTCGATTGTTCGGCGTGGGCAGCTCGCGCCGCGCGGTTCTAGCGTTGGCGCAGTTTCGGTGCCGCCGACCCGCAGGAACGGCACCGGCCCTCGAACATCGCGGTTCCGCAGGAGGCAGGTAATGAAACGAAGTACCCACGGGCGCTGGTCTATCGCGGCGGTGCTGGTGAGCGTGTCGGTGCTCGCTGTCGGTTCGACCGGCGCCGGCGCGAACGCCGCGCCCGAGGATCAGCCGACCGAGCAGACGCTCGCGGACTACATCGCGGCCGGGCGCAAGGCCGCTCCGATCGCCGATTCGGGCAGCTCGGGCACCGGCTCGGCGTGCACGTCGGGCAGCGGCGCGGGATCCGGCAACGGTTCCGGAAACTGCTACGGCGGGTCGGGCAGCAGCTCGGGCTCCTCCGGCGGATACGCCAGTGACACCGTGGGTTACGGCCCGCCGATGACGTCGTGGCTGGCCGCGTTCGGTTACGGGCTGACGCATCCGGACGTTGCTCCACCCGGTGCCAACGACTGGAACTGCACACCGACGGCCCAGCATCCGCGCCCGGTAGTCATGGTGCACGGCACCTGGATGAACGCCTACAACGGGTTCGCGTACATGAGCCAGCCGATCAAGGACGCCGGCTTCTGCACGTTCGCCGTCAACTACGGCCGGTCGAACCTGCTCGAAGGAGGCGGTCTCGGGTCGGTGCTCCCCGGCGTGATGGGCACCGGCTATATCCAGGATTCGGCCGAGCAGCTGGCCGCGTTCGTCGACCGGGTGCTGGCCGCGACCGGCGCGTCCGAAGTGGACATCGTCGCGCATTCTCAGGGTGGTTCGATGTCGAACTGGTACACCAAGTTCGAGGGTGGCGCCGCCAAGGTCGGGAACCTGGTCACCTACGGAGCCACGCACCACGGCACCAGCCTGATCGGCATCGGCGCGCTGGGCCGGGCGATCAACAACTTCGGCATCGACATCCTCGGCTTCATCGAGATCTTCGTCGGCCACGCGGGCATCCAGCAGACGGTCGGCTCGGACTTCGTCAACAAGCTCAACGAGAACGGCGACACCATCCCCGGCGTCGACTACACCATCGTCGCCACCCGCTACGACGAGATCACCAACCCCTACGACCTGACCTTCCTGAAGGCGGCGCCCGGTGTGTCGGTGCGGAATATCACCCTGCAGGACGGATGCGAGCAGGACGTGTCCGACCACCTCACCATCATGTACTCGCCGCGTGCGCTGTCCATCGCGCTGCGTGCGTTGGACCCGGTCGGCCACCCCAACTTGGAGTGCACCTTCAACCCGTGGCTGATCGGCGGCGGAGGCTCGCTCTGACCACCCGATAGACCTGCCTTCGTCGCGCGGCGTGCACTGTGCCCGACTTCGCGCCTGCTCGACGAGGGCACCGGCCGCCTCGCGTTCGCTGCTCGCCGGACAGGATCCCTCAGAACCCGCCCCTGTCCTGGCGCGCACATTCCGGCGCGCGGCGGTGAGCCCACCGAGCGGACCTTCGCACCCGCCGCTCGGTGGGCACGGGGGTGTCGACCCACGACGTGTGCTGACCAGAACATTCGAACACGCCCGAAATATGTTGTGACGTGTGTCAAGACGTGCTTTCGCCCGGAGTCGGAAGATTCGCGGCGCAAATGGCTTCGACGAATTCGCCGACCTGGTGCTCGGGCAGCTGCCGGGCCAGATCCGCCTCGGTGATGATGCCGGCGAGGCGGCCCTGAGCGGTTACCGGGAGCCGGCGGATACGGAACTCGGTCATACACGCGAGAACGTCGCTGATGTCCGCGCTGACGTCGACGGTGTGCATCTTGTCCGCGCCTTGGGTGAGTTCGCCCGCTGTGGTCGTCCCGGGATTCAACCCGACACCGACAACCTTCACGACGATGTCGCGATCGGTCACGATTCCGACCGGATGGCCTTCGCCATCACAGACGGGGAGTGCGCCGACGTCGAGCTGGCGCATCCGCTCGGCGGCGAAGCCCATGGTGTCCCGCACGCTGATGCACTCGACATCGGGGCGCATGACAGTTCCGGCGGTGATCATGCTGAACCTCCTCGACGTGACGGGCCGATTGCCACTCGACAATCCCTCGAAGCCGGTTCCGGCGCCAGAGGACAAGGTCACCGTTGTCGCGGAATTCTCGGCGCGGGGGATGCGCCTGCCACCACCCCGGCCTGCTATCTTGAACGTCGTTCAAGTTTCAGCGGAGGGTTGTCGTGGAGGGTGTCGAGAACTCCCGGGAGTCGAGGGCCGGTATTCCGGCGCGCGATATGGCGCAGATCGCTGTTTTCGCGGCGCTGATCGCCGCGCTCGGTCTGCCCGGGGCTATCACGGTCGGCTTCAGTGGCGTGCCGATCACCGTGCAGACTCTCGGTGTCATCCTGGCCGGGGCGGTGCTGGGGGCGCGCAAGGGCACGGCCGCGGTGCTGGTCTTCCTCGCACTCACGATGATCGGTCTACCGCTGTTGTCCGGCGGCCGAACCGGTTTGACCGCGCTGGCCGGGCCCAGTGCCGGATACTTGCTCGGCTGGATTCCCGCGGCGCTGCTCATCGGGCTGCTCACCGCCCGCATCCTGCCGAAATACCCGATCGTGCTGGGCCTGCTGAGCAACGCCGCCGGCGGGATGCTGGTCATCTACCTCTGCGGCATCGTCGGTCTGCTGCTGCGCACCGATCTGGGGATCGGGGCCGCGATCTCCACCAATGTCGCGTTCATTCCCGGCGACCTGGCAAAAGTAGTCGTCGCGACGGTGGTGGCCAAGGGGGTCCACCGTGCGTATCCCGGTCTGATCCGTGCTTAGTCCCGAACTCGGCGGCACGGGCGATGCGCCTGCCCTCGACTTCGACGGCCGCATTCACACTTATCGCGACCTCGACCGGGCGATCGAGCAGTGGATCTCCGCGCAGGGTGACGCGACCGTGTACGACGCCTCGACCCTCTCGGTTCCGGACGCGTTGATCTGTGTCTGTGCCGCGGTCCGGCGCGGCATCCCGGTGATGGTCGAGAATCCGGACGCCCGTCCGCACCGGACGAGCATTCCACCTTCGGCGTTTCTGCTGGTGGCGACGTCCGGGTCGACCGGGTGTCCGCGACCGCTCGCCCGGACGGCCGCCTCCTGGTACGACAGCTTCCCGGCGTTCACCGCGATCACCGGCGTGGCGCAGGCCGACCGCGTACTGATCACCGGCCCGCTGCACGCGACCATGCATCTGTTCGGCGCGCTGCACGCGCTGTGGCGCGGCGCCTGCGTCACCGACGACGCGTCGCGGGCCACCGTGGTGCATGCGGTACCCGCGGTGCTGCGTGAGGTGGCGCGTACCTGCCCGCACCTGCGTACCGCGATCGTCGCGGGCATCGCGGTGGACGACGGTGCACTGGCCGCCGCCGGCCACCTCGATGTCGTCGAGTACTACGGGTCCTCGGAAGTCTCCCTGGTGGCGGCGCGGCATGTTCCCGAGCCGTTGCGCCTGCTCGACGGAGTCGAGGCCGACGTGCGCGGCGGCCTGCTCTACGTTCGATCGCCCTACACAGTGCTCGGCGCGCCCGAGTGGTTCGGGGTCGGTGACCTCGCCGAAGTGGGGGACGACCGCACGCTGACGGTGCGGGGCAGAGGTGACTGCGCGATCAACGTGGGCGGCACCACGGTGGTTGCCGAGGATGTCGAGCGGGTCCTGGAGGCGCTCGACGGAATCACCGCCGCGGCGGTGATCGGATCACCCCATGCCGTTTTCGGTGAAACTGTCACGGCCGCAGTGCAACTGGACGGCATGGCCGGCCTCGACGAGATCCGGTCGCGAGCGCGGCGGGTGCTGACGAAAGAGGCGATGCCGCGTCGGTGGGTGCCGCTTTCGGCGCTGCCGAGGACTGCCGCAGGAAAGGTCGCCAGGGGTCAGCTGAAAGACTTGCTGACATGAGCCCCGTCCCCGTTCTGGTTGCGCCGCATCGCACAGCGATCGGCAACGCCGGGCACGGATTCGCCGATCTGACCACCACCGATCTGGCTGCTCCTGTGCTGCGCGAGGTGCTTGCGACGTTGCGCGGCGCCGGGATCGACGGCGAGGTGGACGACGTCGTCCTCGGCAACTGTCTCGGTCCGGGCGGCGATCCGGCGCGGGTCGCCGCATTGCGGGCGGGTCTGGGCGTGTACGTTCCTGGCGTCACCGTCGACCGGCAGTGCGGATCCGGCCTCGACGCGGTGATGCAGGCGGCGTTGCGCGTGCGCAGCGGCGCGGACGACCTCATCCTCGCCGGCGGCGTCGAATCGGCGAGCACGGCACCATGGCGCTTCTGGCCCCCGGTCGCGGACGCCGACCCCGTGCGATACACCCGTGCTCCCTTTGCGCCACAAGGTTTTCCCGACCCCGATATGGGGGTGGCCGCCGACGATCTCGCCCGAGCGCGCGGCATCAGCCGTGCGCGGCAGGACGCGTACGCGGCACGCTCGCACACCCTCGCCGCGGCCGCCGACTTCTCCGCGGAGATCGTGCCGATCGGTGACGTGCACCGGGACGAGCGCATCCGCGCGGGCATGACCGAGACCCGGCTCGCGCGGCTGCGCCCCAGTTTCGGTGTAGATGGCACGGCCACCGCAGGCAATTCGTGCGGAATCTCCGACGGCGCCGCGGCGATGGCGGTCACCAGCGAGGCCGTAGCGGCGGGGCTGCCCGCGCTGCGAATCCTCGGCTGCGCGGTCGCCGGATCCGATCCGGCGCTGCCCGGGCTCGGTCCTGTGCCCGCGATCCGAAAACTTCTGCGGCGCACCGGATGCACCGTGGCGGATCTCGGCGTCATCGAGATCACCGAAGCGTTCGCATCGGTGGTGCTGGCGGTGGCGGACGAATTGGGGTTGGACGAAGCCAGGATCTGCCCGCAAGGCGGTGCGATCGCGATGGGGCATCCTTGGGGAGCGTCCGGAGCAATTCTGCTGGTGCGGTTGGCCAGTCAGATGCTGCGTGCGGACGGCCCCGCGCTCGGTCTCGCGGCCTGTGCCATCGGGGGTGGGCAGGGCATCGCAATGCTTGTGGAGCGTGTGTCGTGAGTGACATCGTCTTCGACTCGGTCCACCACCGTTTCGGTGACCGAAAGGTGCTGCGCGACATCGACTTGCGGATCAGCGAGCGCCGCGTGGGCATCATCGGCGCCAACGGTTCCGGCAAGTCCACCTTGGCGCGCATGATCAACGGCTTGCTGACGCCGACCTCCGGCACGGTCACGGTGGACGGTGTGGACGCCGCCCGCAAAGGCGCGCAGGTGCGGCGGAAGGTCGGGTTCGTGTTCACCGACCCGGATACGCAGATCGTGATGCCCACGGTCGCGGAGGATCTGGCCTTCTCGCTGCGGCGAACCGGCCTGAGCAAACGAGAGGTCGCGGCGCGTGTCCGGGAGATCCTGGAGCGGTTCGGGCTCGCCGACCACGCCGAGCACCCCGCGCACCTGTTGTCCGGTGGGCAGAAGCAGTTGCTCGCGATCGGAGCCGTGCTCATTCGCAGGCCGGAGGTGATCGTGGCCGATGAACCGACCACGCTGCTGGATCTGCGCAACACAAGGCTGATCGCCGAGGCGCTGGACGCCGTGGATCAGCAGGTGATCGTGGTGACGCATCAGCTGTCGCTGCTGGAGGGTTTCGACCGCGTCATCGTCATCGACGACGGCGCGGTGGCGTTCGACGGCGCTCCCGCCGACGCCGTCCCGGCGTATCAGGCCTCGGTCGAATGATCGGCGTCTACCGTCCGGGCGATTCGCTGCTGCACCGGGTGCCCGCCGGGCCGAAACTGGTGCTGCTGCTGGTTTCGATCGTTGCGGTCTCGGTGTTCGTGCGCAGCCCGCTGCAGGTCCTGATCGTCGCCGTGGTCGTGGCGGGATTGTTCGCGGTGGCCCGGATTCCGTGGCGAGTCGTCGTGGCGCAGCTGCGTCCGCTGGTGTGGATGGTGGCGCTCATCGCGGTGTTCCAGGTGCTCATCACGTCGCCTGCGCGGGCCGCGGTGGTGTGCGGAGTCCTGGTGATCTCGGTGGCGCTCGCGGCGCTGGTCACGCTCACCACTCGCGTGACGGACCTGCTCGACGCGGTCACCCGAGGACTGAGGCCGCTGCGTAGGTTCGGCGTCGATCCCGAGCGGATCGGTCTGCTGCTGGCTCTGGCCATCCGGTGTGTCCCGCTGCTGGCCGGTATCGTGCACGACGTCGCCGAGGCGCGGCGCGCCCGCGGAGTGCAGTGGTCGATGACGGCGCTGGTCACGCCGACGCTGGTGCGGGCGCTGCGGACCGCCGACGCGATGGGCGATGCCCTCGCGGCGAGGGGAGCCGACGATGTCTGACCTGCTTGCCGCGCGGATCGCCGGACAGGCCGCGAAGATCCCGCGCGCGAGCGCGGTGGTCGATCGGCGGGAGCGCATCGACTACCAAGATTTCTGGTCCCGGGTGGTCCGCACGGCCGCGGGGCTCGGCGGTATGCGCCGAATCGCCGTGCTGCCCACGTCCGATATCGAATCGCTGGTGGTGGTGACGGCGGCGATGCACGCAAGCGTGAGTGTCGTACTGCTGCACCGCCATCTACTGCCCGCCCAGCTGAGCAGGGTGCTGGAACTCGCGGAGCCCGCAGCGGTCGTGGCCGCGCCGCACCAGCATCGGCGGCTGCGCAGGCTGGGATTCGAGGGGAGCGTGCGGACTGCGGCGGCACTGGAATCCGCCGGCGTGGTCGGCGGTGCGCAGCCGGATAGCGAACTGCTGGTCGGGATTACGTCCGGCACCACTGGCGAGCCGAAACTCTTCGTGCGCGACCAGCGCTCGTGGGCCACCACACTGGATCGCTCCGACCGCACGTTCGGCATCGGCGCCTGCGATCGGGTGTCGGTGCCCGGCGTCCTCGACCACACGCACTTTCTGTACGGCGCGTTGCATGCTCTGACCCGGGGCGCGACGGTGGATCTGCGGCCGGTCGTCCAGTCGCTGACCGACGATGCGACACATCTGTATTCGGTGCCGACGATCGCGTGGGACGTGGTGCGGGCCGGCATCGGTCCGCTCGAGAGCGTCCGTGAGGTGCTGTCCTCGGCGGCCCGCTGGCCGCGCACGGGACGTCGAGCGTTGCAGGAGGTCTTGCCGAACGCCTCGCTCGTGCACTTCTACGGTGCTTCCGAACTGAGTTTCGTGTCCTACGACCGAGGACTCGGGGCCACCGACGAGAACTCGGCAGGAGAACTGTTCGACGGCGTCGAGGCGCGGATCCGTGACGGCCTGGTCTATGTGCGCAGCGACATGCTGTTCGGCGGCTACCTCACCGCGGACGGCGTGGTGGACGGCCCGGTGGACGGGTGGCTGACGGTGGGCGACCGGGGCCGGGTGATCGGCAACCGGCTGTACCTGTTCGGCCGGGACTCCGAGATGCTGATCCGGGCCGGACTCAATGTGGAACCCGCGGCTGTCGAAGCGGCGCTCACCGCGATACCCGGTATCGCGGAAGCCGCCTGCATTCCCATCGCGGACGCACGCATGGGGCAGGCGCCCGCGGCCGCAATTGTCGTGGACAGCGCCGCACCGAGCATTGACGAGATCTGGCGGCGTCTGCGTGCGACGTTGCCGAGTCCCAGCATGCCGGTGCAGATTCTGACCGTGGACAGCCTGCCGCGCACGCCGCGGGGAAAGCTCGATCGACAGGCACTGGCCGTGACGCTCGCGGCCTACCGCAGCGGCGGAGAGGCCGGCGGCGCCCACCACTGACGCAGTCGGCAACGCGACCGGTTCTCGTCATGGCCGAGCACGGAATCTCTTCGGCGCGTCGCGCAAGGAGATTCGCCCGAACGGGCAACGCCGCGGTTACCGACCTCCGATACTGGTCGAGCAGAGGCAAGCCCCTACGAGCCGATCTGGGAAGCGAGACGCACCAAGAATCGACAAGGATTCCGGCTATGAAGATCAAGAATCTGAATCCACTCCCGATGGCCGACATCGGCGGCTCTGATCTGTTCATCCCGTTTCGGATGCCGAGCGGCGACATCGGATTCCTCGCCGGTGACACGTTTTCCGGCACCGAGCCGAGAGTTGGCGGGCCGAACTGGCGTTCGCCCATGCTGCTGCGAAGCAACACGCACGATCTGTCCAGACCGATCGAGTTCCAGTCGGCCGCGCGCGGCGCTCGGCAGCTCTGGGATTACGTCCACGACAATCCGGAGTACTCCACGGTCCTGCCCTGCGACGCGATCACCATCGGCGGCCGAATCTATGTGTGGGTGATGGTCACCCAGGGTCTGGGTAACGAGCGATGGTGCGAGATCCGGTATTCCGACGACAACGGCGAGAGCTGGACCGACAGCGGGGTTCGCTGGTCGACCACCGCGTTCGGCGGCAAGCGCACCATGATCTCCTGGGAGCGCGGTGGTGACGGCTATGTCTACGTCATCTCCACCGGAGGGCTCGCTCGCAACAAGAACATGCTGCTGTGGCGGGTGCGCGAGAATCACGCCGCGCTCACCGACCCGGCCGCCTGGGAGGGATGGGGCTGGAACGGCCAGAACTGGGGATGGGGCCGAAATCCGGGTAGCGACCCGCGATTCGGCATCCTGCCCGACGGCACCAGGCTCGGCGAGATCGGGCTGCGCCGGATACAGGGGAACTGGGTGATGTCCGGCTTCGACGCCGGAGCCTATGGTGCCTTCGTCAAAGTCGTCGGGAGGATCACCGACAATTGGTGGACGGCGCGTACGTACCGGCCCGTGAAGGGGTCGTTCTGGGCGCCGGGCGGCCCGGACATCGTGCCGCGCCTGTACGGCTGTTATGTCCACCCGGACAGCAGATTCGACGGCGCGTTCGGCATGATCGTGAGCGAGTGGGCGGAATCCGGTATGCCCTATCGCGCCATGCAGTTCCGCATCTTCGGCATCAGTGCGGCGGTCCCGCTCAGCTAGTGTTGCCTGCGCCGGTTCATCGAGTACGGGCCTGCCGGGTCGGCTGATGAGCAGCGGCCGGGCCGGCCGCCGTCGATCCTGCTGGATCGGGTGCAGCAGGCGGTCGAGTCGACTCTCGAGCAGCTCCGGGCCGCTGCCACGCATTGGTCACGGACGGGACGCGCGACGCGACACGTTGTCGCGTCGCCACGTGGGAGTCGGGCGCGCTGCGCATCCGGGGATGTACCTTGTAAACCGCACTGACGTCGGGCACGGGTTCGACCGAGTGATCTTCGGTAGGGAATACACGGAGCACACATGTTCACAGGATTGAAGACCAACGCCGCTGCGTGCGTAGTCGCGATGGTGACCGCTGCCCTCCAGTTCGGTGGCGCGTCCGTCGCGGAGGGTGCGCCACGCCACTGTCCCGATATGTATGTCGTGGCGATTCCCGGAACATGGGAAACGTCCAATTCCGACCCGGGCAGGGGCATGCTCGCGATGACCCTGGACGATCTCCCCGGGGACGTCCAGGTGGACTACGTCCACTACGCGGCGACCGCCTTCCCTTGGGAAGGGGAAGTGTACGGTCGCTCCAAGCATGAGGCGATCGATAAAGCACGGGGCTTCGTCTCGGCGATGGCGCAGTCGTGCGAAGCAACCCGGATCGCGTTGCTCGGCTATAGCCAAGGTGCGGATGCCGCCGGTGATCTCGCGGCCGAGATCGGTACCGGTTTGGGCGTTGTGCCAGCGCATCGGGTCGTGTTGGTCGGGCTGATCGCCGATCCGCGTCGGTCACCCAGCGACAACCTGATCGGCCCACCCGTCCCAGGCGCGGGCGCGGGCGGGCCTCGCTTAGGCGGTTTCGGCTGGCTCACCCCACGGACCTATACCTTCTGCGTCCCAGGTGACTTGTACTGCGCGATGCCGGATGGCGACTTCGCCGGACGGATCGCCGGCTTCTTTGTCCAGATCTCCAATCCGGACCCGGCGAAGATCGACAGCTACCAGCAGCAGGCGAACGACCTCATCGGCGACGCACTGGCCGCAGGGGGCCTCGGCCTGTTATCCGACCAGCTCAACGCGTCCGCTTACGAAGAGCGGAAGCGTCAGGTCGACGACTTCCTGAAGTCCGGCGCGCACCAGAGTTACCCCTTGTACACCGTCGGTCCCGGTGGCGCCACCTCGTTGACCTGGCTGCGCCAGCGCCTCATCGAGGCAACGCGCCGCTGAACGCGGTCGCCGCTGCTAGGCGATGGCCAGCGGCACGGCGGCGCCGGGCCGACTGCCCGCGATCTCGCCGGCCGGTCCGTCCATCGGTCGGCCGGTGGCCAGGCAGACGCGCACCGCGGGCGGCTCGCTCCGCTCCACGGACGGGTCGATCCCGGTGAGCAGCGTGTAGTCGCGACCACCGGCGGCGTCGAGGATCTCGTCGGGGCTGAACGTGGCCAGCCGCGCGGTGCCGCCGAGGGCGATGACACCCAGAATGCACATCAGATGGGCGTAGCTGTAGGGCAGCGCCAGCGGCAGCGCGCGACGGCCGCGGATCCGGTCGAAACAGGCCAGTACCGACCACACGCTGCTGCGCTGGGTCGCCAGTAGCGGCGCCGACTCCCCGGTGCCGTGCAGTAGCCAGGCGGGGTCGTCGATACCGAGGTCGTCCCGTGGCGGTGCCAGGGGGTTGGTGGCGACGAGAGCGTCGAACCGAGACGGCGGGTCGTCCGTCGACGTCGTCGCGTCCTCGGCGACAGCGATCACGCGCGTCGGTGCCCATCGGAACACTTGGTGGCGGTCGTGGGCGGCGAAGACGGCAAAGGCGTTGTGCTGAACCGCGAGCTGGCACACCTGGCGGTCGGCTACGGTGGGGCGCACCGGGATGGCGATGCCGCCCGCCCGGGTCACCGCCAGCGTGGCCTCGACGGCTTCCACCCGGTTGTCCAGCCAGACCACCACCGGCTCGCCAGGGCGTAGACCGGCGTCTACCAGATGCCCGGCGATGCGGGCGGTGCGTACCTCGAGGGCACGATAGTCGACCGCACGCACCCGATCCTGGAAGGCGATGCGATCGCCTATGCGACGGGCCCGGTCGGTCAGCAGTGCGGCGACGGGACGCAGCAATGTGATACGAAACATAGTGATCCGCCGTTTCCGGATAGGGTGGCCGTTCCGGCTGCCGGAGAAATACAGCTATCCCGTGAGTTTCGGATAGCGATGGGCTATGGGTGGGAAATGTTTCGCGTCAGCGCAGGAACCATTCCCGAATGACGAGCGCCGGTTTCCGTTGGATGAATATGCGATAGCAGCGGGCGCATACCGCATCCCGGGTCCGCCCGTAGTACAGCAGCTGGCGATAGGACTCGGCGGCAGCCGCCTGCAGCGCGGCGCCGATGCCGGCGGGTTCACGTGCCAGCGCGTCGGAGAACGTCGTCGGCAACCGGGCGAGCGAGATCAACGATTCGGCACGCGCGTACCGGACACCGGTGCGCCCGCCGACGAGATCGACCTGCCGCACCAGTACCGCCTCGCCGGGTGAGGCGTCCAGCCACCCGCCGCGGTCCACGTCGGCTGTCGTCTCGTACTGGGTAATAGTCTGGGCAGCAATGGGTTCCAGGACATGCGCCTCGACAGTGCGGGTAACGGTTCCATCGGTGAGCAGGACGCTGCGGTGGTAGGCGCTCAGGGCGGTGGCGGAGATCTCGTCCCACCCCGGCGGGCGGGCGGAGGGGGCGTGGAAGTGCCGGCGTACCAGGGTGTCGGCGGCGACGTCGGTCACCATCGCGCTATCCCCGATACCGGCCGGGCCGGGATCCACGATCGCCGTCGTCTTTTCCGAACTCATGACGCGAGTCTGGCCCCGCTGTGATCACGCAGAAACCCCTAGATCATTCCCCTACGGCACCGTCCCCCCGGATTCGGTTGCTTGACAGCCTTCACGACGTGGGGTTTCCTGGGGTTATCCGAAACATGCTGCGCTACTGACGAATCCGCTGCTGGATAGCGACACCGCTGTCGCCCAACGCACTCTTCCCAGCAATTCGCGAAGAGGAATTCCGGGTACAGAAATGGGACAGCTCATGCCGCACGGGGGAAAACACAGACGATCATCCGCAATCGCCGCACGACAGGTCGGGGGCGCCGTCTTGGCCACCGCCGTGGGAGCGGACGAGTTCGCCGTCGACGCGGAGGCCGCGACGACCGCCCGGTCCGCGACGCGGCGCACCTCCGCTCCTGCCTCGAAACCGGATTCGCGGACGGAGGTCCGTGACATCGGTGAGGCGATCGTGCATCGGCTGCGCCGCTACGGCCCGGATCATCTTCGTGTCGGTGAGGCGATCGCCGTGCTCGGCGAGGCGGCCTCGCCCGACACCGTCGCGACGATCCTCGGGGCCGAACCTGCTGCGGTGCGGCGCATCTGCGGGCAATTGTCGGCGGCGAAACTGCTGGACCACACCGCGTTCCCGCATCGCGACGTAGTGCCATGCCTGCTGCGCGGGATGCGCGTGGACGTGCGGCGGCAACTGCACAACCGGGCCGCGGAAATACTGTACGCGGAGGGAGCGGGCGCGACGGCGGTGGCCGATCATCTGATCCGCTCCGGTGACAGCCGATACGAATGGGCACCGCGGGTGCTGCGGGCGGCGGCGGAACAGGCACTGGCGCTGGACCGGATCGACCGTGCGGGCGACTGCCTGGAGTTGGCGTACCGCACGAGCGCCGACGCCAATGACCGGGCGGAGATCGCGGCGGCGCTGGCGTCGCTGGAGTGGCGCGTGAATCCTTCCGCGGCGACACGCAATTTCGCCCGCCTGCACGCCGCGGTCCGGGCCGGGACGTTGTCGGTGCCCGCACTACGCGGAGCGGTCCGCTATCTGCTGTGGCACGGCCGCTTCGACGACGCCCGATCGGCGTGGACACTGCTGAAACGGGATGCGGGCACGGGTCCGGAGTCGGCTTTTCTGCGGTCGTGGATCGCCTACACCTATCCCGAGTTGACTCCTCGTCATCGCGGCGACGGCCCAAGCCCGGCCGACCGAGAGACACCCCCGGCCTTCGCCGGGATGACGGAGACCACCACCGCGCCGGAGCCTGCCGAATCGTCAGCCCTGGCCGGTGCCCTATCGTCGGCGGACACCGCACCGTCGGCGCATCACCTGGGCACGACGCTGCTGTCCCGGATCACCGCCCAGACCGACCCGGACGCGACTGTCGCCATGGCACACGGACTGCTGTCCCGGCATCGGCTGGACTCCGGAACGGTCGAGGCGTTGACGACGGCGCTCGAAGCGCTGATCTACACCGGGCGACTGGATGTGGCGGCGGCGTGGTGCGATACGTTGCTGGCCGAGGCGGTGGCTCGCTCGTCGCCGACCTGGCGGGCAGTCTTCGCCGGTTTGCGCGCGGAGATCGCGCTGCGGCAGGGCCGGGTGGATGTCGCCGCCGACCATGCCGTGCAGGCGCTCAACCAGATACCGGCCGGGAATCAGGGCACGGTGGTGGCGCGGCCGCTGTCGTATCACGTGCGTGCGCTCACCGTCGCGGGCCGCTACGACGAGGCCGGGGCACAGCTGGAGCGCGAGGTTCCATTGAGCCTGTTCGATTCCCGGCTGGCACTGCCGTATCTGCATGCGCGCGGCCATCTGGCGCTGGCCACCGCCCGCGTCGAGGAAGCTCTGGTCGACTTCGAACTGTGCGGTGCCCTCATGCGCCGCTGGGACATGGATGTGCCCGGCCTGGTGGCTTGGCGCAACGACCTCGCGCTCGGATATCTGCTGTCGGGTGATCACCGCCGCGCCCGGATCTGGGCCGAGCGTCACCTCGAGCAGCTGGGGGATCCGCGCCGCCACGGCACCGGCGGAGTGTCGCTGCGGCTGATCGCGGCGACCACGGCGCCGCCGGATCGGGTGGCGCTGCTGCGGCAGGCCGAGGCGATCAGCCGCCGCGGCGATGACCGGTTCGAATTGGCCGTCGTCCTGGCCGATCTCGGCGGCGCATGGGAACTGATCGGCGAATCCGAGCGCGCCCGGTCGTTGCGCCGCGCCGCGCTGCGCCTGGCCGGGCACTGTGGCGCCGAACCGCTGGCGCGGCGCCTGTCCGGTGAGACCACGGTTCCCGACCCGGCGGGCGGCGGCGGTGGCGATATCGGGTCGCTGAGCGTGGCCGAGCACCGGGTCGCCGACCTCGCCGCGAAGGGGATGCGCAACCGCGACATCGCCGCGGAACTGGGCATCACCACCAGTACGGTGGAACAGCATCTGACGCGAGTGTACCGGAAACTGAAGGTGCGCAGGCGAACCGAGCTGCGCTTCATGCTGAGCACGCGATGCTGAGCCCGACCGGCCCGTGGTTGCGGCGGCTGCGCGCCCAGCCCGATTCCCGCACACGCCTGATCTGCTTCCCGCACGCCGGCGGTTCGGCGAGCACCTTCACACCGCTGGCGCGGGCCTGCACCAGCCCGATCGAAGTGCTGGGCGTGCAGAGCCCGGGGCGGCAGGACCGGCGCGGTGAACCCTGCCTGGACACGGTTGCCGCGCTGGCCGCGGGTGCGCTGCCCAGCGTGCTCGAGCAGGCCGATCGCCCGATCGCCCTGTTCGGCCACAGCCTGGGCGCGGTGGTGGCCTTCGAGGTCGCCCGGCTGTTGGCCGAGCAGGGCCTGACACCGTGCGCGCTGTTCGCGTCCGGCCGCCGGGCGCCATCGGCGGTCCGCCACGAGGCGGTGCACCTGCGGTCGGACACCGGTGTGCTGGCGGAGCTGCGGACCCTGGGCGGGCCCGGCATCGAGCTGTTCGACGATCCCGAGGTGGCGCGCGAGTTCCTGCCGGTGATCCGCAGCGACTACCGGGCGGTGGAGACCTACCGATGCCCCGCGGGCGCGCGCGTCGACTGCGCCGTCACGGTGCTGGTCGGCGATCGGGATCCGCGCGTCACCCGCGCCGAGGCCGAAGGGTGGCGAGCCCACACCACGGGACCGTTCGCGCTGCATACGTTCCGCGGCGGACACTTCTACCTCACCGACCACCTGAAGGCGGTCGCGGAGACCGTGGAACGACAGCTGGGCGCGGAGCCTACACCGCGACCGCTTCGATGAGCGACAGCGGGCTCGCCGTGGGCACCACTCGACGCAGCCGGAAACCGGCCTGGCTCAACAACTGTGCGTATTCGTCGCGAGTGCGTTCCCGGCCGCCGATGCGCAGCAGTACCTCCAGATCCAGCCACAGGCTGAAGTGCGGCCGACCGCGCCGATCCGGCACCACGCACTCGATCAGCAGCAGCCGTCCGCGCGGGGCGATGGCATCGCGCACCGACCGCAGGATCCGCAGCGCGGGCTCATCAGCCCAGTCGTGGACGATGTTCTTCAGCACGTAGGCGTCCGCGCCCGTCGGCACGGCATCGAAGAACGAGCCGTTCTCGATCGCGCAGCGATCCGAAACTCCTGCCCGGCTGAGGATTTCACTCGCTCGAACGGTCGCCGTTGCCAGATCGTAGAGGGTGCCCCTGGCGCGAGGCGCCACGCGCAGGATGGCCGCCAGCAGGTATCCGGATCCACCGCCGACGTCCACGACGGACTCGAAACGGGTGAAGTCGTAGGCCGCGAGCAGCGGCCGCTCCGCCATCGCGACGGTCACCCGCATGGCCTCGTGAAAATCGGCCGCGATCTCCGGATTTGCCTCCAAATAGTCGAAGCCCGTCGCGCCGTGCGCCAATTCGTGTCCGGATCGGCCGGTCTGCACCGCGCCGAGTAGTTCACCCTGGGTCGCCCACGCCGCCGGGTGCCCGAAGGCGAGCAGTATGGGGCGCACCGTCCGCGGGGAATCGGCGCGTAGCGGATCGGCCAGTGGCGTGAGCGCGAAACGCCGCCCGGCCAGTTCGGCGAAGACGCCGTACCCGGCGAGGGTGCGCAGCAGCCGGTATGTCGCGTCCGGGTCGGTGCGGGCTCGGGTCGCGATCGCATCGGCGGGCAGCGGT
Source organism: Nocardia amamiensis NBRC 102102 (assembly GCF_001612745.1). Classification (GTDB taxonomy): domain Bacteria; phylum Actinomycetota; class Actinomycetes; order Mycobacteriales; family Mycobacteriaceae; genus Nocardia; species Nocardia amamiensis. The sequence continues at coordinate 19,347 of NZ_BDBA01000018.1, read as the reverse complement.
CCGTCGGCGAGCATATCGGCGACACTGAGCCGGGCCGCGGTGTACAGCGCCTGGGTCACCAGCCAGCCGCTGGCCATGTCCAGAACGGCGACCGGAGCCGGCAACGCCCGCAGCAGCAAGCCTCGCAGGTGGGCGTGCAGGCGTTGGGCGAGGAATGTGACATGCGCAGGCGCAATGACTTTCGGTCGGTACATCGCGGTGCCGATCAGTCGGCCCTGGTGACACCCGCCCGATCGGTATGGTGGCCGAGAGCGCGGATCAGTTCCTGGTGCGGATCCACGCCGGGCAGCGCCGCCGCGACCGTCCCACCGGGCCGCAGCAGGACGGCGGCGCCGTGCTGCAGCCCATACTCGGCGATCACGGCGCCGGAGGGGTCGTGGCAGCGTCCGGCATCCGGCGCGCCGGTGCGGGTGAGGGCGATTCCGGCGAGCGGGGTGGTGTCCATCATGTGCACGTAGCCGAGGGCGTCGCGCCACGCCGTCTCGGCGTCGTCGCCGAACAGCAGCAGCAGCGAGTCCGGGGATAGCGCCCACACCGGCACCGCGCCGTCGACGCTGTGCACCACCTGATCCGGTGCGGCCGGTGCGTTCTGGGCCGGTGTGCCGGTGCGCGCGGGGGTGATGCCCGCGAGAGTGCGGTCGATCGCACGGTCGATGCGGCGGTGCACGGGTAGGACGAGCAGCGCGATCAGCGGCATCAGCGCCAGCGAGAACGCCAGCCAGCACACGAACGCCGTCAGCGCGACGCCCCGCAGGACTCCGCTGCGCCGAGACGCCGCGCGAATCAGCGCACCCCAGCGGCGGAACATCCGGCCCGCCACCAGATCGGGCGCCGCGACCGGGTACTCGACCCGGGCCCCGTCGATCTCGGCAGCGCCGTCGGCCCATGCCGCACCGCAGCCGCGGATCCGGTCGAGCTCCCGATCGTCGACACCGGCGCGACCGAAGACGCCGCGCCCGTCCCGGCGTCCGCGCAGCAGCCAGCGCAACGTGGTGACCAGGGTGACGAACTGCGGCCGGGTATCGATGGCCGCGATCGCACCGAGATGGCGGGCGCCGAGATCACCGAGCCGGCGATCGACCTCGACCGCCGCGGAATACCACATATTGCGGCAGGCGATGACCGACAGCACCTCTCGGCCCGCGAACAGCGCGGGATGGTCGTTGAGCAGGGTGCGAACCGGCAGTGACGGCGCGAGATACCAGACCTGGTAGGCGAGGATCACCAGTTCACCCGGTTCGGTGCGCAACTGCTCGGCAGGCGTGGCCAGGTCGATGACGGCGTGTTCGTCGACGCAATCGGGAAACAGGCCGAAGAACGTGCGCACCGGCCATGGAAACGGATAGGGCCGCGCGGGTTCGACGGCGACGTGGCGGATCGCCCAGCCGGCCGCCCGAAGCGGTCCGGTGAATGCCTCGACCGTTTCGGTGAGCTGGCCGGTCTGCGAGTAGGAGAAGACGACCGCACGCCGCGCGCCGCCGTCGGAGGTTTTTTCGGAATCCATGAGCTGCGCCAACTTTCGGAATCGAATCGCGTCGAAACTGTATCGGCGGCCGGTTGGTGTGGTCAAGAGCGCGAATTCCCGGGTATAGGGGTGGGTCGATTAGGGGTTGACACGTGCCCGAATATGGCCTTGCGCAAGCGATTTCGAAACCGCGGCCTTGACGGAAAATATCGCTGGTGCCAGACTGGGCGCGGATAGGACCGTGGAAATTCGTGGCCGGTCGCCGCGCATGGAACGAGGTACGAAATGTCGGTCGTCGCCGAAATCCAGAAGGATATCTTCGACTATCTCGAATCGCATTACGGGATAGAGCCGGATGAAATCAAGAGCCATTCCGCTCTGAACGAGCTCGGCGTCGATTCGCTGGGGCTGCTCGCGATCGCGGACCTCGTGAAGAAGAAGTACGGCATCGAGCTGGACGACGAGCGGATCGCCTCGGTGCGCACCTTCGGGGACTTCACCGATCTGCTGGCACTCAAGTCGGCGGCTCGCGAGACCAGTGCGGGAGCGTGAACGAGATGGGCGCCTACATCACCGCGACCGGACGCTTCCTACCGGGCGAACCGGTGCCGAACGAGGAGATCGAGGACTACATCGGCCGAGCCGGTCTGGCATCGGCTGATCTGCGCGAGATGATCCTCACCAACAGCGGTATCAAGACCCGCCATTACGCGATCGACAAGAACCAGCAGACGGTGTTCTCGAATACGCAGATGGCCGCGGCCGCCGTCCGAGAGGCGGTCGGACGCGCCGGGCTCGGTCCCGACGATGTCGAGATGCTCGCCGCCGCGACCACTATTCCGGACCTGCTCGGGCCCGGGCACGCCAGCATGATCCACGGCGAATTGGGTTACGCACCGATGGAAGTCATGACCGCACACGGCATCTGCAGTTCGGGAATGATGGCGTTGAAGGACGCCTACCTTCAGGTCGTGGCAGGCGAGAAGCGCAATGCCGTGGTGGTGGCCAGCGAATTCGCCTCTCGCGGTTTCAAGAGTTCCCGCTACGCCGAGATGCAATCGGTGGTGGAGGATGGTTCGCTGCCGATGGAGACGGCGTTCCTGCGCTACATGCTTTCCGACGGCGCCGGCGCCGCGGTGCTGACGGACCGGCCGAATGCGGCGGGAATCAGCCTGCGCATCGACTGGATCACGCTGACCTCCTACGCCAATACCGAACAGGCGTGCATGTTCTTCGGCAGCAACGCCAATGACTGCGCCAAGACCTGGGGCGATTATCCGACCGCCACCGAGGCGGTGCGCGACGGTGCACTGGCTCCACGGCAGAAGCTGTCCCTGCTTCCGCACCTGGTCGAGGTCGGCATCACCGAATATCAGCGGCTGATCGCCGCGGGCAAATTCGATCCGGCACGGGTGACGTGGTTCCCGGTGCATTACTCCAGTGAGCGGATGAAGGAACTGCTGCTCGGCGAGTTCAAGCGCCGCGGCATCGATCCGGGACGGCTGGAGGGGTGGTACAGCAACCTTACCCGGGTGGGCAATATCGGCAGCGCCAGCATCTATCTCATCTTGGACGAGATGCTGCGCGAGGGTTTGATCAGCAAGGGCGACACGCTGCTGTGCATGGTGCCCGAATCCGGCCGCTTTATCGTGTCGTTCATGCATTTGACGGCGGTCGACGCGGCGGCCTGAGCAATGGCGGACGAACAGCAGCTGCGGTCGTATCTGCGGACCGCGGCACGGGAGTTGCAGACCGCACGAAAGCGGCTGCTGCGGTGGGAATCCCGTGCCGCCGAGCCGGTGGCGATCATCGGGATGGGCTGCCGGTATCCCGGCGGCGTCGACTCGCCCGACGACCTCTGGCAGATGGTCTCCGAAGGACGCGATGTCATCTCGGGGTTCCCGTCCGGCCGCGGCTGGCGCGCCGAGGAACTGGCCGAGCTGGATCCGGATCGGGTCACCTATGTCGAGCAGGGCGGATTCATCGATGGCGCAGGCGATTTCGACGCACGATTCTTCGGTATCAGCCCGCGCGAGGCAATGGCGATGGATCCGCAGCAACGCCAGCTGCTCGAGGTGACCTGGGAGGCGTTCGAGCGGGCGGGCATCGATGCTGAGACCGTGCGCGGCAGCCGGACCGGGGTGTTCGTCGGGATGTTCGGCAATTCCTACGGGATGGTCGACGGGTCGTATCGCACTTTGACCGCGGAGCAACTCGCCGGGCTCACCGGATTCCTCATGACCGGAATGTCCGCGGCCGCGGCATCGGGGCGCATCTCGTACGCGTTCGGGCTGGAAGGTCCCGCGCTGACCGTGGACACGGCCTGCTCGTCGTCGCTGGTGGCGCTGCATCAAGCGGTCGGTTCGCTGCGATCCGGCGAGTCCGACCTCGCGATGACGGCCGGTGTGACGGTGATGGCGACACCCGACCTGTTCGCCTCGGGCACCGACCGCGGGATGGCGCCGGACGGCCGGTGCAAATCCTATGCGGCCGCCGCCGACGGCACCGGCTGGTCGGAGGGCGTGGGAGTACTTCTGCTGGAACGGCTTTCGGACGCGCAGCGCAACGGACACCCGATCCTGGCGCTGGTACGCGGCACCGCGGTCAACCAGGACGGTGCGTCCAACGGGTTCACCGCGCCCAGCGGTGCCGCGCAGCGGCGGGTGATCGAGTCCGCGCTGGCCGCCGCTCGAGTGTCCAGCCGCGACGTCGAGGTGGTGGAGGGGCACGGGACGGGCACGGTCCTGGGTGATCCGATCGAGGCGAACGCCCTGCTGGACACCTACGGCCGCGGTCGCGAGCAGCCGCTGCTGCTGGGGTCGATCAAATCCAATATGGGGCACAGCCTCGCTGCCGCAGGCGTGGCCGGCATGATCAAGATGGTGCTGGCGATGCGGCACGGTATCGTGCCGCCCACCCTGCATGTGGACGAGCCCACCGGACACGTCGACTGGGCGGCGGGGCATATCCGCCTGGTGACCGAAGCACAGCCATGGCCGCAGACCGGGCGCCCGCGCCGCGCCGCGGTGTCGTCCTTCGGGATCACCGGCACCAACGCCCACGTCATCCTGGAAGAGGCTCCGCCACGAGCAGTAGCGTATGCCGAACGCCAGGATCCGCCCGTGCAGGTGTGGGTGGTGTCGGCCCGTTCGGCACGAGCCGTGTCCGGCCAGGCCCGGCGGCTGACGGCGTTCCTCGCCAGGGATACCCCGCCGCATCCGAGCGATGTCGGTATCTCGCTGGCGGTGACGCGGACCCGGATGGCGCACCGAGCACTGGTGATCGGCCGCAAGCACGACGATCTGGTGGCCGGTCTGGAAGCACTCGAAGCCGGGCGCGCCACCCCGGCCGTCGTCCGGGGGCAGTCCTCACCGGTGGCGAAAACCGTGGTGTTGTTCCCGGGGGAAGCCGCCCTGCCACCCGGTGCGGGCCGCGGCCTGTACGGCGACTTCCCAGTATTCCGTGCGGCGTTCGACAAAATCTGCGAGATTTTCGGGTGCCCGCCGCAGACGCTGTTGGACACTGCTCCCGCCGGGTCCGAGGCCGTGCGTATCGCATCGTTCGCCAACGAGGTGGCGCTGTACCGGCTACTCGAATCATTCGGTCTCCGGCCGGATTACGTGCTCGGAGAAGCGACCGGTGAGATCGCCGCCGCACACGTCGCCGGCGCCTGGTCGTTGCGTGACGCGGCCGGATTGGTCCGTGCGGAAAGCTCCTCCGATCGACAGCGGATTTCCACCGGACTCGCTCCCCGGGAACCGGGGACGCCGCTGATATCGAGCGCGACGGGGGAGCGCGCCGACGTGAACCTGCTGCGCGCGCCCGACTACTGGGCCACGCACGCGAGCGCGTCGGTGCGCGACGGCGTCGGCTGGGCGGCGCGGCAGGGCGGCACCATCATCGTCGAGCTCGGTTCCGGCGCGTCGGCCGCCGGAGTACGCGACCTCGTGGCCGCCGCCACCGCGGCCGACACGGACGTCGTCACCACGGGTGTCCTCGACACCCCCGGCGACGGTGCGCCACCCGGTGAGACCGTCGCCTTCGCCACCGCTCTGGCCCGCGCTCACGCGGCAGGCACCCCGGTGGACTGGGGCGCTCTGTACCGCACAGCCGGAGCGCGGCGGATCGAGCTGCCGACCTACGCCTTCCAACACCGCGCCTACTGGCTCGGCGGATAGCCGTGGCGGCCGGTCTGCATATCGCCGTCGTCGGCGCGGGCGTGTCCGGACTGGCGGCCGCCTACCACCTGCAGCGGGCCGGCCACCGCGTGGACCTCATCGAACGCGAGAGCGAGGCCGGGGGGCGCTGCGGCGTCAGCCGGCTCGGCGGGCGACCGGTCATGGCGGGCGGGCGGCTCATCGGGCGCAAATACACGGCGTTCCGCGAATTCCTCACCGCGCTGGGGCCGTTCGCGCTCGAACCGTTCGCGACTCTGCCGTTGCGCTGCACCGACGACACAACGGTCGTCGTCGACCACCGCGACGGTCCCGCCGCACTGCGCTATCTGTTCCGCATGGGCGCAGCGCCACCCGATATCGCCAAGTTCGCCTACCTGGCGCGCCAGGCACGCGACACCGGCGGGCTGCTGCCATCGGGTTACTACACCAAGCTCGCCGCGCTCAGCGACCACAAACCGCTCAGCCAGCACTTCGGCGCCACAGTGACCGAAACCGCGCTGCGCCCGATGACGGTGTGGACCCACGGCGCCGAACCGGACGAGATGTATCTCGGCGCCTTCGGTGCCACCCTTGCCACTGTGCTGGACGATTTCGACCAGCTGACCGACGGGTTGCAGCCGGTGATCGCGGCGCTGTCGCGGCGGGTGACGCTGCGGCGGCGCACCGCCGCACACCGGCTCATGGTCCGCCGCGAACGCGTACACGGCCTCGAACTCGCCGAGAATGGCGGTCCGCCACGGGAATACTCGTACGACGCGGTGTTGCTGGCCACCCCGGCGCCGATTGCCGCAGGCCTGGTTTCCGACGGTTTCCCGGCACTGGGCAAACTGCTCGGCCAGATCCGGTACCTGCCCGCCACCGTGGTGCTGGCCGAGTACCGGCGCCCGATTTTCGCCCCCGGCATCGCTTCGCTGACCTTCGACGACGGGCCGTGCCGCACCGTCGCCCCCTACGGAGCCGACCGGCGCGAGCTCGTCCGCTACACATTCACCGGTCGCGCCGCCCGGCCGGTACCGTCCCCGGCCGCGCTGCGGACGTGGCTGGCGCGCGCCGAGGAGCGCACCATCGCCCAACTCGGGATCGAGGCGGTCGTGCGGCGGCGGGCGGCCGTATGGCGGTGGCCCGGGGCGTATTGCGCCTACCTGCCATTCCACGGCGAATTCGTGGGCAGGCTGAACCACGAGGTTCCGGTCGCCGCCGGCCTGGCACTGGCGGGTGACTACCTGCTGGGCACGTCGCTCGAGGCGTGCGTCCGATCCGGGGCCGGCGCCGCCGAACAGCTGCTCGCCGGAGCGCAGCGGTAACGGCGATTACCGCACGGTGGACGGTCGCAGACCGGCGCCTCCTTACGCTCGAACCGGTCGACGAAGACCATTCGGCATGCAGCGCAACGACATTCGAGGAGATCGCAATGCCAGAGGCGAATGGCGGGCACGGCGCAGGCGATATGCGGGACGAGCTGGGCCGCCGGTCACCCGGCGACCAGCGACGCCTGCTGCGCGAGCTGATCGTCCGAGAGGTCGCGGCCGTGCTCGGCGCCGCAGGCCCGGACGTCATCGATGTCACGGCTTCCTTCGGCGACCTCGGTTTCGACTCGCGGTCGGCCGTCGAACTGCGCGACCGACTGGGTGCGGTCACCGGCATCGCATTGACGGCGGCGGTGACCTTCGACTATCCGACCGTCGACCGGCTCGCGGAACTGTTGCGGGCGCGACTGATCGACGGCGGACCCGTCGCGGACGGCGCCGCCGGGCCGCCGGGCACCGGATCGGAGGAACCGATCGCGATCGTCGGCATGGCCTGCCGGTATCCGGGCGGCATCGCCGGACCCGAGGATCTGTGGCAGGTACTCGCCGAGGAACGGGCGGTGCTGTCGGAGTTCCCGGCCGACCGCGGCTGGCCGGACGTATTCGATCCGGAACCGGGCACGCTCGGCAAGTCCTATGTGCGTACCGGCGGATTTCTCGACGGCGCCGCGGAGTTCGATGCCGAATTCTTCGGAATCTCCCCCCGCGAGGCGGTGGCGACGGACCCGCAGCAGCGGTTGCTGCTGGAGGTGTCGTGGGAAGCGCTGGAACACGCCGGGATCGACCCCACGTCGATGCACGGCAGCGCGACCGGCGTCTACACCGGCCTGTTCTACCACGACTACGCCGGCGAGAACGTGCCACCGGAGCTGGTGGGCCATCTGATGACCGGAACGACGGGCAGTGTGGCCTCTGGCCGGGTGTCCTACACGCTGGGGCTGGAGGGACCGGCGCTGACCATCGATACCGCGTGCTCGTCGTCGCTGGTCACCGTGCACCTGGCCGCGCAGGCGCTGCGGCGCGGCGAATGCGATATGGCCCTCGCCGGTGGTGTCACGGTGATGTCGCGGCCGCAGCCGTTCCTCGCGTTCAGCATGCAGCGCGGTCTCGCCCCGGACGGCCGGTGCAAACCCTACGGCGCCGACGCGGACGGCACCGTCTGGTCGGAGGGCGTCGGCGTGCTGGTGCTGGAGCCGCTCTCGCGCGCGCTCCGCCACGGCCGACGCATCCACGCACTGGTCCGGGGCTCGGCGGTCAATCAGGACGGCGCCTCCAACGGCCTGGCCGCGCCGCACGGCCCGGCGCAGGAGCGGGTGGTGCGCGCCGCACTCGCCGATGCCGGAATCTCCGGCACCGATGTGGATATGGTCGAAGGACACGGCACCGGAACGGTGCTCGGCGATCCCATCGAGGTGCAGGCGCTGCTGTCCACCTACGGGCGGGCGCGCCGCGGCGGCCCGCTGTGGCTGGGGTCGGTCAAATCGAATCTGGGCCATACGCAGGCGGCGGCCGGCGTCGCCGCGATCATCAAGACGGTGCTGGCGCTGCGGCATGACACGCTGCCGCGCACGCTGAACGTGGACCGGCCCACCGAACACGTCGACTGGGCCGACAGTGTGCGCCTGCTGACGCGGGCGCGACCGTGGCCGCGGCGCGACCGACCGCGCCGGGCGGGGGTGTCGTCGTTCGGCATCAGCGGCACCAACGCGCACCTGATCATCGAGGAGCCGCCCGCGATCACGCCGGAAACCGCTGTGCCGCCGAAGGTTTCGCTTCCCGTGACGCCGTGGGTGCTGTCGGCCCGCACCGACGCGGCGGTGGTGGCGCAAGCCGAACGGCTGCTCGCCCGCCTGAAGGACGAACCGGATGCTGATGCCGGTGACATCGGCTATGCCCTGGCCGTCACCCGGGCGGAATTCGAGCAGCGTGCCGTCCTGCTCGGCAGCGATCGCGCTGAACTACTGGGTGCCGTGGAATCCTTGGCGGCACAGCAGGACTCGGTTGCTGTGGTGCGCGGCGCCGCCGGGCGCGACGTCCGCTCCGCGGTCATGTTCCCGGGCCAGGGCGCACAGCGGCCCGGCATGGGCGCCCGTCTCTACCGGGCCTATCCGGTGGTCGCCGAACGGTTCGACGAGGTCTGCGAGCAGTTCGACACCACCAACCGGGACTGGCCGGTGCGCCTGCGTGAGGTGATCTTCGCCGCGCCCGGCACTGCGCAGGCGGCGCTGCTGGATCGCACCGAATACACCCAGCCCGCCCTGTTCACCATCAGCGTCGCGCTGTTCCGGCTGCTGCAATCCTGGGGCGTGACCCCGGATCACCTCGTGGGCCACTCCATCGGCGAGATCGCCGCAGCCTATGTGGCCGGGGTGTGGTCGCTGTCGGACGCGTGCACGCTGGTCTCGGCGCGGGCGCGGTTGATGCAGGCGCTGCCGGAAGGCGGCACCATGGTCTCGGTCACCGCCGATGAGGCCGAGGTCGCCGAGTTCGTCGCCGACCGCGCCGATCGCGTCGGTATCGCCGCGGTGAACGGGCCACGGTCGCTGGTACTTTCGGGTGACGAGGATGCCGTAGACGAGATCGCCGCGATCCTGGCGGCGAGCGGTGCGAAGACGAAGCGGTTGATCGTCAGCCACGCCTTCCATTCGCCTCGCATGGATCCGATGCTGGCCGAGTTCGAACGGGTCTGCGCGGGCCTGACCTATCATCGTCCGGCGATCCCGATCGTCTCGACCGTCACTGGGCAACCCGCGAGTGACGACGAATTGCGTTCGCCCGCTTACTGGTCGAGCCAGGTGCGCCAGCCCGTGCGGTTCTTCGCTGCGGCGCAGCGGCTACTAGGTCCGGAACAGGTCACCGTGGCGTGGGAGGCCGGCCCCGGCGCGGCTCTGACCACTTTGATGCAGCAGGCCGCCGCGACCGGCCCGGCCCGGCCGACCACGGGCCCACTGCTGCGCACCCCCGGCACGGATCGGGAGCCGGTGGCGCTGATGGGCGCGCTGGCTGCGGGATATTGCGCTGGGGCGCAGGTGAATTGGGCCGAAGTGTTTGCTGGCAGCGGGGCCAGGGCGGTCGAACTGCCGACCTATCCGTTCCAGCACCGGCGTTTCTGGTTGGAGCCGGGCGGGTCCGCCGACGTGCGGCAGTCCGGTCTGGAGGATGCCGGACATCCGCTGCTCGGCGCGGTCGTGCGACTGCCGGACTCGGCGGAGGTCGTGTGCAGCGGCCTGCTGTCGCTGCGCAGTCACCCGTGGCTGGCCGACCACGATATCGGCGGCACGGTACTGCTGCCGGGCACGGCCTTCGTCGAATTGGCCCTGCACGTGGGCACTCTGGTGGACTGCCCGCGGCTGGCGGAGTTGGTGTTGCAGGCGCCGCTGCCGATTCCGGCGGCGGGCGGCGTCGAATTGCGGATCGTGGCGAGAGAGCCGGACGACACCGGCGAACGGTCGCTCACGGTGTACTCCCGCCCGCAGGCCGAACCCGGCGGCGGCGCCGATTGGACCTGCCATGCGACCGGTCTCGTAGCACCGATCGAGGATACTGAAAGACATTCTGGCGCAGGCGAACTCACCACCTGGCCGCCGCAAGGAGCGGAACCGGTCGACCTCGTGGAAGGGTACCGGGATCTGGCGGAGCGCGGCTACCGGTACGGACCGCTGTTCCGCGGGCTGACCGCACTGTGGCGGCTCGGGGAAGACCTGTTCGCCGAGGTCGATCTGCCCGAACAGGCACGGTCGGCGGCGGAGCGCTTCGGGCTGCATCCCGCCCTGCTGGACGCGGCGCTGCACGCCATTGCCCTGGGCGCACCGCCCGCCGACGACAGCGCCGAGGTATCGGTGCCGTTCTCATGGGAAGGAGTGTCGCTCTATGCCGTGGGCGCCTCATCGCTGCGCGTCCGGCTGACCGCACCCGGCGGCGACCGCATCGCGCTGACGCTCGCCGACGCCGGCGGCGCACCCGTCGGCAAGGTGGCCGCGCTATCGCTGCGGGCGCTGCCGCGCGAATCGCTGACGGTCAAGCGGGCGGCCAACACCGATCTGCTGGTAGCGAGCTGGACGCAGGTGCCGGACGCGGCCGCCGCCCTCGATGAACCGTGGTCGGCCACGCCGGTAGCGCCGGGCGACGCCGCCGCTGCCACGGTGACCGTGAACGGCCGCCCCGTCGCGGTGGTGTTCGCCTTCGAGGACGGCACCGAAAGTGAAAGCGCGGGCAGCGCAGCCTCATTCACACTGCGGCAAGTGAGCGCCGTCCAAGAGCGGGTGCAGCGGCTGCTGGTCGACGAGGCCGTCGCAGACCGGACACTGATCGTGGTGACCCGGCGGGCGGTGGCCGTCGAGGACGCCGAGGCTCCCGATCCGGCGGGCGCGGCGGTCTGGGGTCTGCTGCGCAGCGCGCAGAACGAAAACCCAGGACGCCTGGTGCTGCTCGACCTCGACGACCCCGAACGGTACCGGGATGCGGTGCAGCGGGCGGTGGCCACGGCGCAGCCGGAGCTGGCCGTGCGCCGCGGCGTCCTGTTCACCACCCGGCTGAGCCGGCCGAGCACCGAGACCATCGAGCCGAGCGAGCTGCTCGACACCACCGCCTGGCAGCTGCGGCCCCTCGGAAAAGGCACCCTGAGCGCGGACAACCTCGGCTTCGCCGCCGATCCCGACGCGTCCGCACCGCTGCTGCCCGGTCAGCTCCGCATCGCCGTCCGCGCAGTCGGCGTGAACTTCCGTGATGTGCTGATCGTGCTCGGCATGTATCCCGATCCGGAGGCGACGATCGGCGGTGAGGGCGCCGGTGTCATCATCGAGGTCGCCCCGGACGTCACGGATTTCGCGCCCGGCGACCGCGTGATGGGATTCCTGCCCGGGATCGGCTCGACCGCCGTCACCGATCGGCGTCTGGTGGTGCGGATGCCGCAGCGGTGGACCTTCGCGCAGGGCGCGTCGACACCGGTGGTGTTCGCCACCGCCTACTACGGGCTCGTCGATCTGGCCGGACTACGGGCAGAAGAGACGCTGCTGCTGCACGCCGCCACCGGAGGAGTCGGTATGGCAGCGGTGCAGCTGGCGCGGCACCTGGGCGCGGAACTATACGTCACCGCCAGCACACCGAAATGGGAAGTACTGCGCGGCCTGGGATTCGACGACGCGCACATCGGCGACTCACGCACCCTCGACTTCGAGGAGAAATTCCGGTCCGCCACCGGCGGCCGCGGCGTCGACGTCGTCCTCGACTCGCTCGCCGGTGACTTCGTGGACGCGTCGTTGCGGCTGCTGTCCGATGGCGGCCGGTTCATCGAGATGGGCATGACCGACCGGCGTGACCCGGACGAGGTGGCCCGCGACCATCCCGGAGTGCGCTACCGTGCCTTCCATCTCGCCGAAGCCGGGCCCGACCGGCTCGGCGAGATGCTGAGAGCCCTGGCCATGCTGTTCGAATCCGATGCGTTGCAACCGATTCCGGTGACCGCATGGGATATCCGCGAAACGCCCGATCTGTTCCGCTTCATGAGTCAGGCGCGCCACATCGGCAAGAACGTCCTGTCTGTGCCCGTGCCGCTGGATCCGGCGGGCACCGTGCTGGTGACCGGTGGCACGGGCGGCCTCGGCGCCGTGGCTGCCCGCCACCTGGTCACCACCCGCGGGGCCCGGCGCCTGGTTCTGGTGAGCCGCCGTGGTCCGGCGGCGGACGGCGCCGCCGAGCTGGCCGCCGAACTCACCGCACACGGGGCCCACGTCGATATCGTCGCCGCCGATGCCGCCGACCGGAACGCGCTCGCGGGCGTCGTGTCGGCGATCGCGCCGGAGCATCCGTTGACGGCGGTGATCCACACCGCCGGTGTGCTCGACGACGGTACCTTCGAATCGATGACCGCCGAGCGCCTGGCCGCGGTCTTCGGCCCCAAAGTCGATGCCGCGTGGCATCTGCACGAGCTCACCGCCGACGCCGACCTCGCGGCCTTCGTCGTGTACTCCTCGATCGCGGGTGTGCTGGGCAGCCCCGGACAGGCGAACTATGCCGCCGCCAACGCCTTCCTCGACGCACTGGCCCGGCAGCGGCGTCTGGCCGGTCGCCCGGCGACCGCGGTTGCCTGGGGCGCCTGGCGCAGCGGCAGCGGAATGACCGCCCACCTGGGCGACCAGGACTGGGCTCGGATGCGGCGGGAGGGCATGCTGCCCATCGGTGACGAACAGGGTATGGCGCTGTTCGACGCCGCGCTGGGGAGTGGGCAGGCCGCGGTAGTGGCGGCCCGGCTGGACACTTCGGTCCTGTCGGCCATGGATCCGGCGGAGCTACCCGCGATGCTGCGGGGCCTGGCCCGGACCTCCCGCCGCGCGGCGGCGGCACGGTCGAGTGAACCGGCGAAATTCGCCGCTGGCCTGCTCGGTCTCGATCCAGCCGAGCAGACCCGCGTCATCGTCGACGCCATCCGCGCGCACGCCGCCGCGGTGCTCGGCCATGCCACACCCGATGCGATCGACCCGAACCGGCCGTTCCAGGAACTCGGTTTCGACTCCCTCGGTGTCCTCGAATTCCGCAACCGGCTCAAATCGGCCGTGGGGATCAACCTCGGCGCCACGGTGGTCTTCGACCACCCCACGCCCGCCGCGCTCGCGCAGTACATCCGGCAGGAGATCGCGCCCGTCGACGATGCCCCCGCACGATTGCGGGGCGAGGTGGAGGCGCTGGCCCACGATTGCGCCGCGGCGGAACTGTCCGCCGAGGACCGTCGCGATCTGGCGGCGCGCCTGCGGGCCGTGCTTCGGGAACTCGACGACGACACTCCCGAGACTGTGCTCGCTGGTGATCTCGGCACCGCCGACGACAGCGAGCTGTTCGAGTTCATCGATCAGCTGGACTGACCCGGCCGGGGCGGGTGATCCCCGCCCCTGGCCGGATCAGGCCGGTGGCCGAAAAGCGGTGGCTTGCAAGGAAAAATCTTGCTCCAAGATCAGCTGGTACAGCCGCTGGAGCTCGCGGCCCGGCTCGATGCCGAGGCTGTCGACGAGTGCGGCGCGGGAGCGGTGATACACCGCCAGCGCGTCCGCCTGGCGCCCCGACCGGTACAGCGCAAGCATGTACTGCCGGTGGAAACCCTCCCGCAGCGGCGTCGTCGTGGTGAGCATCTCCAGTTCCGGGGTGATCTCGCGGTGCCGCCCGCAGGCGAGTTCGGCCTCCAGGCAGTCCTCGTGGACGGTGAGCCGTTCGTCCTCGAGTGCGGTCAGCTCGTTCCACAGCATGCCGCCTTCCACCAGATCGGCGAGCGCGTCCCCGGACCACATCCCCACCGCCGCCCGCAGCAGCACCCGACCGCGTTCGGCGGCCCCGGCGGCCAGCGCCGCCCGGCCGAGCCGGCTCGATCTCCGAAAGCGATGCAGGTCGATCGATTCCGGGTCGACGCGGAGCCGGTAGCCCGGTGCTTCGGTCAGCAGCCGCGGGGCGCCGTCGCCGTCGGGAAGCGTTTTGCGGATGGCCGACACCGCGTTCTGCACGATCTTGCGCGCCGTCGGCGGTGGATCGCCGTGCCAGAGCGCATCCCGGATCCGGCTGGTCGCGACGACCTGATTGTCATGCAGCAGCAGATAACCGAGCACGGCGCGGCGCGTGATGCCGCCCAGAACGATCCGGTCGCCGTCGGCCCTGATCTCCAGCGCGCCGAGCATACGGAATTCCATTCTGCCGCCTCCCGATCAGTGACCAATGCGGTCACCCAGGTGTAGCAGCACGGCCGCTCGGCGCAGTACCCCTATGCCGCGCCCCCTTATCGCTAGTTCACCGCTCGCTCACGGCCGGACCAGAACGGATCGCGCAGGGTGCGGCGCAGCACCTTGCCTGCGGCATTGCGTGGCAGCGCGTCGACGAACTCGATGTGTCCGGGGCGCTTGAAGGAGGCCAGCCGGTCGCGTAGATGCAGCGTCAATTCGAACGGAGTGACCGATTGCCCGGAGGTCAGTACGACGAAGGCGCGCACGGCCTCGCCCCAGCGATCGTCGGGCACGCCGACGACAGCGACCTCGCGCACCGCCGGATGCGCCGCGATCGCGTTCTCGACCTCGGCCGGATAGACGTTCTCACCGGCGACGATGATGACGTCCTTGATCCGGTCGCTGATGAAGAGGTAGCCGTCCTCGTCCAGCCAGCCCGCATCGCCGGTGCGGACCCAGCCGTCGGCCAGGGTGGCCGCGGTGGCATCGGGACGTTTCCAATAGCCGAGCATCGGTGCCGGACCGAGCACGACGATCTCTCCGACTTCTCGGGGCGGCACGGGATCTCCGGTCCGATCGACCACCATGACCTCGGCGAGGGAATGCGGGCGGCCCGCCGACCGGAGCCGTGGGCTGCCTGGGACGTGGTCCTGCGGCGACAGGAACGTGATCGGCGTCCCGGTCTCGGTCATGCCGTAGAACTGGAGGAAGTCGCAGCCGAACCGGGCCAGACAGCGGGTGAGCACATCGTCGGGTATCGGGGAACCCGCATAGGCCACTTGACGCAGACTCGCGAAATCCCCTTCGGTCACATCTGGTTCGGCGATGAGCAGCGCCAGCATCGCCGGAACCGCACAGAGTGCGGTGACCGCTCGCTCCCGAATCGTGCGCACGGCCGAGCCGGGTGTGAACTCCGGGAGAACAACGGTCGTGATGCCGTCGAGCAAACCCTGGACCACCCAGGTCAGCCCGGCCATATGAAAACCCGGGATGGCGACGAGGCACCGCTCGCCCTGCGGCACCGCGAGCCAGGGCATGTCCGGCGCGCGCCGCATGTCCCGCACCGCGAACAGGGTCTGCTGCGAAATGACCACACCCTTGGGCTGTCCCGTGGTGCCGCTGGTGTACAGCTGCAATATCGGATCATGCTGCGGGACAACGGACTCAGGACAGTGCTCGGAAAATGGGGCGCACCATGCGGCGAAATCCGAGCCCGGGGTACCGTCGCCGTCGAGGAGCAGCAGGCGGGTATCGGCAGCGCTGCCCCGCACCGCCTGCCGCGCGACCGTCTCGTGAGCACTGTCGGCAAAAAGCAGGCTGCAATCGGAATCGTCCAGAACATAGGCAATTTCATTCATGGTCAGCCGACGGTTGATCGGCACCAGCACAACCCCCGTGTGCGCCGCGGCGACAAGCAACTGGTAGTACCGTGCACTGTCCAGGCCGAGATAACCGATGCGGGCGCTGGGTTCCAGTCCCGCAGCCAGGATCGCATTGGCAGCACGACATGCAACGCGATGCAAGGTTGAATAGGTGATTTCCCGCTCACCGCAGATCAGGGCGACGGCATCGGGACGGCGCGCTTTGTGCTCGGCGATCACCGAAGCGAGCCCCACCGTGACCGGACCGGAAACCGCGACTGGGTGCGAAGTCATGATACGTCCCAAAACTGTTGTGCTGCGGGCGAACCCCTGCCTGACACGATATGGATGGCCGGTAATCCACGGGTAACGCCGATGCTCGGAGGGGAGTTTCAGCGGAAGCACGTGGGTGGGTTCGCCGTTCGCGCGCTAACGCGTTCGACAAGGCCGAGCACTGGCGTGGTGTGGCGACTCGCTATGACAAGCCGGCCTGTAGCTATCGGGCCGGGATTGTCATGGCGCTTGCGGTTGAACGGCTGAAGCTATCAGGAGACATGACCTAGCTAGTCGCGCCGGTCAGCTCGAGCGGTCGGAATCGGCTGACGTGGCCATCGGTGTGCGGCGATACGTGCGCGCCACCAGCGCCGAGCGCAGGTACCACAGGCCCGACGGCTGCGTCGGATCGAAACCGGTGAGCTGCCCGATCCGCTTGAGCCGGTAGTCCACGGTGTTGGTGTGCACGTGCAGCACGCGGGCGGTGCGCTGCCGGTTGAGGTTGTTGGCGATGTGCCGCTGGAGCGTCTCCAGCAGCTCGGGGTGTGCGTCCAGCGGGTCCAGCAGGGAGCCGAGGTATTCCCGGCCGGGCCCCGGCCGGGTCAGCTGGTATTCCAGCGCCAGCTCATCGAAGCGGTAGAGTCCGGCTACCGCCTGCAACCGCTGCACCATGTCGAGCAGTTCGTGCGCCTGGTCGGCGGCGGTGGGAATCTGTGCGGGGGCGGCCTCGACCATTGTCGCGGTGATACCTACCTGCGCGGCGTGCGAAAGCTGGGTGACCAGCGCGTCCAGCTGGTCGTTGTCGAGGTGGCCGGTCGGGATCAGCACGGTGCCGCCGTCCACGCTCAGCAGCGAGAGGGCGGCCTCGCCACACCGGGTGGCCAGCTCGGCCTGGACCCGGCGCAGTTTCCTGCGCGCGACCACCTTGCCGTCCACCATGGGATTGCGTTCCTCGCGGTGCGGCGGAATCGCCACGGCCAGCACGGCATACGAGGACGCGATGGCGATGCCGCATTCGCGCGCCATGGTGGAGGTGCTGTGCCCGCCCAGCAGCGCGGAGGTCAGCGTGTGCACCGCCGTATGGTGCTCGCTGACGACTGCCCGCAGCTCGCGGACGTACGCCAAGGAGACCGCCGAGTTGATCATGTCGAGCATCTCGACGACCATTTTGGCGCCGTCGACCAGGTTGTCGTAGTCCTTGATCGACGCGTTGGACACCACGAGGTCGAGCCCCATCTTGAAGCCCTCGTGGATGGAGTGGTGGATGGTGTCGATCGGCACGCCCTCGCGCGCCCATCCCGCCGCGGCGTCGCCGAGCCGCTGGAGCTTCTCCGGCAGGTCCTGTCCGTCCAGCATGCTCACCGCCAGCTCCAGGCAGACCCGGGTGATGGTGGTGACGTCGCCGGAGATGGCATCGCCCGGCAGGGTGCCGCACGGGATGACGTTCTCGACGAAGTGGCCGACCATCTGACGCGATACCCCGCGGACGTCTTTCAGCGGGGACGACATCGGCTTCCCGGACAGGGTGAGGCTCGGCCGGGCCGAACTGTCGACGGACATTGGCGACTCCCTTCCGCCCACAATTGGTGTGCAGCGCATTCACACTAATCCGTCGATCCTCGTCACGGACCCGATCCACGGGTTCTGTGCGAGCACGGGAGGCCGGTCGATGCGTCGCTGTGAACGGTCACAGAGGATGGGCACACTGCTGGTCCTCGATGGGGCGGGTGCGCAGCGTGGAACACCAGCGGATCGTGCTGTGTTGGTGGACAATAGGGCATCGGTGAACCGACGGCGATAGGTTGTCACCATGAAGTGCTATGGCGTGACCGCGAGCGATGCGAAGTCGTGGACCACAATCGCCAACAGCTTCGTTCCCATGGACTACGAGTACGGCGATCCCGAGCGGTGGTATTCGGGGCTGACGGTTCAGGAATCGGCTGTCTATCGACTATTGCGCTGGGAGCAGCGCGGCATCTCTACGTCCTATCGCACGCGGACGAACATCCGCCATGAGCCGTGCGACGACTTCTACTGGGTTGTCGTCCCCCAGCAGGGCGTGTACTCGGTTCGATACCGGGATGAGGTGACGCAGGCGCGGTCCGGCCAGGCCGCGGTGACCGCATTGGACGACCTGTGCCAGTTGCACATCCCGCTGTTGTCCGCGTACGCCTTCCAGGTTCCGCGCGCGGAACTGGATAACCGTGCGGGACCCATTGCCGCGCGGAGCATGACGATCGACCTGGACTCCGGCCTCGGCCGCGTCGCGCAGGCCATGATCCGCAGCACCCACACCGAACAGGAGAACCTCTCCGACCGCGAGTTCAACGCGGTCTGCGACCGCATCGCCGAGCTGCTGTGCCTGATCTCGCTCGGCGACACCCACCCGCAGCGAGCCCATCACGCCAAGATCGCCGCGCAGGTCCGGCAGTACGTGCGAGCCAACGTCGGACGAGGTGACCTGCGACTGCCCGCCGTGGCGCGCGCGTTGGGCTGGTCGCCGCGGCAGCTGCGGTCGGTGCTGCAACAAATGGGCACCACCTACCGCGACGTGCGGCGGGACGAGGCGCTGCGCGCCGCACGTGATCTGCTCGAGGATCCGGCCCGCGAGGAAGTCCCGATCCAGGAACTGGCCGTCCACGCCGGATTCACCCCCGCGTGGTTCTCCTCGGCGTTCAAGGCGCGCTTCGGTGAGACACCACGGGATTTCCGCCGACGCAGGCTGGCGGAACTGGCCGAGCCCAACGGCGATCGGGAGCCGCTGGCCACGCGCTGATCGAACGGGAGTGGCCCGGCGAGTGGTTCCCCTCCGCGCTTACGCGGCCGATTCAGTTTGCACGGGAAGCGCGAGCGGCCGTCGGCGCAAGGACGCGGTTGATCGGGATCAGTCGGGCAGCATGGTGATCGTCAGCCGCCGCAGCCGGGCGGGATCGGCGATCACTTCGTAGGCGTCGACGCGGTCGCACCGCACGGCGACCCTGAGCGCCAGCAGGAGCCGGCCGTGCGGCGCGACCAGGATGCCTACGCCCCCGTCGACCAGTGCGGGCGCCGCCAGCCGCGAGC
>NZ_BDBA01000017.1 GCF_001612745.1 Nocardia amamiensis NBRC 102102 | reverse complement strand
AGCCGCGAGCGGCGACGCAGCAGCACGGTTTCCCTGGCGACTGCCGCCGCGCCGCGCACCGTCGTCGGCAGACCGGCGGGCAGCGCGGCCGGGTCGGCGGTCCGGATCACGCCGGGTGCGAGAACAGCCAAGAGCCCGTCGAGATCGCCGCCGCGCGCAGCGTCGAGAAACGCGTCGACGACGTGCCGGTGCGCGGCGAAATCGGTTGGGGCCGTGGCATCACCGCGCACGCGATGGCGGGCGCGGCTGGCGAGCTTCTTGGCGGTCGCCGTCGTGCGGCCGACGATCGGCCCGATCTGCTCGAACGGCACCGCGAACAGGTCGTGCAGGACGAACGCGACCCGCTCGTCGGGGCCGAGCCGATCCAGCACCACCAGCAGTGCGCGTCCGACCGACTCGATGAGCACCGCTTCGCGCTCCGGTTCGTTGTCGTCGTCCGCCAGCCGGTCCACCCGGTCGAGCGGCTCCTCGCGCCGCGCCGCCCGGCCGCGCAACATGTCCAGGCAGATCCGGGACACGACCGTGGTGAGCCAGCCCGGCAGGTTCCGCACGTCCGCCACGTCGTGGCGGGCCAGCCGCAGCCACGTCTCCTGCACCGCGTCGTCGGCTTCGGTCGGCGAGCCGAGCATTCGGTAGGCGACCGCGTGCAGGTGGTCGCGCTGCGACGCGAACTCCCGCGTCAGTACGTCATCGGTGGGCATCTGTCACCTTTCTGCTGCACCGCCCGTCATCGGGATGACGGATTCGACAGCGCCCAGGTGACCGTGGCGCGGCGTCACCTTGCCGCCGTTCCACCTTCGCAGACCGGGCGCGACCGGACAGAAGGGTATTTCGCATGGTCATCGCCTATATTGCCGCGACGGTGCTAGCGGCCGCCGCCGCGTTGCTCGCCGCGGGCATCGATGTCGTTCGCGCCGAGTGGGTTCGCACGAACATGGGAGCGTACGGGGTTCCCGAATCTTGGCTGTCGCCGCTGGCCGTCATCAAGGCGGTCGGCGGCGCGGGGCTGCTGGCCGGTCTCGCGGTGCCGCCGATCGGCGTGGCCGCGGCCGCCGGGTTGGTCGCCTACTTCCTCGGCGCGGTGCTGACCGTGATCCGGGCGCGCTGTTATGCGCATATCGGATACCCGCTGCCCTATCTCGCGTTGGCGGCCGCCTCGCTCGCGCTGTCCATAGCGTCGTAAGCCGGTAGGCGAACGCCTCGGGCCCACTCAGTTGTACGCGCGGTGCCGTGTGTCCCCGGAGCGGGGCACCTCCCCGGTGGCCCGCATCACTCCATGGCGTACCGACCGGTTCGGAGCCGCTCGGCGGGGTCGTGACGGCACTGGACCGCCAGCTGCAGCGCGGCAGCGGCCTGTCCGGAAGGGAACGACGCACCTTATCCGGCGAGGATGAACTTGGCCGCCTGTTCGCCGATGAACACTGTGGGCGCGTGCGTGTGGCCGCGGATGATCAGCGGCATCACCGAGGCGTCGGCGACCCGGAGTCCTTGCACGCCACGCACTTCCAGTCGGGGGGTGACGACGCTGGCGGCGTCGGCGCCCATCCGGCAGGTGCCGACCGGGTGGTAGAGCGTGTGCGAATAGGAGTTCAGCGTCAGCTCCAGGGCGGCTTCCGGTTCGGTGGGCGCCTGCGGCGGGTAGATCAACGGGCCGAGCACCGCTTTCATCGACGGCTCGGTGGCGATGCGGACGCATTCCCGCAGTCCGGCCATGATGGCGGCGCGGTCGGCGCCCGCGCTGTCGGACAGGTAGCGCGGATCGATCACGGGCTTGGCGGAGGGGTCCGCGGCCGACAGCGCGATCCGGCCTCGGCTCTGCGGACGAAGCAGCACCGACGCCAGGACTACGCCATGCTCGGTCGGGTCCTGGAGTCCCTCGTAGAAGAACGGCGCAGGCGCGAAGATCAGCTCCAGGTCGGGCAGGTCCAGATCCGGCCTGCTGCGCACGAACCCGTATGCCTCGCCGACGTTCGAGGTGAGCATGCCGCGGTGGCGGATCAGGTAGTCCAGCAGTTGGCGCGGCTTCTCGGCGCCGAACAGCGAATCGCCCGCCACGCCGTAGCCGAGGGCCGCGACCAGATGGTCCTGCAGATTCGCGCCCACCTCGGGCGCGTGGTGGCGTACCTCGATGCCGTAGCGGGTCAGCTCGTCGCGGTCGCCGATGCCCGAGAGCATCAGCAGTTGCGGGGTGTTGATCGCACCGCCACACAGCACCACCTCGCGCCGGGCGGTCACCGTGTGCGTGGCGCCGCCTTGGCGGTACTCCACGCCGATGGCCCGCGTGCCGTCGAACAGCACCCGGGTGACCAGCGCCTCGCTGCGCACCGCGAGGTTCGGACGGCGCAGGGCCGGGCGCAGGTACGCGTCGGCGGTGCTCCAGCGGCGACCTCCGCGCTGGGTCACCATGGTCTCGCTGAACCCGTCCGGCTGCGGACGGTTCGGCGGCTCGACGTCGTAGCCCGCCTCTTTGACCGCGGCCAAATAGGCGGCGGTGAGCGAGCGCGGGCTGCGCTGGCGGGAAACGTGCAGCGGACCCTGGGTGCCCTCGTCGGGGTATTGGGCCTCCTCCACGCGTTCGATGCGGCGGAACTGCTCGACGGCGGCGGCGAAGCCCCACTCGTCCCCCGCCAGCAGCGCCCATTCGTCGTAGTCCGCGCGGAACCCGCGGACCCACATCATGGCGTTCATCGAGGACGAGCCGCCGTACATCTTCCCGCGCGGCCAGTAGATCTCGCGGTTCTTCAGCTCCGGCTGGGGCTGCGTGAGATAGTCCCAATCCACCTCGGAGCGAAAGAGTTTCGCGAATCCGGCGGGGATGTGCGCGAACTTGTTCTTGTCCGGCGGACCGGCCTCGAGCAGCGCCACTGTGGTGCCGGGATCGGCGCTGAGCCGATTGGCCACCACCGCGCCGGCCGATCCCGAGCCGACGACGACGTAGTCCGCGGAAAGCCCACCTGGTTGCACTGTTCCCTCTCCGATCTGCACCGACTACGGCAAAGATACGAGCAAGCGCGCGCGAAGGGTTCGGTTTCGGCGAACCCGGATGAAGTCACCGCCCGCGCTAGCGCAGGATGAGCCGCGCCGAGACCTCGATCCGGTCGGCGATTTCGGAATACGAACCGTAGCCCATGCCCGCCCGCACCAGCGCGCCCGCGTAGAGCAACTCCAGCGATTCGACCACGTCCGGATCCGGATCCGGGCCGAGCGCGCGGATGATGCGCTTGCGGATCTCGGCCCCGATACGCCCGCGCAGGTGCTCCACGTCAGGGTCGCGGCCGAGCAGGGCGCTGGTGACCGCGCCGGAGAGCTCCTGCTCGTCGGCCACCAGCATGGCGATAGTGCGCAGCTCGGCGATCACCCGGGTTTTCGGATCCGGGTCGTCGCTGACCGGTGACGGGGAGGCGACCAACCGCCGCCAGAAGATCTCCGCGACCAAGTGCTCCTTGGAGGAGAAGTAGGTGTACGCGGTGGCCGTCCCGACGCCGGCCGCGGCGGCGACCATCCGGATGGTCATGCCGGCGAAGCCTTCGCGCGCAAGCACTTCCACCGCCGAGCGGGTCAGCTTGTCCACGGTGTCGGCCTGCTTGCCGGAGAGCCTGCGGCGGGTCGCCTCCAGCATGACGGAATCGGGTTCGGACATGTGTCTGGATACTACTAGGCCGGACCGGGTGGTTCAGTTCTTGGCCGCGGCGATGCCCGCTCGCCGCCCGTAGAAGCTGCCGTCGCCCAGCGACGCGCCGCTGACATAGCCACCCGCGCAGAGACCGGACGTGCATCGGCCCGCCGCGAACAGCCCCGCGATGGGCTCGCCGGAAACATGCAGCACCCGGGAATCGAGGTCGGTGCGCAGCCCGCCGAGAGTGAAACCCGCGGTGAAACCGCGCATATCGAAGGCCGCCAGCGGGCCACGCAACGGGCGCACCCATTCCGGCTTCTTGCCCAGCAGTGGGTCTTCTCCGTCGGCGGCGTGCAGGTTGTAGCACTCCACTGTCGACTGCAAAGCCCGGCCGGGCAGACCCATTTCGGCCTCCAGTTCGGCGACCGTCTCCGCGACCCAGGTCGGCGGCTGACGGAAGAACGGCGTCGAGGTCTCGGTGGCCAGCGCGGCCTCGTAGGAGGCTTCGTCGAGCACCAGATATGCCTGGTTGTCCTGCTGGATCAGCGTCGCCTGCCCGATCCGGCCGGGATAGGTGTCCTCCGGGATGTAGCGCTGACCGCGGCCGTTCACCAAGATGCCGCGCGCCAGCAGTTGCGGGTCGCCGAAGAACGCCACCTCGGTGGCGTCCATGTGGGCCAGTTCCGCGCCGAGTGCCTGCGCCAGCCGGATGCCGATGCCGTCGTGTTCCTCGATCGCGGCGGCGGGCCTGCCGATCAGTCGCGGCGCGTACCGCTCGACCATCTCCTTGTGATAGGCGAAGCTGCCGGTCGCCAGGACCACGCCCCGCTCGGCACGCACCGCCACCTGCTGTCCGTAGCGGCGCGCCAGCACTCCGACCACGCGATCGTCGTCGTCGACGATCAGCCGCGTAATCCGCAGGTCGTATTCGACGCCGACTCCGAGCGCGTCCGCGGTCTCGGCCAGCGGCTTCATCAGCATGTAGCCGCCGCTCTTCTGGCCGATGCGCTTGTCGGCCATGCGCGGGACATGGCCACGCGGAGCCGGTGTCGCGATGGTGTTGAAAGGCGCGGCGTTCTCGCCGCCGGAGTACATCAGTCCCTCGTCGTGCGGCGGCTCCCAGCCCGGTTCGCCCCAGAACGCTTCCCGGAACGGCACACCGCAGGCCACCAGCCAGTTGTAGTGCTCCACGCTGCCGCGGCAATAGTCGGCGATCTTCGCCTCGTCCACGCCGGGACCGAGCGCGGCGAGCAGGAAGGTCTCCATGTTCTCCGGCGTGTCCCCGAAGCCGAGGGCTTGCTGCAACGGTGTGCCGCCGCCGAGGTAGATGAACCCGCCCGCCATCGCGGCCGCGCCACCCCAACCGCCGGTGCGCTCCAGGATCAGCACTTCGGCGCCCGTGCGCGCCGCCTCGATCGCCGCGCACACCCCGGCGATGCCATAGCCCGCGATCACCACGTCGGCTCGGTAGTCCCACGTCGTGACGCGGCCGGCGCGCAACGGGCGAATGGTGGTGGCATCAGACATGATTCGGATCCTTCACTGCTCGGCGCGATCGGACCGCTCGCGCGCGGCCTTCTTCTGTTGCGCGACAATCGTGCCAACCAGCAGGTCGAGTTTGGTGCCGTTCGGCCAACCGACGTAATGGCACAGGAACACGGCGATCTCGTGCAGCTGCTCTTCGGTGAGTTCGCCGTTGCGCAGCGCGGCCCCGATCTGGATGCCCGCGGTGTCGATGGCGCCTTGCGCGGTGAGCGCGCCGAGCAGCAGCAGCCTGCGATCGCGAATGGTGAGCCCTGGACGCGACCAGATCTCCGCGAAGAGGTGGTCGGCGGTGACTGCGAAGTGGGCGCCGGGGTAATCCTGGAACTCGGTGCCGTACACCTCGGCCATCTTGGCCAGTCCGCGCTGCCGCACAGTCTCGGCGGAACCGTTGTCATTCATGAGGAAAGCCTTTCCGATGATGTGCCCGCCCCGACGCCGAGTCCGGATCCGAGCCGGTCGAGGGCGAGTTCGGCCAGCGGCAGCGCGGTGCCGAGCCGTTGGCCGAGTTCCAGGGCCAGGCCGAGATCCTTCTCGCCGAGATCGCGCACGTGCCGCAGGATCGGCAGCCAGACGTCGCCGTCCTCGATCGGCGCGGTGGAATCGCGCAGCATGATGGCGCCGGGGCCGCCGGTGACCGCGTCGGAATGCCGCACCACCTTGCCGAGCGCGGTGATGTCCAGGCCTGCCGCCTCGGCAAGGCGCTGCGCCTCGCTGGCGGCGGCGAAGGACACGAACTGTAAGAGGTTGCGCGCCAACTTCATTCGTGTTCCGGCACCGATCGGCCCGGCGTGCACGATCAGATCGGCGAAGCGGCCGAACGGCTCGCGCACCCGCTCGAATGCGGCCGCGCTGCCACCGACCATGACCGCGAGCGTGCCGCGGGTCGCACCAGGCGCGCCGCCGCTGACCGGCGCGTCCACGAGTTCGACGCCGCGTTCGGCGCAGGTCACCGCGAGGTCCTCGGCGGTGCGGTCGCTGATCGTCGAGTGCACGGCCACCACGGTTCCCGGCGCGGCGGTCCGCAGCACTCCGTCGGGGCCGGTGACCACTTCCAGGACCTGGTCGTCGTTCACGACGGTGATCGAGATGATCGCGGCCTGCTCGGCCAGCTCGGCGGCCGAGGCAGCGGCGGCTGCCCCGCCTGCGGTGAACCGCTCGACCGCCTCCTGGCGGACATCGCACACCACGAGCCCACCCGGCCAGCCCGCCAGACGTTCGGCCATCGGCGCACCCATATTGCCCAGACCGAGAAAACCGATTCGCTCGCTCATTCCTCCACCTCGCCGGCGCTCGGCTCCAGAGGGAGCGAGCGCCCAGTCGTCCGAACGGGTTGCTCACTCATGACCGCACGATCTGTCCGCCGTCGACGTTGAAGATCTGACCGGTGACCCAGCTCGCCTCGTCCGACAGCAGGAACAGGCAGGCGCCGACGAGATCCTGCGGAGTTCCGATCCGTTTCAGCGGCAGTCGTTTGACGATGTCGTCGACGATCACGTCGGGGGTCACCGATTTGGTGGCGTCGGTGTCGATCGGGCCCGGCGCGATGGCGTTGATCCGGATGCCGGATCCGCCGAGTTCGAACGCCAACTGCTGGGTCAATCCGTTGACGCCGACCTTCGCCAGGCCGTAGAAGCTGGAATACAGCCATGCGGCGGTGGACGATTGGTTGACGATCGACCCGGCGCGGCGTTCGGACATGTGCGGCCAGACGGCGCGGGTCATGTTCAGCGCGCCGTCCATGTTCACGCTCATGAACGTCTTGTAGTAGTCCCATGGCACGGTGAGCAGCAGATTCAGCTTCATCTCGCCGTAGATCGCGGCGTTGTTGACCAAATGGTCGATGCCGCCGAACTCCGCTGCGGCGAAATCCGCCAGTGCGGTAGCCGATTCCGGATCGGCGACGTCGAGGAGTCCGAACACCGCGGTGCCGCCCTCGGCGACGATCTTCTCGACCACGGCCGCACCGCCGTCGGCGTCCTTGTCCGCGACGACGACGCTCGCGCCCTCGGCAGCCAGCGCCTGCGCGTAGGCCGCGCCGATCCCCCGAGCGGCGCCGGTGACGATGGCGGATCTTCCGGTGAAACGGGCCATGGAGTTCAGCTCCTCTGTATTGTCCTGCCGTTGTTGTTCATCCGGCGGTGGCGATCAGCTTGGTTTCCAGGTACTCCTCGAATCCGGCGACGCCCATTTCGCGGCCGATGCCGGATTGCTTGTACCCGCCGAACGGGGCGTCGGCGGAATACCAGACGCCGCCGTTGACGCTCAAGGTCCCGGTGCGCACGCCTTCGGTGACGCGCCGGATGCGGTCGGCGTCGGTGCCCCACACCGAGCCGGAGAGGCCGTAGGGGGAGTCGTTGGCGATGCGGACGGCGTCCTCGTCGCCGTCATGCGGGATGATCACCAGCACGGGGCCGAAGATCTCCTCGCGGGCGACGGTCGCGGTGTTGGGGACGTCCGCGATCAAGGTGGGTTCGATGTAGAACCCGCGCTCGCGCTGAGCCGGCCGGCCGCCGCCGACCACGATCCGCCCGCCCTCGGCGCGGGCGATATCGAGATAGCGTTCGACCCTGGCGCGCTGACGTTCGGAGATGAGCGGGCCGCAGACCGTGCGCGGGTCGGCGGGGTCGCCCGGCGTGATCGCGCCGAGGGTGGCCGCGGCGGCCTGCACGGCTTGGTCGTAGGCGGCGCGCGGGACCAGCAGGCGAGTGGTGAGCGCACATCCCTGCCCGGCGTGCACGCACACCGAGAACGCCGCCACCGCACAGGCTCCGGCGATGTCGGCGTCGTCCAGCACGAGGAACGCCGACTTGCCACCCAGTTCCAGGAACGCTTTCTTCAAGGTCGTCGCCGCGCCGGTCATGACGGCGCGGCCGGTGGCGGTCGAGCCGGTGAAGCTGATCATGTCGACGCGCGGGTCCTCGGTGAGCTGCGCGCCGAGCGCGTGGTCGGCGGAGGTCACGATGTTCACCACGCCGGCTGGGATGTCGGTCTCCTCGGCGATGATCGCCCCGACCGCCGCCGCGCACCACGGGGTGTCCGGGGCGGGCTTGAGCACCACGGTGTTCCCCGCCGCGAGCGCGGGGCCCAGTTTGGCGAAGTTGATCTGGTGCGGGAAGTTCCACGGCGTGATCGCCCCGACGACGCCGACCGGTTCGCGGCGCAGCACCCGGTGCGTCTTGATGCCCATCGGCTCGGCGACACCCAAATCGGTTTCCCACCCGTAGCTTCGGGCGAGCCCGGCCGCGTAGCCCAGGTCGGCGACCGGGCCTTCCAACTGCGGCCCGCCGGTGAGCATGGCCGGTGCGCCCGCCTCGGCGATGGTGAGCTCGCGCAGTTCCTCGACATGTGATTGCAGCGCGCCGCGTAACTGTTCGAGGCAGCGGGCGCGGAAAGCGTGATCGCGCGACCAGTCGGTGTGGTCGAACGCGGTGCGTGCGGCGTCGATCGCCGCGTCGAGATCGGCCGCGTTCGCATTCGCGGCGTGGCCGAGGACGTCCTCCGTCGCAGGGTTGACCGTCGCGAACACTCCGTCGGCGCCTTCGACCAGCTTGCCGCCGATCAGCAGACGCGACCCGTCGGCGGGCAAGAGGTTGTTCATGGACTGGCTCCGATGCTGTCTGGACACGTGTACGGAATATAGTCTTGAACGACGACAGGTGGCAATAACAGGTTCTAACGGAGAGATTGTCGGAGCACGGAGCCGGTGGTAGTGTCCAGACACATGTCCAGCTATCTGTCTCCGCGTCAGGAGCGGTGTCTCGGCAGCCCTCGGAACCTGTTACCGAATCTGGAGGGCGGGCGATGACGGCAGCGGTGCGGCCCGTGACGTTCGATCCGTACGACTACGCGTTCCACGAGGACCCGTATCCGACATATCGGCGGCTCCGGCTGGAGGCGCCGCTGTATCACAACCCGGAGCTCGATTTCTGGGCGTTGTCCCGGCACGCGGACGTGACCGCAGCGTTTCGCGACAGTGCGCGGTTGTCGAGTGCGAATGGTGTGTCGTTGGATCCGGCGGCATGGGGTCCGCACGCACATCGGGTGATGTCGTTCCTGGCGATGGACGACCCACGGCATATGCGGATGCGGCGGCTGGTCTACAAGGGCTTCACGCCGAAGCGAGTCGCGGAGATGGAAGACCGCATTCGCGAGTTGACGCTGTCGTACTTGGAACCGGCGTTGGCGGGGGAGGCGTTCGATTGGATCGATCAGGTCGCGGGCAAGCTGCCGATGGACGTGATCTCCGAGCTGATGGGCGTGCCGGAGGCCGACCGCACGGAGATCCGCAGGCTGGCCGATCTGGTCGTGCACCGCGAGGACGGCGTGCTCGATATCCCGCCGGCTGCGGCCGAAGCATCCATGAAACTCCTGAGCTATTACATCGAGATGGTGGCCGAGCGGCGACGTAGGCCGCGCGAGGATCTGACTTCCGCGCTGCTGGACGCCGAGATCGACGGCGACCGGTTGTCCGACCAGGAGATCATCGGATTCCTGTTCTTGATGGTGGTGGCCGGGA
This sequence comes from Nocardia amamiensis NBRC 102102, assembly GCF_001612745.1. Taxonomy (GTDB): domain Bacteria; phylum Actinomycetota; class Actinomycetes; order Mycobacteriales; family Mycobacteriaceae; genus Nocardia; species Nocardia amamiensis. The sequence goes on along the minus strand of NZ_BDBA01000017.1, from coordinate 20,909 downwards.
ACGAGACCACGACGAAGCTCCTGGGTAACGCACTGTATTGGGGTGCGCGTAATCCAGGGGAGTACGCGAAGGTGGTCGCCGATCCGGATCTGGTCTCCGACTGGGTGGAAGAGACGCTGCGCTACGACACCTCCAGCCAGATAATCGCGCGTACCGCGACGGAGGACCTCGCCTACCACGACGGTTCCATTCCGGCAGGCGCCAAGGTGCTGTTGCTGATCGGCTCAGCCAACCGCGATTCCGAAGTTTTCGACGACGGCGACAGCTTCCGCATCGATCGTGCCGACAAGTCCGGACTGGCCAGTTTCGGCGCGGGCGTGCACTTCTGCCTCGGCGCGCATCTGGCGCGGCTGGAGGCGAGCGTCGCCTTGCGCGAGTTCGCGTCCCGAGTGCGCGCCTACGGCGTGCTGGACTCCGGCATCGCGCGCGTGCATTCCTCGAACGTGCGCGGTTTCGCCCACCTTCCGATCACCGTGGAGTACCGATAGTGCCCAGATTCGCACCCCATCCGGAATGCAGGCCCGCCCTCATCTCCGGAGCGTCCTCCGGGATCGGTGCGGCCACCGCCGCGGCGCTGGCCGGACTCGGCCATCCGGTCGCGCTGGGCGCGCGCCGCGTCGAGCAGTGCGCCGAACTGGCGGACAAGATCCGGTCGAACGGTGGCGAGGCTTTCGCACACCGGTTGGATGTCACCGAGCCGGACTCGATCGAGGAGTTCGTGCGCGCCGCTGAGGACGCGTTGGGGCCCACCGAGATTCTGGTGTCCAGCGCGGGCGATATCGAGTTCGGCCAGGTGCACGCGATGGATCCGGAACGATTCCTGCGTCAAATGCACGTCCATCTCGTCGGCGCGCATCGCTTGGTGCACCGGGTGCTGCCCGGCATGCTGCGCAGGGAACGCGGCGACGTTGTGCTGATCTCGTCGGACTGCGCGCCCCAGCCACGCCCGCGCACCGGCGCCTACAGCGCCGCCAAAGCGGGTCTGGAGGCGATGGCCGCGCAAATGCGGATGGAGCTGGAGGGCACCGGAATTCGCGCCTCGTTGGTGCGGCCCGGCCCGACCCTCACCGGGATGGGCATGGACTCCACGCCGGAAGTCGTCGGTCCCTTGCTGGAGGACTGGAAGACCTGGGGATTCGCCAGGCATCCGTCCATGTTGCGCGCGGGTGACCTGGCCGCCGCGGTGGTCGCGGTGGTGTCGACGCCGCGGGGCGCGCATCTGGTTCTGGTCGAGGTGCAGCCCGAGGCACCGGTGCGTCCGCTCGATGCCTCCCCCGACGAGGAGAACGGGAGTTGACCATGCGAGTGCTGGCCGATCTGGATCTGTGTCAGGGGCACGCGGTGTGTCAGGACGAGGCACCGGGCGCCTTCCATGTTCCCAAGCGCGGCAAGGTAGAGATTCTCGATACCGCCGCCGGTTCGTCATCGGCCGATGTGCAGCGCGCGGTCCGCTACTGCCCGACGCAGGCCTTGTCGATGGTCGCGGACGACTGAGCGAAATCTCCGGCCGCGGCGGGTAGGCATGTGCCGCCGGGGCGAATACCATGGACGAAAACCGGAACGTGTTCTAATTTAGGTCCGGTATCCGGCCCGGCACCTGCGGCGATGCCCGACGTCATGGAGAAGACCCGATGAGCACAGCACACACCGAGAAGGCGGCGGGCACGGTGCCCGCCAGGATCACCGGGGAGCTGATCGAGCGGCTGACCGGACTGGTCGCCGCCGACGGCAGCGCGGCGGCATTCCCGATGACGGAGGTCTACACCGGCGCACCGGTCGGCGACCTGCCGCAGTCGACGCCGCAGGACGTGCTGGCCGCGTGCGCGAATGCCCGTGCCGCGCAGACCGACTGGGCCGCGCTGCCGCTGCGGGAACGGCTGCGTGTGTTCGAGCGGGCCCACGAACTGATCCTGCGCGAGGTGGAGACCATCGCCGACCTCATCCAGATCGGCTGCGGCAAGACCCGCCGCATGGCCGTCGAGGAATCCTGCGACGTGCCGATGGTGATCAGCCACTACCTCAAGACCGCGCGCCGCGTGCTGCGGCCGAAACGGCGCGGCGGTCCGATGCCGCTGCTGACCACCTCGACCGAGGAGCATCGCCCGAAGGGCCTCGTCGCGGTGATCGCCCCCTGGAACTTCCCCTTCGCCATCGCGCTGTCCGATGCCATGCCCGCGCTCATGGCGGGCAACGGCGTCGTGCTCAAACCGGACAACAAGACGGCGTTGTGTGTGCTCTTCGGCGTCGAATTGCTGCACCGCGCCGGGCTGCCGCGCGGACTCGTTCAAGTGGTGTGCGGCGAGGGACCCGACATCGGGCCGACCCTGATCGGCAACGTCGATTTCGTCATGTTCACCGGCTCCACCGCCACCGGCCGGATCGTCGGCGAGCAGGCCGGACGCAACCTCATCGGATGCAGCCTGGAACTCGGCGGCAAGAACCCGATGATCGTGCTTGCCGACGCGAACCTGGACGAGGTGATCCCCGGCGCGGTCTTCGCGGCGTTCGCCAACTCCGGGCAGGCGTGCATGCACATCGAACGGATCTATGTGCATCGCGACATCCACGACGAGTTCGTGCGCCGATTGGTCGCGGCCGCCGCGGAATTGAACGGCAAGATCGGCGCCGCCTACGACTACACACCGGAATTCGGTTCCCTGGTCTCCCAGCAGCATCTCGAACGGGTCGCCGCCCATGTCGACGACGCCCGCGCCAAAGGCGCCACCGTGCACGTCGGCGGAAACGCGCGCCCCGACATCGGTCCCGCCTTCTACGAAGCCACCGTGCTGACCGGCGTGACACCGGAGATGACCCACGCGACGCTGGAGACCTTCGGCCCGGTCGTCACCGTGTATCCGTTCTCCGACGAACGGGAGGCGGTGCGGCTCGCCAACGCCACCGACTACGGCTTGAACGCCAGCGTGTGGAGCCGCGACCTGGCGCATGCCAACCGCATCGCCGCGCAGTTGCAGGCGGGCAATATCAACATCAACGACGGCTTCGTAGCGACCTACGCCGCCAAGGCCACGCCGTCCGGCGGTGTCAAGCAGTCCGGTGTCGGCACCCGCCACGGCGACCAGGGCCTGCTGAAGTACACCGACACAGTGAACGTCGGCGTGCTCAAGCGGCAGGTCCTCGCTGCGCGGGCGGGTCAGCCGTACGACAAGCAGCTGAAGATGACCCTGATGTCGCTGCGGCTGATGCGCCGAACCAGATTGCGCTGAGCGTGGTTCGCAACGCGCGACCGGCGACGGCCGCCTACCCGGACGATCCGGTAGCGTGGCCGTCGGGGTGGATCAACGATCAAGAATGGGCAGGTCCGATACGAATGAGCCTTCGAGACGTTCCGCTACGCACATTGTCCGGCGAGCCGACGACCCTGGCCGACCTGGTCGGCGACAACGCGGTCCTGCTGGTCAACGTGGCCTCGAAATGCGGCCTGACACCGCAGTATTCCGGCCTGGTCGAGCTGCACAAGTCCTTCGGCCCCCGCGGATTGCGCGTGGTCGGCGTACCGTGCAACCAATTCATGGGCCAGGAACCGGGCACCGCGGAGGAGATCCAGCAGTTCTGTTCCACCACCTACGGGGTGGACTTTCCGCTGCTGGAGAAGACCGACGTCAATGGCGAAAACCGGCACGTGTTGTACCAGACCCTGGTGGAGTCGGCCGACGCCGACGGCAACGCCGGCGACATCCAGTGGAACTTCGAGAAGTTCCTCATCGACCGTGATGGGAAAGTAGCGGGCCGCTTCCGCCCGACCGTGACGCCGGAGTCGCCCGCACTGGTCGCGGCGATCGAAACCGTGCTCTGAGAAGCCGCGGAGAGCCGGAGCGGTCGTCCGCGCCGACGACCGCTCTGCTCAGGGCGGGCGCTCGGCCCCGGAATCACAACGGCTGAGCCGGCCACGCTCGGTCCCGGAGACAGCGCCGGCTCAGGGATCCGCCGCTGTGTTATCGCGCCGCGCGGGCCGCGAAGGCCGCGGCGAGCAATACAGTGACGCCTTCGGCGACGGCCGTGACGCCGAGAGCGTGCGCGGCGCTCGACACCGTGCTGCCCGCGAGGCCGAGGAACAGCGACCCGAAGGTGGCGATGCCGACCACGATGCCGAGTTGCACGGTGGTCACCAGGATGCCGCTCGCGTCGGCCGCCAGGGTCATCGGGATCTTGGCCAGCGTGCGCGTCATGAGCGGGCTGAACGCCAGGCCGTTGCCGAGGCCGCAGACGCCGAGCAGCACCAGCGCGATCACGCCGACATCGGCCCCGTCGCGCAGCAGCGCGCCGAGCGCGACCATGCTCGCCGATCCCAGCACCAGACCGAGCGGAATCATGCTGGTGTGGAATCGATGCGGGATCCGCTCCCAGTTCAGGCTGGCCACCGCGAAGGTCGCCCCGAGCGGGACGAACAGCAGGCCTGCATGCAGCGCGCTGTAGCCGAGCGTGCTCTGCAGGTGGATCGCCATGACGAACATCCAGCCTCCGAAGGTCGCCATGATCACGAACAATGTGACCGCCGTGAGCACCAGTCCCGGAGCCGCGAGAACTGGCCGGGCGAACAATGGTTCGCCGCCGCGCGCCGCGACCAGCCGCTCGATGGCCACGAACAGAATGAGGCCGGCAACGCTGGCGCCCAGCGAAATCCACGCCCACAGCGGCCAATCCAGCTCACGGCCCAAAACCAGCGGAAGCACCAGCAGCAGCACCGAAACGGTGAGCGTCGCCAACCCGGGTAGGTCGAGTGTGCGCTCGACGCGCTGGGTCGCCGACGGCAGGACGCGCGGCGCCACGGCGAGCAGCACGACGCCGATCGGCACATTCACCAGGAACACGCCGCGCCAACTGCTGCCGAACAGGTCGGCGTTGACGATGATCCCGCCGAGCACCTGTCCGGCGACCATGCCGCCGGAGATGATCGCCGAGTACAGACTGAGTGCCCGCGCCCTGGCGTCACCGGTGAAGGTGCGCTGGATGAGCGTCATGATCTGCGGCACCATCGCTGCCGCGCCGACTCCCTGCGCGAACCGGAAGACGATCAGCGACGACTCGTTCCACGCCAGTCCGCATGCCAGTGAGGCCAGCGTGAACGCGGCCAGTCCCGCGATGAATGTGCGGCGCTGGGTGAACCGGTCGCCGAGCCGCGCCCCGGTGACCAGCAGGACGGCGTAGGCGATGACGTAACCGGCGACGATCAGCTGCAGAGCCGAGCCGCTGGTGTGCAACGAGCCGCGAATCGAGGGAATCGCCACATTGACGATGGAAGCGTCGAGCACGGCCATGAACTGGCCGGTGAGGATGACCGTGAGGACGGCCAGCGGGCGCCGCGCTCCCAGCGCGGCGGTCGGTGCGGCGGCGCGCGCCGCCGCACCCGGCGAGATGGTCTGTGTCATGCTCTGAGCTTGCGGTGTGCCGGGCACCAGTAACAGGAGCCCAGTAACACTGGTACTGGCAGCACCAGGCTGAGCGATGTGCCAGGGGAGATCGGCCTCCGAGCCTGCGCTACGGCTTGGGCACAGCATCCAGCAGAGCGTTACCGATCCGCTCGGCTTGGATCAGGACGTTCGTCTGTGCCGATATGTAGTCGCCGATACCTTCCTCCTGGGCGGCCCGCAGATACGGCGGCAGCGGCTGCTGGATCTCGTTCCGGATGACGTTGTCCAGCAGCGATTCCATCTCCCCGCGCAACGGGTTTCCGGTCGCGGCCTGGTTGTCGAGCTCGAGCCTGCCGCCGTCGGTGCTGTAGTCGTAGAGTTCGAATTCCTGCTCAGCAGCCGCATCGATCTGGACCTGGCCGCGCACCCAATGGGAATAGGACGTGAATTTCGCGTCGGCGGTGCGCACCATCGCCACGTGGCCAGGCGCGTTCTGGTTGAACAGGATCGCGGCCTCTTCGATCGAATCCTCGTCGGTGGTGTGCGCGACCCAGGGACGGCCTGCGGCGCCCGGGTTGCGGCAGATCGCGGCGATGTCGAGTCGCCCGCTGAGGTGTTCGTAGCGTCCATCGCCGCGCCAGTCGTTTCCGCCGGTGGCGATGGTGAGCAGCAAGGGCGTGAAATCGACGCTGGAGCTGAGCTGGGTCCTGCTGCTCGTACCCGCGACCGGGCTGAGGTAGCCGCGCGGATCGTGGACGTAGAGCGGAACCCGGATCGCCTCGTCGTAGGAGGCGCCGCCTTTGCCGTGCAGGCCGTGCGAACCGGCGTAGTCGCCGTGATCGGAAGTGAAGACGATGACGGTGTTGGCCGCTACATCGGGGCGGGAGTTCAGGGTGTCGAGCACACGTCCGATCTGGATGTCGACCTGCTGCTGTGCCCAGAGATAGAGGTTGCGCATGTCGATCCAGGCGTGCATGGCTTCCGGCGTTCCGTAGGGCGCGGCCCCGAACGCCACGGCGGAGACCTCGACCAGCGCCATCTGCAGCCGCGGCTTCTTCGACAGTTGTTCCAGTGATTCGAAATTGGGCGGAAGGTCGTTCATCCAGCGCGGGATGTCGGCGTTGAATTGCTCGCGGCGCGTCCAGCGCGGCCACCACTGGATGTCGTGCGGGTTGACCAGCGACACGGTGGTGCACCAGGGAGCGCTGCCGGAATCGTTGTGGAACCAGTCGACGAATTGGTCGACGATCTTCGGATCCGCTTGCAGCCCTTGGCCCGGCGCGCCGTTGGGAGAGGGATAGGTGCCGCCGTGGAAGCCGTACGCTTCGAGCGCGCCCGGCGTGCGATCCGGGTAGCTACCGAGATGCCACTTGCCCCAGTAGGTGGTGTCGTAGCCGTGCTCGCGCAGCATCGATCCCCACGTCGGGAACAGCGGCGTCAGCGTCGACTCCGACACGACCATCACGCCGGTCTGCTGCGAGTAGAGGCCGGTGAGCAGGCAACCGCGAGCCGGTGTGCAATCGTTCGCCGCGGTGTAGTGGTTCTCTAACGACACCCCGCCCTCGCGGATACGGGCGATATTCGGCAGCACGCGATCCACCGTCCCCTGATCGGGAAACCACATGGGTGTGCGCATCTCGTCCACGATGATCACGAGGATGTTCGGCTGGTCCGGATCGATATCGGCTCGCGCCTTGCCCGGTGCGGTCCCGGCCGAGACGGCGGCCGCGGCCGTTGCCGAGGTGGCCGCGCTGGTCAGAAATCCCCTTCGAGTGAACGAGCTCGGCAATGTTCCTCCACGAATGAGTGATGTTTCGGTCGTCGAGTGGAACGCGGCGTATCTCGGTTCAGCCACCGTAGCGTCGAGCGGTTGGCGGTTGCTCCAACTGGCCGGAGACACGCCGTTGCCGTGCCGGACTGCTATGGCAGCCCCACCAGGTCCGCCATCAGGTTCATGTGGTGGGCGAAGTACTCGGCGCTGGCTTCGATGGTGTTGTCCAGTCGCCCGAAGATTTCGAAGTTGAGCAGGCCGAACAAGTGGGTCCAGCCGACGAAGACCCGGTCGAGCACCTCTTCGGGCAGTTCGGCGGATTGCTGCTCGATGAGGTGGCGCAGGTCGGCTCGGAGAGGCGCTGGCAGTGGAGTCGGAAGCGGCGGCGGCGTCAGCTCTTTCGCGCCGGCCTGCGCGATGGCGACGAGCCGGAACACAACGGCGGCTGCGGGCGCCACGGTGTCCTGTGGTGCGTTGTAACCGGGCACCGGACTGCCGTACAGGAGGCCGTACTCGGCCGGATGGGCCAGCGCCCAGTCCCGCACGGACGAGCACACCGCAAGCCACCGGCCGCGGAGGTCGGTGGCGGGCAGCTTCGCGTCGGCGGCTTCGGCGGTAGCGGCGAGTGCTCGGTACGCCTCCATGATCAGAGCCGTCAGCAGGTCGTCGCGGCTCGGGAAGTATCGGTACAGCGCGGAGGCGACGATGCCCAGGTCGCGCGCGACACCGCGGAGGGACAGATTCGCGCCGTCCACCGCCAGCCGCTTGCGGGCGGCAGCCTTGATCTCCTCTGTCATCTCGGAGCGGACGCGGGCGCGCACTGACGAAGCGGACATGCCGGAAGTATAGAGAACAAGTAACCGTTCAGAGAACGGCTGCGCGAATAGAGAACACTGTTCTTGACATGGATCGGCGTTCACGATTACGGTCGGATCAGAAGGAGAACGATGTTCTCGCAACGGAACGCCGACAGGATGGATTACCAATGTCCCTGCACGTCATCATCGGGGCCGGCCCGGTCGGCTCGGCCACTGCCCAGCTGCTCGCCGCACGCGGCGATCATGTGCGCGTGATCACCCGGCGCGGTAGCGGCCCGGATCACCCGCTGGTCCAGCGCATCGCCGCCGACGCGACCGATGCCGCCGTGCTGGGCCGGCACTGTGCGGGCGCGAGCGTCATCTTCCAGTGTGCTCAGCCGCCGTACCACCGCTGGACCAACGACTTCCCTCCGCTGGCCGCCGCCGCGCTCCATGCGGCCGAGGTGACCGGCGCCGGATTGCTCAGTGTGGGAAATCTTTACGGCTACGGGCAAGTCGACGGACCGATCACCGAGCGGCAACCGATGCGCCCGAACAGTGCGAAAGGGCGGGTGCGTGCGAAACTGTGGGCCGAGGCGCTTGCCGCCCACGAGGCGGGCCGGATCCGTACCGCAGAGGTGCGCGGGTCGGATTACCTCGGCGCAGGCGCGAAATCGGTATTCACCGCCGTCGCGCTGCCCGCCGTGCTCGCCGGCCGCCGGGTGCTGTTCCCCGCCGATCTGGACACAGCGCACAGCTGGACCGATGTCGGCGATACCGCGCGCACCCTGGTCGCGGTTGCGGATGACGAAGACGCCTGGGGTCGAGCGTGGCACACGCCGACAGCGCCGCCGATGTCCATCCGTGAGCTTGCTGAACTAGCCGCGACGATTGCGGGCGCACCACCCGCCCGCGTGCGACGAATGCCGGCCGCGATGCTGTGGGCCGCCGGGCTTTTCGATCCCGACGCCCGTGAGCTGCCCGAGTTGCGCTATCAGTTCGATCGTCCGTTCGTGATCGAATCATCCGCTGCCACTGCGAAGTTCGGCATCGACCCGACTCCTACCGTAGACGCGCTGCGCGCCACCATCGCCGCCTTCCAGGCCACCGTGGTCGCCGACTAGCTGGAATGGTGTTCCAGCCACTGTGGTTCGGTCCAGCCGAGCCGGCCACGTCGGCGGAGTGGATGGCCAACAGTAATTGGGGCTCGTCGCGGTGTGACGCGCGGGGACCTACGCGGCGACGCTCGCGAGGCGGAGGTGGTCCTCGATATCGGCGGGTGAGCCGGTGTAGTGCAGAGCGCGCAAGCCGAGGTGTGCGGCGGCCTGGCAGTTGTCGGCGCGGTCGTCGACGAACAGGACGCGGCCGGGATCGCGAACTCCGGTCGCGGCGAGTGCGTTTCGGTAGGTGTCGGGGTGGGGTTTGTTCATGCCGAGCCGGGCCGAGTAGAGGGCGTCGGTCAGCAGAGTGCGCCAGTCGGAGGCGTCGAGGGCATCGCTGACCGGATGGGGTGCGTTGGAGAGCAGCACCATCGGCAGACCTGCCCGCCGGGCACGGTGGAGGAGTGCGACGACGCGGTCGTCGGTCCGGGTCCACAGCGCGGTGTCGACGGCACGCAATCGGGTGAGCAGGTCCGGGTCCGGGCAATCGCCGAGCACGGCGGTCCAGAAGTCCGCGTCGTCGAACTCACCGGAATCGTAGGGTTCGCGGGCGCTCCAGAAAGCATTCTGGAAGAGTCCGAGCTGGTCTGCGTGCCATCCGGCGAGTTCGGCGAGACTGCTCCACATAGGAACGGTGGGCTGCAGGCCGATGACGCCGTTGTAGTCGAAGATGACCGCGTCGAGTTCCGCGGGCTGGTGAGGTAGTGCGGTTACCACCGGTTCTCCAAGGCTTGATGGGACAGGACAGCCACGCCTGCGGCGAGCAAGGCGGACCGGGTGCCGCCGCCGACTTCGCCGTCGAGAACGACCGCGAAATCGGTTGCGTGGGTACGGCGATTCCCGCCTGCTTCCATGACGAAAGAGGCGCGCAAACTGTGGATCGAAGAAATGTTCGGCGTGTCGAAGGCTGAAGGTGATGCGCGACGCTGCGCGAACAAGCCGAAACCTACCAAGGGGTACGGCGAGCTACCACTCGGAACGGGGTCTTGGTGATCCGCTCCACAAAGTGCCGTCCGAAGGTCTCACCGGCGCCATAGCCGAGATCACTCACATCGGCAGGCAGTCGTCGAAGACGAGTTCCGCCATCGCATTCCGCTCCATAAGAGTGTCCTATCGGCGGATCGAACTGGGCGGCGCGGCGCTTTTCGTGGGCGCGGAGAGGAGAAGATTGCCGCGTTCGAGCTGAATGCCCCGATTCGGGGCACGTCACTGGAGGCCGCGCATGCGCCCCGTAATTCTGGACCTTGCCGCGCACGACTACGCGATGATCGACGCGGAGGAATACCTGCGTGCCGTGCTGGCATGGCATTTCAGCGAGGAGACCGGCAGCCCGTACTGGCTCCGCCGGGCGCGGACGCTGGATTTCGACCCGATCGCCGACATCCGCACCTTCGCGGATCTGCGCCGCTTTCCCAATGTCATCGACGAATTCCGGACCGTCGCCGTGGAGGACCTGATTCCGCGGGGTTTGCATGGCGCCGACCGCGAGATTGCGGGTATCTACGAGAGCGGGGGCACCACCGGCGCACCGAAACGGTTCGTCATGTTCGACCGCTGGATGGAGTTCGCGCTCAGCTGGGACGAGCACCACTACGCCGACCTAGGCACGGTGAACACCCTCGCCGTGGCGCCGAGCGGCCCGCACATGTTCGGTGAGTTCGCGCAGCGCCGGGCGCGCAGGCATCGCGGCGTCCGCTTCACCGTCGATCTCGATCCGCGCTGGATCAAGCAGATGATCGCGCGCGGCGACACCGAGAACACCGAACGCTACGCCGAGCACGTCGTCGACCAGGTCGCGCAGATCCTCACCACCCAGTCGGTCGGGATCCTGATCACCACGCCGCCGCTGCTGGAACGAATCGCGCGCCGCGACGACCTGGTGGAGCAGATTCGCCGGAAGATCAAGTTCATCTGCTGGAGCGGAGCGCATATGAACGCCGACTCCCGTGAGATCTTCCGGCAGGAGATCTTCCCCGGCATTCCGCTCAAAGGCCTCTACGGCAGCACCACCATTCTGGGCATGTCCCGCGAGCGCGACGAGGAGCGCCCGGACGGGCTGCCCGTCTTCGACCCGCCGAGCCCCTACCTCGCGTTCGAGGTGGTCGACCCGGAGACCGGCGACGACGTCGCCGACGGTGAGCGCGGGCAGGTCGTGATGCATCACCTCACCAAATACGCTCTGCTGCCGAACAACCCGGAGCGCGATATCGCCATGAAGGTCGAGGCGCCGAAGGGTGCGGTCGGTTGCTCGGTCGCCGACGTGGCGCCGATGGCCTCGTTCGCCGGCGCCGAGGTGATCGAGGGGGTGTACTGATGGAGGAGTTCGTGCACATCGACGCGCTCGGCCCGCAGGGCAGTTTCCGCGCGCGCGACCGCAAGCCGCTGACGACGCTGTCCGGCGCGCCGATCGGGGAGATCTCGCAGGTGCCCGCGCTGTATGTGCGGCGCGCGCTGGCGGCGATGCGCAAGGCGCCGGTGCTGCCCGCCGCCGAACGCTTCGCGGTGCTGGAACGTGCGGCCGACCTGTTCACCGAGGCCGAGATCGGCGGGCTGGGACCGGATGAGTACGCGCGAGTGGTCTGCGTCGCGTCGGGCGTGCCGCTGGCGGTGGTGTGGCAGTCGGTGCGGTGGGTCGCGGACGTGCTGCGCGAGCAGCGCGGCACGCTCGAGTTCGCCATGCCGAAGGGTGCGGTAGCGGACTGGCAGGACGAGCGCACCCTCGGCGGCTGCGCCGTCTGGACCAGGAAGGGCGACCTGTTCGCCGTGCACGCGGCCGGGAACACGCCCGCTGTGCACGGGTTGTGGCCCGAGGCGCTGGCGCTGGGCTACAAGGTGGCGGTGCGGCCATCGACCCGGGAGCCGTATACCGCGTTCCGTCTGGTCAGTGCGCTGCGCATGGCTGGCATGCCGCCGGAGCTGGTCACCTTGTTGCCGACCGACTACGAGGCTGCCGACGTCTTGGTCGCCGAATCGGACTTCGCCATCGTCTACGGCGGACAGGACGTGGTCGACAAGTACGGCGGCAGCACGCGCGTGCTCACCCAGGGACCGGGACGCTCGAAGATCCTGGTGACCGCGGACGTGGACTGGCGTGACAAGGTCGCGCTGATCGCCGAATCGGTGAGCCATCTCGGTGGCACGGCCTGCACCTGCACCACCGCGGTGCTCGTGGAGGGCGACCCGGAGCCGCTGGCGCGTGCGCTCGCCGCGGAGCTGGCGGCGATTCCCAGTTTGCCCGCCGAGCACCCCGACGCGATCCTGACCGTGCAGCCCACCGAATCCGTGGCGGCCATGGACCGCTACCTGCGCCAGGTCGCCGGCCAGGCCCGTCCGCTGCTCGGCGGCGACACCATCGTCGACGAGGTGTCCCCGGGCGCCGCTGTGCTACGCCCCGCGGTGCACCTCGTCGACAGCAGCAGCGCGCCGCAGCTCGCGGTGGAACTGGCCTTCCCTTGTGTGTGGGTCGGGCCGTGGTCGCCGTCGGATGGCATTGCCCCACTGCGTCATTCGCTCGTTCTCACCGCGATGACCGAGCGACGCGATCTCATCGGCGACCTGCTGGACGAGCCGACCATCACCAACCTCTACCTCGGCGACAACCCGACCACCTGGTTGCGTCCCGGCGTCCCGCACGACAGCTATCTCGGTGAGTTCCTCATGCGCACCAAGGGAATGATCCGTTCGGCGACCGGGTCCTGAGGGCACGCGCCGGTCAGTCGGCGACCGGCTCGGATGACGTCGCGCGGTCGTGCAGAGTCAGCAGGAGATGGTCGAAACGGGTGCGCTGCGCAACCAGCGCGCCGCCCATCGCGGTGACCTCGAAGACGAGTTGCTCGGCCAGCGTGCGGATCTTGACGTTGGTTTCCTGCGAGCGCCAGCGCAGCACCCGGAACGCCTGATCGGCGTTGAGGCCGTAGACGAACATGACGACGCCTTTGGCCTGCTCGATCACCGCGCGGGCGTCGATGAGGTCGGGCAGCAGGTCGTCGACGGTTTCCTGCCGGTTGTCCTGCAGCGTCTCGGTGACATCGAGGTAGTAGCCCGAGGTGCCGATCATCGTGCCCTGCTCGTCGAGCAGTCGATCGCCGATCACGATCACGTCGTGCGTGTCGCCCGAGGTGTCGATGATCCGGTGGCGGCTGCAGAACGGCGCAGCCGTCTCGATCGCGTCGCTGAGCGTCTGCGCTACCTGCTCGCGGTCGTCGGGGTGCTGATGGCTCAGCACCAGCTCGGTGGAGGGCTCGGCCTCACCAGGGGAGTAGCCGTGCATCGCGGCGACGTCCTCGGACCACTCCCACTTCTGATCGGCGAACCAGAATCGAAAACTACCGATGTCGGGGCAGCCGCCGAGCGCCCTGTGCGCAGGGTCCTGTCGGCACTGTCCGGTTTCCGTCACTTGTCCAGTATGGCCCCGCTACGGGCTCGGCTCGGGCCGAGGTCTCGGGTCGCCCGGTCCCGGTGACCACTGCGTTGCCGCCGCGGTGGTCCGGGCTTGGTTCGTTGTCCGGCTCGCGATCGATCCGGCCGATGTGGTCGCCGGTCGCGAGCCGGGTCGGTGCGAGCGCGGGGATCCGTCGCGCGCGGGATGGGTCCTGCACAGCGCCGGTCCTTGGTTCGCCGATCCATCGAAATTCCGATGTCTGAAATCGGGCCTCTTATTCGTCATCCATGGATGCGCAGGACTACCTTCGACGGTATCGCCGCTGACGACCCAGTGTGCCTGTGAAACCGCTGCGGAATGCGTTCGAGTCAGCGCGACATGCTCGATGATCGAACCCCGGGTCAACGGGTTCCGGAAGACGGAGACAACATGTCGAAGATCCTTTTCGTGATGACCGGCGTCGACTACTGGACGCTCGCCGACGGGACGAAGCACCCGACCGGCTTCTGGGCCGAGGAGTTCGTGGTGCCCTTCGAGAAGCTGAAGGCCGCGGGCCACGAGATCGTCGTCGCCACACCTGGCGGCGGCGTACCGAGTGTGGACCAGAGCAGCCTCGCCGCCGAGGTCAACGGCGGCCAGGAGACCGCCGATCACCGGGCGCAGGTGATCGCCACGAGTGCCGAACTGAACAACCCCGTCGTTCTTGCCGACGTCGACCTCGACGACTACGCGGCGGTGTTCTACCCCGGCGGGCACGGGCCGATGGAAGATCTCGCGGTCGACGCCGGCTCGGGCCGCCTGCTGACCGCCGCCCTGGCATCGGGTAAGCCCTTGGCGGTGGTGTGCCATGCACCTGCCGCGATGCTGGCCGCCACCGAGGACGACGGCGCCAACAGCTTCGCCGGATACTCCCTGACCGGCTTCAGCAACGCCGAAGAAACCCAGGCGGGTTTCGCAGGCAAAGCCAAGTGGCTGCTCCAGGACCGCTTGGTCCAGATCGGTGCGGATTTCCGCGAGGCGGACCCGTGGACGCCCAACGTGGTGGTGGACCGCAGTCTGATCACGGGCCAGAACCCGGCGTCCTCGGCGGGTGTCGCGGACGAATTGCTGAAGACCCTGGGCTGATCGCGGTCGCCGACCGGCTCGGGTCACCGGGCAAATTGTATCGACCATAAAAGGACTCCATTTTCGAGTAGTTCGCTACTCGTGCTTCGCGCCGTCCGGTGCACCGAGGATGGTGGTGGCTAGTGGCGTGCGCCCGGCGTAACACCGAACATGGAGTCGACAATGCCTGCGAAAAGCCATTCATCATCTGATCAACGGCAGGACGGCCTGCTCATCGCCCTGCGAAAGTTCATCCGGACCAACGGTGAGGATTTGCTCGCGGATCCCGGCATTTCCTCGATCGGTCTCGGCTACAAGGAGATCGACGGGGAACCGGCCACTGAGATATCGGTGCGTTTCACCGTGAATGAGAAGATATCCGAACCGGAAGCGTTCGAGGCGCTGCGAACAGCGATTCCGGAGAGCAGCACCGTCGAGGAGGCCGCGGCCGCGACCGGATACGACCCGCGCTTCCTCGCGGCGCCGATTCCGCTGCCCGTGGTCGACGCGCGGGTTCGCCCCGACGTCGCGACGGCGCTCGACGGGTCGGAGGTGCTGCACTACACGCATTTCACCCTCGCGATGCGCCGGTCACGCCGGTTCGCTATCTGGGTGGCGTGGAACATCGATGGCGCCTCGATCAGAAAACTGTCACGAAAGAAGATCGATTTCGTCAAAGACCCGAGACTCGATGCCGATGCACAGGTCGGCAACGAGTTGTACCGCGACAACCGGCTCGATCGCGGCCACCTCGCGCGACGGGCCGATCTGCTCTGGGGCAGTGCGACCGAGGCGGCGACAGCCAACAAGGACTCGTTCTTCTACACCAACATCACTCCGCAGATGGACGATTTCAATCAGAGTGCGCGCAATGGAATCTGGGGCCGTATCGAAGACGCGGTGTTCGCCGACGCCAGTGTCGACGACCTCAAAGTGAGCGCGTTCGGCGGTCCGGTCTTCGCCGACGACGACCGGGAGTTCCGGCAAGTCAAGATCCCGCGCGAGTTCTGGAAGGTCATCGCGTTCGTCGAGAACGGCGAGCTGAAGGCCCGCGGATTTCTGTTGAGCCAGAACCTGCAGCCACTCGAAGCGCTGGATCTGGACGAGTTCCGCGTCTTCCAGGTTCCGTTGACCGAAATCGAGCAGCGGGCGCTCGTCCACTTCCCGCAAACTCTGCGGGACGCGGATCTCCACATGGCGCTGGAGGAATTGTCCAGCCCGTTGCGTGCGGTTTCAGAGATCCATTGGTGATCACGTAGTCGGCTACTTGTGCCGACAGTAGGAAGACCGACTTTCTCAATGCCATGAATACGACGTGTTTCCAGCTCTCATTGGTCGAGGAATTCGCCCTGCACAGCGGCGGTCGCCGGCTTTCCGTTCCACACGCGGCAGAACGGGTGCTGACCTATCTGGCACTGCTGAATCGACCGGTCGCTCGTGGCCGCCTTGCCGGTGCACTGTGGCCGGAATGCGCTGATCGCTGCGCGGCGCAGCGTCTGCGAACCGCTTTGTGGCGCTTGCGCCGCGTCCAGGACGCAGTCGTGGAGATCAATGGTGATCGGCTTCGCCTGCACCCGAACGTATCCGTCGATCTGCCGTACCTGACCGAATTGGCGCACAAACTGGTGCACCAGCCCTGCGCGGAGGATCTCGCGCGAGTTCCGCTGCTGCTGAATCGGGGGGAGTTGCTGCCGGACTGGGACGAGGAGTGGGTGGTCGTCGACCGGGAACGGTACCGATTGGCGCGGGTCGCGGCGCTCGAAGCGGCAGCGGAAGCATTGCTGGAGCGCCGGCAGGTCGGTGCCGCCTTGATGGCCGCGTCGGCGGTCGCGGCGGCAGAGCCGCTGCGAGAGAGCTCCTGCCGAATTCTGATGCGGATTCATCTCGCGCAGGGCAACAAGATCGAGGCCCTGCGCGAGTACCGGCGATACCGAGATCTGCTCTGGGCCGAGTTCGGCGCGGAACCGTCGCCGGAAATCGACGACCTGCTCCTCGTCCACGAGTGCGATGCCGCGACGATCGAGTGACTCCCCGATCGCGCGCACGAGGCACTGCGAGCGCCGTGACGGCGGATGCCGAACATCATCGGGGGAAGGACCTGCGCCGGGCGAGACGGCGAGGTGACGGTGGTGTGACGCGCACGAGGAACACTCCACGCCGATAGCGGACCGACAACACCAACTTCTGTTCTAGGCGGATGGACCATGAATTCTCGCGAACAAATCCAGGCGGCGTGGTTGAAGCAGGTCGAGGCCGCCGCAGGGCGTTACGTCGCTACCGAGACCAAGCGCGAGGACATCGAGCAACGCCGCAAAATCAAGGACAATCCGGTGGTCGACTCCCCGGAACAGATCAGCGCTCGCGCGCAGCGGCTGGCGACCAGCGGCGAGATGCCGGTCGAAGCCATGATCGAAGTCGGTCGAATCGAGCCCTCCGACCGGATCACTACGCTCGAGCGGATCATCGGCGCCAGCAACGAACTCCAACCGGCCAACTTTCTGGCCCGTGGCGCTCGCATTGCGGCGACGGTCGCGCGGATCTCGCTGATTCGCAACGGCCGGGATGTACCGATGGGCACCGGGTTCCTGGTATCGCCCCGACTGCTCCTGACCAACAATCACGTACTTCCCGACCAGGACACCGCACGACAGGTCGTGATCGAGTTCGGCGCCGAGACGACGATCGACAACGACCCCCGCCTTCCGGTGCGGTTCCGCCTCGACCCCGACTTCTTCGTGACCGATGAGCACCTGGACTTCACCCTTGTGCCGGTCCGTCCCGGGACCGACGGCAAGTCGGCCGGGGACGCCGTCGGCTGGTGGAACCGCCTGATCGTGGACCAGGGGAAGATCGTCATCGGTGAGGCGATGAACATCATCGGCCACCCGATGGGCAGGCTCAAGGAGATCGGGATCCGTAAGAACCAGCTCGACCTGCAGCTCGATCACTTCCTGCACTACTCGACCGACACCGAACCGGGGAACTCCGGCTCGCCGGTCTTCAACGACCAGTGGGAAGTCGTCGCGCTGCACCACTCCGGCGTGCCGCGCACCGACGATCAAGGACGGATTCTGCGTCGCGACGGCACCGTCTGGCACCAGGGCGACGGCGACGACGCGATCGCCTGGACAGCCAACGAGGGCGTGCGAGTCAGTGCGATCCTGAGGCACCTGGCCGGACTACAGCGCTCGGGGCGCGACCAGGAACTCCTCGCCGAACTCGGTCCCGAATCCGGACTGGCCGCCGGGCCATCGGCAATCACACTCGGACTCGCTCCTGCCGAGGACCGGATCGAGCCGGTAAC
This sequence comes from Nocardia amamiensis NBRC 102102, assembly GCF_001612745.1. Lineage (GTDB taxonomy): Bacteria > Actinomycetota > Actinomycetes > Mycobacteriales > Mycobacteriaceae > Nocardia > Nocardia amamiensis. The sequence continues at coordinate 3,023 of NZ_BDBA01000017.1, read as the reverse complement.
CGCAGTTCCGACGCCACGTGAGAGCACGGGACTCCGGGGTGGCGTCATCGCCCGAGCGGGCGCCTTCGGCGGCACGCGTCACCTGCTGTTCCTGCACGGCCGCAGCCAGCACGGTCGCGATCCCGAGCTCCTGCGCCGGGAGTGGACCGCCGGACTCAACAAAGGTCTCACCCTTGCCGGGCTCAGCCCGCTCGATCCCTCGGATGCGTACTTCCCCTTCTACGGCGACCGTATGGCAGCCCTACTGCAGCCTCTGGAGAGGACCACCCTCGCGCCTGAAACCATGGCCGTCGACCATGCTCTGGCCATGGCTCCGGCCACACCGCCGGCTCGCCAGTTGTACGAACAGATCCTGCAGAACGCGGCCGCGGATGCCGGCATGCCCGCCGAAGACGATCTACCGGCGGACCGCATCGAGGTGGAAGGACTCGGTTCGATCGGCAGTGCGCTTGTGAGCAAGCTGCAGCGACAGCTCAGCTGGCTCGCTGCCCGCAGCGACTTGGACGAGCTCATCATCGCCCAAGTCTTCCGTGATGTCGCCACCTACCTCGCCGACGAGCAGATCCGGCAAGCGGTACTCGACTGTGTGCTCGAGACCGTCCCTGCTTCGGGGCAGCTCACGCTGGTCAGCCACAGTCTCGGCACTGTGGTCGCGATGGATCTGCTCACCCGGCTCGAGCCCCAGCTCGACGTCTCCGTATTGGTCACTCTCGGCAGCCCTTTGGGGCTGGACGCGGTCCACGACAAACTCCTGGTCCGCGGCCCGCACCGGCCTGCACGCGTCGGTGACTGGCTCAATGCCTGGTCCGCGGTGGATCCGATCACCATCGGATGCCCACTGCGTCATATCTGGAAGGGACAGCTCCGGGAGATCCCTGTCGACAATCCCAAGGAACGGGCACACAGCATCGCTGAATACCTTGCCCATCCCGCTGTCGCGCAAGCCATCCACAGCGGTGTTGTGTCAACAACGACAGGAACATGACGGGGGAGTCCGATTCCGTTTACCGCGTCCACGTTGGTGGTGCGGTGGCCGGTCAGGTCGTGGTGGGGGATCACAACGTTGTCATCAACGCACAGAATTCCTCGGTCGTAGTACGCGACGATCCGGCACCCGTCGTGACGCGGCGGACGCGGCCGGTAAGCGCGGCGCTGCCCAGGACCGGTGCCGGATTGCTCGGCAGGCGAATGGAATTGGCGCTGCTGATGCAGTGGCTCGCGGAAGGACTGCCGGTCGAAGTGTGCGGCGGGCCCGGAGTCGGCAAGTCCGCACTGCTGCGGCGGTTCGCTGCCGACCGTGCGGCCGAAGGCCGCGATGTGGTGTTCCTGCACGCCGCCGGGCTGGCGGCGCCGGACGTGATCCAGGAGTTGTTCGAATCCTGTTATGACGCGCCGGGATACATCCCCGATCTGCGCCGGTTGCGTCGCCTGATGCTTTCCATTCGCGCGTTGGTGGTGGTTGACGATTTCGAGGGTTCCGTGGAGGAGTTCTCGACACTCGTCGACCTGCTGCCTGCAAGTGACCTCGTCGTATCGACCAGGCAGCGCGTCGCGTGGGGGCGGGGGCGTTCGCTGGACTTGCAGGGCTTGGACGAACAGTCGGCACTCGCGCTGATGGCCCGCGAACTCGGCCGCGGAGTGGACGAGAACGTGGCGGCGGCGCTGCAGTTGTGCCGAGCGGCCAATGGTTATCCGCGCGGTCTACTGCAGGCCGCCGCATGGCTTCGCGGCGGCGGCGCGGCCACGATGCCTGCCGCCCCTGAGGTGCCGCAACGCGCATTGGTCGGCGGCCTCGGGGAGCGGTCGCGTCGCGTTCTGACGGTGCTGTGTGCCGTGGCGGGGGCCCACCTGTCGCCCGCTCTGTGCCGGGCGATGACCAACGATGCGGGCAGCCCATCGGCGCTCGACGAGCTGGCCGGCTTGCATCTGGCCGAGAGCTCCGGTGCGGGCTACCGGCTGGCCGTGGATCCCCGCACGGTGGCCGGCGAATGGGGAATCCTGCCGCCGAATGCCGCCGACTACCTCGACGCCCTGCTCGAGTGGACGAACCGGGCCGCACCGAGGGAAATCGCGGATGCCGCACCGGTTATCGAACGTGTGCTGGAGTCCGCGGTCGTCCATGGCCGGCAATCGTCCGCGTGCACTCTGGCGCGGAAAGTCGCGCCCGTGCTCGGCTTGACGCTGCTGTGGGGTGCGTGGGGAACGGTCCTGAAGCTCGGCCGAGATGCCGCGCTCGCGAGCGGTTCCGCCGCTGACCTGGCCTACTTCGAACACGAGGACCGGGTTCGCCGTCAGGCACTGGCGGCGGCGGCCGGCGCGGTCGTGGTATCCGGTGCGGGTGGGAAGTTGCTGGGGGGTCGCCTAGCTTCCACGCATACGGCACGTAAGTCCGTTGCCATGATGTCTTCGCATCCGGTCGCCACCGGATGGGTCATAGCGCTGATCGTGGCCGCCGTCATCACGGGGGTCATGCTCGCCACCGGCCGACCGCCGGAGGTCGGATCGGAGGCGTTTATCACCAGGCTTCCACCACCGCCGACGGCCCCGGGTGGCGAGCCGCCCGGAGCGTCCGCACCCGCATCGGGTGGGGCGCGTCCGCTGCCGCCGCCCGGCGATGGTTCCTGTACGCGGTATGCGGACAGCGTCGACTTCGGTGCGGTCGCCGCCGGCTCCGCCGCCGATCGGGATGTCTCGATCCCAGCGCTGGACTGCGACGACGAGTCAGCGGCCTTTCTGGAGGCCGACTCCACATTCAGCGCGAAGCGCGCCTCTTGCTCATCGTCAGGTGGTTCCGGGACTTGTGTGTTCCAAGTGACTTTCAGTCCACAAGCGCCTGGCTCGTACAAGGCGACACTGGTGGTTCCGGACGCCAACGGCGGGCGGGCGGTGACCATCGCCCTCACCGGCCACACACCGGGGCCGGGGATCAGTGTGAATTCGGCATCACCCACACCAGGGTCGCCGGGTTCGCCGCCGCCGAAGGTGAGCGACGTATCGCCGTCACCGACCGTGCCGCAGCCGCC
>NZ_BDBA01000016.1 GCF_001612745.1 Nocardia amamiensis NBRC 102102 | reverse complement strand
TCCGCGTCGGTCCGGTTCCGCCGGCACCACGGCGACCAGCACCGAGGCCGGGCGCGCCGCCACCGCGGTGGCGGATGCTCCGGCAGAGAAGACACAGGAGGGCTGACGCATGCTGATGCCTCGTAAGGTGAAGCACCGCAAGCAGCATCACCCGGGCCGTTCCGGCATGGCCAAGGGCGGCACCTCGGTGGCGTTCGGCGAGTACGGCATTCAGGCGCTGGAGCCGGCGTACGTCACCAACCGGCAGATCGAGTCGGCGCGTATCGCGATGACTCGCCACATCCGCCGTGGCGGCAAGATCTGGATCAACATCTACCCGGATCGTCCGTTGACCAAGAAGCCCGCCGAGACCCGTATGGGTTCGGGTAAGGGTTCGCCGGAGTGGTGGGTCGCGAATGTGAAGCCGGGTCGGGTGATGTTCGAGATGAGCTACCCGAATGAGGAGACCGCTCGTGAGGCGTTGCGCCGCGCGATGCACAAGCTCCCGATGAAGTGCAGGATCGTGACCAGGGAGGAGCAGTTCTGATGGCTACCGGAACACCGGCCGCAGAGCTCCGCGAGCTCACCGAAGACGAGTTGGTGGCCAAGCTGCGCGAATCCAAGGAAGAGCTGTTCAATCTGCGCTTCCAGATGGCGACGGGTCAGCTGGACAACAACCGTCGTCTGCGCGTCGTCCGTCACGAGATCGCGCGCATCTACACGGTCATGCGTGAGCGTGAGCTCGGTCTGGCCACCGGACCCGCTGGCAAGGGAGATGCGGCATGAGCGACAAAGTAGAAGGGCAGCGCGGCACCCGCAAGGTGCGTGTCGGTTACGTTGTCTCGGACAAGATGAACAAGACGATCGTCGTCGAGTTGGAAGACCGTCACCGGCACCCGCTCTACGGCAAGATCATCCGCACCACCTCCAAGGTGAAGGCGCACGATGAGAACGAGATCGCCGGCATCGGCGACCGCGTCCAGCTGATGGAGACCCGTCCGCTGTCGGCCACCAAGCGCTGGCGGCTGGTCGAGGTCCTGGAGAAGGCGAAGTAAGCCTGCTCCGCGGCTGATCGGTCGAATAACGAAGGCCCGCTTCCTGGTTGGGAGGCGGGCCTTCGTCGTGTGCTCACAACTTCGGAAGGACTGGTATCGAGAAGCGATTCCTATGGCCGAGTGTCGTTAAGCTGTCTACCTGACGGACAGGGGCGCTCATGATCGACCGGACTCCCAGGGGCGGTGCCGGCGTCCGGAATCAGGTGTTGCGTGGCCAGCGGCGACGAGTGCGGCGAACGCGGCTTGCTTTCGGGCACAGGTATGTTCGCGGTGGAGCTGCATTGCGTGATGGGCTTCGGTGAGGGTGAGCGGGCGCGTGGGTGGGACGCAGGTCCATGCTTGCGGCCACGGCACGGGCCGCAGGGCGCAGCGGGTTCGGGCGTGCCGTCGCACGGTAGTGGATTTGTGCCGTTGGCCGCTCGGCCATACGCACCCGATCGCGGTGATTGCCAACGCGCTCGTGGCGAGGACCGCACCGACGCTCCAGACTACATTCCACGCGCTCATGGCTGCTCACCTCGGACCGACGGGGTCAGTCCGTCGAGAACCTGTTGGAACGTTTGCGCTGTAGGTGTTGCGGCGGCGAGCGCGTTGTGAGTGTCCTCCATGGGGTAGTCGATGCCGCGCCGGTGGGCGCGTTCACGTGGGCTCAGTTCCTGCGGAACGATCCGGCCGAAGTGGACCAGCGTATGAAAGGCAGTCCGCTTCCATGCGCACCGGTCGATGTTGCACGCGCGGTGTTTGCGCATCTGCTGGTGGGCGAACTCGATTCCGGCGAACGCGCAGATCGTCGGCGGGGTGACGATCGTTTCACGGCTCTCCCAGGGGAGCGTGCTTCCGAGCATCTCGGTGGCCGTGATCTCAGTCTTGGGTGACGTGGGGGCACACTTTGAATCCATATCCAAAGCGTCAGTTAAAAAGCTAGTTTGGACCGCCACCTACGCAGACGGTATGAAATCGCGGTGACCATCAGGATTTGTGACGGTACGCTGCCTCAGCTCGTATCAGGCAGTGGATCATTCGACTAACGCTGACACCCTGAAACAATGGCCCTATGACTCTTGCGAGTCGCAGGTTCATTGTCAGAGGAGGTTACTGTAATTCAGGTCGTCACAGTCTCGCCAACTCAGAGTTCGGCAATGTTCATTCTCGACGCCAATGACGCAGCGCCTGCACTCGGTGTACGTGCGCGGAGAGCACGGCGGACCACCTCACGCGACAAACGATGGTGCCGAATCTGCTCCGGGCCGGTCTGTTCCGCTTCGAGCAGCACGCCGACCGCATCGTCCATCCGACCGATTGCCGACAAAGATCGCGCTGTCTCGATCGCGTGTCGGCCGCGACGTTCAGCCGGAACCATCGAGGTATCCAGAGACATCCCGATTTCCACCGCTTGGGCGTAGTTCTCGGCCTCGGCAGCAACGACAGTGCGGTGAATAGCCACGTTCGTTGGACCGAAGCTCGTCCAAAGGTGATTTCGGTCGCCGCCAAGATGGCGCGCCACCCGATCGGCTTGGGCAAGGTACGTGTTGGCTTGCTCCCGGTTGCCCGCCTGGGCCGCGGCACGAGACCCAATGAGAAAGAGCATTCCGTACACGCTCAGGTGATCGCCTGTTGCATCGATGCCGGTGAGGCTGCTTCCCAGCTCTGCCACGGCCTGATCAACCACCGACATGGCTTGTTCGTACTCACCAAGGCTTCCGAGGGCGTACGCAACGATTCGATAGAGAGATCCGAGACTGGTCGCCGATCCTGACAACTGCGCGAGTTCGAGGCCGCGGCTGGCTGCCAGCATGGCAAGGTCCGTCTCCCCGAGCTTCGGGAGGTAGACCGCGCAAAGTTGATGCACCGAAGCTGCCTGACGCTGGGCCCGTCGTTCAGCATCCCCTTCAAGGTTCCGTGCAGCCGCGACAGTCGACGTAACCAAATTCGGAAGCTCATTCGTCAGCTTGTGGTACTCGTTGGCTTGCCAGTCCGTCCACGCGTGCTCGAGCTGTGCGCGGGTCTGATCCAGATCGATCGTGCTTGGATTGACCGGCAGAGGCAGGAACGATGCGGTGAGCGCAGCTCGGATCTTTGGAACGCTGGCGCGCTCGGTCTGCGACTTCCATTCCAGGAGAATCGGGTTGCCGATCAGGTCACCCACGGTGACGCCAAGCGCGTTGGCGAGATCCCTGATGACCGACAGACGATCAAGATCGAGCCGTTCGGCCTCGACGCCGCGCATCCACGATTCGCCCTTGCCTACCAGTTCCGCGAGCGCTTTCTGCGTCAAGCCCCGCTTCTTGCGGTAGAAGGCAACCCTTCGGTTCACCGTGAGCTCGGCGTTTGCGTCTCTCATAGCTACACCGTCGCACGCTTGTCCGCGTATACCGTCAGTTCTCCTGACGGTGGTCCACGCGTCTCCGATTTCTCCGAATTGTCGGTTACCCGATTGCCGTCGTTTCAGGTCGAGTCGGCTCTCTGACGAAGTCGTGCATTGCCGGATCGCCGTCGGCGCGGCCGTCACGCCGGACGGTCACCCGATAGTTACGGTCTGCCGCTTCGTAGCACGTCGCGGCAGACCATCGCGATGGTCGCGACTCCGGTGACCGCGAGCGCGTTGACGTTGTTCGCGCGGAGCACGAGGTCCGTGCCGGACTCTTGTCAGGACACCCTGGCACCGGTCAGGGCGTGCTTGTCCATCCAGCTTGCGACCGCGGTACCGATCTCATGCGGGCGATCCTCCGGCGCGTGATGCTTGGCGGGCGGGATCGAGACCTTCTCCGCGTTCGCGAATGTAGTCGCGGCCCACTCGACTGCCGCCGCGGTGGCGCCCTGTCCGTTTTCCAAAGCCATGATCAGCTTTGGGATCTCGGGTGTGGTCGTCAGATACCGGCCGTAGTTCTCGATGATGGCCACTACGTCGGCGGGTTCACCATCGAGCGGGATTTCCCTCGGCCACGCCAGCAGGGGCTTGCGCGAGGCGGGCGTCGGGTACGGCGCACGGTAAACGTCGTGGTCTTGCGGCGACAGGTTCGTCACCTGCGCGGGCAGGTTGAACTCGATGAACATGTTCTCCTCCAGCACCATTCGTTCCCCCTCGGCGCTGCGGTACTTGGCGAACAGCTCCCTGGCCTGCGGTGCCGATTCGCTGGCCTTGCCCGGCCGTAGGAAGGTTTCGATCACCGCGATTCCGCGTACCTGGCCGGGATGCCGTGCCGCCCAATCCATGCCGAGCGCCCCACCCCAGTCGTGGCCGACGATGATCACCTGATCGAGGTCGAGTGCCTCGAACCAGGCATCGAGGTAGCGGGCGTGGTCGGCGAAACGGTATGGGATGTCTGGCTTGCCGGAGGCACCCATGCCGATCAAGTCCGGCGCCAATACCCGGGTCTTCTCCGACACATGCGGAATCACGTTGCGCCACAGGTACGACGAGGTCGGGTTGCCGTGCAGGAAAACAACGGGTGTGTCACCGGATCCGATGTCGGTGTAGGAGATGAACGAATCGAGAACATCGACGTTATGCACGATGGAGTGTCCTTTCTCAGGCTTTGCCAGACACGCGACGGTGCTGCTCGCGACGAGCGCCACCGCGCCCACCACCTGGAGCAGTGCCAATCGATTCAGGTGTTTCATATCCGCCCTTTCGGGTTGATTCAGCTGCTTACACCGGTTTCGACACAGGTTTTCCGGCCGCCGTGACAGCATCTCGAGTGACGTGCATCACTCTCGGTAGGGCCTCCTGTGCGGCGTCGCCTTGCGCCGCAGGGTTGTCGACTGGTCCGGCCGCCGCACCGATGCCGGATTGCAGGCGCAGGCGGCGGCCGAGCTGGCCGAGATAGATGCCGCGCGGTGTGCGGCATTCAACGTGCGGCCCTCAGACGCGATTTCCGAGCTTAGGGCCCCTCGACCGGTATCCCGCGTTCCGGATTCTGCCCGACGATTCGAGTCCAGCGCCCCAGTGAATCGCTTTCGATGATCCCCTGAATCACGCCCCTCACCGAAGGCTGGCGGCTGGTGGGCCCGGTCGGGGCGGTTCGGACAGCCCTGGCGGGCGCGGGCGCTACGAACTGCCGCCGAGCCACTGGACGGCGAGTATGTGAACTTCACGTTGTCGGTCGGCGACGAGATACGTCACCAGACCTTCGTGATCGTGCCCGAAGGTCATCTGGCGTACCGGTGCGTCTGGATTCGCTCTATTGATCGACTCGCCGCTCCACGGGCTGACCTCGAGTACGACGCGCAGTTCTGCGTATAGTGCGAGCGCGTGGTCGGGGAGAGCATGGACCTGGTCATTGGCGCCCGAGTCGGTGACGACTAGGAACACTTACATGCCAGCCTTGGCCCGAGTAACCTCCAGTGGTTCGTCCTCCGGAATGGCTTGTCCGGTCAACAGTTCCGCGGCTCGCCGGACGACACGCCGGTAGTTGTCCGGGTCGCTCTGGAGGACTGCGAGACGGCGCCAGTGCTCGAGCGTCCGAAACAGATCAGTGAGGTCCAGGCTCCGGCGGGCGTCGTCCAATGCCAGCGCGTAGGCGGCGTCGAACGCACCGACGTCCGACGGCATCAGCGCCGAGCGTATGTGCTGCGGCGACGCGCCGGGGAGCAGCGGATGCTCGCCGCTCGGCTGTTCGTCGTAGGCGTAAGTGGCGGCCATGTCCATAACGATAACCTCCCTGATTTTGCTCGCGAAGGTCATTCGCCCGCCCGTTGGCGTCGGCAGGGGATTGTGGCTCGAGCCGGCCAGATCTTGCGTTATACGTATACATCTACTTATAGTGGGCTCGGCGGGTTGCTGCGAGCGCGGCGCCGCAGACAACATCAAATCGACACTGGTACAACGGGATCCGAGCTGGGGCCGTTGACGGTAGACGCATGCTTACGTGCGCATTCAGCTATGAAATGGGGAATTGTCATGACCGGCGATCCGAACAACCTGACCAGCGCGGATGTCGTAGAAGAGGCGGGCGGTGGCGTTACCTTTGCGAAGAAGGAAGCCGAGCCGGGCCGGGTGGAGGACTTCCGCGAGATCGTGCTGAAAGTCGGGCCGGGTGGTGGGCGCAGGCAGCGTTTCTTCGGGAAGTTGCTCGGGGAATCGCGGGAGTACACCAAGGTGGGGGTGGACGTGGTGCGGGTCTATGTGAGCCGTAAGGGGAAGTTCGTGGTGCATCGGCAGGAATCGAACTGGCGCGAGATGGCGGCGGCGACCGACTGGACCGATTGGAAGAGCTGGCGCGTCCTGCTCGGGTTCACCGGTGACGAGCGCGAGTGGGGTGATTACACGGTCGAGATCGTGGATACGCCTGCCGAGTTGGAGGGCCGGATTCCGGAGCACATCTATCGGACGGTCGTCGACGTGGCGGAGAACCCGAGTTCCCAAGACCTCGAGATCTGAAGTACTCCAGGCCTTTACAAACCGGAAAGGATTTCTTCGCAGATGTTCGCACGACTGGGGGCCGTGGTGGTCCACAATCCGTGGAAGGTGATCGGCCTGTGGGTGCTGCTCGCCATCGCGGTGGTGGCTTCGGCGCCGGAACTCAAATCCACGACCGATCAATCCGCCTTCCTGCCTTCGCATTACGAATCCATCCAGGCGCTGGAGATGCAGCAGGAAGCATTTCCGCAGAGCTCGGCGCCCGCGGCGATCATCGTGTTCGCCAGGCAGGACGGGGCGCCGCTCACCGAGGGCGATTCGGCCTCGGTCGCATCGATCGGCACCGAGCTGCTCGGCGCGCGGATCAAGGACGTCACCGCGATGCAGCCGGTACCGCCATCGGAGAACCGGCTGATCCAGATCATTGCCGTACAGATGACCAAGGTGACCAATCCGAATGACACCACGCAGAGTGACGCGGTCAAGGCGCTGCGCGCGGAGCTGAAGGAACGCGTGGCGGGTACCGATCTGAAGGCGGGCATCACCGGTCAAGCGGCTCAGGTGCTGGACCAGCAGGAATCCAGCGAAAAGGGCATGGCGATCATCGGTGTCGCCACCATCGTGCTGATTCTGGTGCTGCTGCTGGTCATCTTCCGCAGCCCGGTGATCGCGCTGCTGCCGATCGTCGTGATCGGCGCGATCTCCAGCATGGTCGGTGGATTGATCGCCATGGTGGCCAAGGCATTCGACCTGCAGATCGATGCGTCGATCAACGCCATCCTGGTAGTCGTGCTGTTCGGCGTCGGCACCGACTACATCCTCTTCCTGATGTTCCGCTACCGGGAGCGGCTGCGTGCGGGCGAAGATCCGAAGACCGCCATGGTCAGTGCCGTCACCCGGGTCGGTGAGGCGATCACCTCGGCGGCGGGCGCGGTGATCATCGCGTTCATGGCGCTGGTGTTGTCGACGCTCGGCATGTTCCGTGCGATGGGTCCGGCACTCGCGATCGCCGTCGCGGTGGCGCTGCTGGCCGGGCTGACACTGGTGCCTGCGGTGGTTTCGCTGCTGGGCACCAAGGTGTTCTGGCCGTCCAAGGCTTGGCGGACCGAGCCGAAGGGCGCGCGGTTCGCCGCGGCCGGCAACGCGCTGGGTCGACGGCCAGGTGCTTTCGCGGTGGTGTCCGGTGGTGTGCTGGTCGCGCTGGGGGTGTTCGCGTTCGGTTTCCACCCGACCTTCGACCTCAGCTCCGGCTCGACCTCGGAGGCGTCCGAGTCCGTGGTCTACAGCAAGGAATTGGTGAAGGGCATGCCCGCGGGGACGACCCAGCCCTCGGACGTTCTGCTGCGCTCCGGCGGTGGCGAGTTGACCGAAGAGCAGCTCAGCGACTACCAAAGCGCGCTGGCCGCGGTGCCCGGCGTGGGACACGTTGCCGAACCGAAGCTGTCCGCGGACAAGACGATCGCCGATTTCGTGGTGACACTCGCGAACGTGCCGGAGTCGGATGCCGCTCTGGACACCGTCAAGGGACCGCTGCGGGATGTCGCGCAGTCGGCCGCACCCGCCGGTGCAACGGCGGCGGTCGGCGGGCTGACCTCGGTGTTCGTCGACTTCCAGGATGCGATGGCACGCGACTACGCGATCGTGTTCCCGGTGGCCGCGATCCTGATCATGATCGTGCTCGGCTTGCTGCTGCGCAGTCTGGTTGCGCCGTGGTACCTGATGGCGTCGGTGTTCCTCGGGTTCGCGGCCACGCTCGGCGCCGCAGTGCTGGTGTTCCAGCACATCCAAGGAGAGTCCGGCCTGATCTTCACGCTGCCGGTGATCATGTATCTGTTCGTGGTCGCACTCGGCACCGATTACAACATCCTCATGGTCGCTCGGCTGCGGGAGGAAGCGCGCGAGGGCAACGAGCCGAAACAGGCTGCGGCCCTGGCAGTCCGGCACACCGGTCCGACCATCGCGGCGGCCGGAGTGATCCTGGCGGGCACGTTCGCGTCGATGATGCTGGCGGGCAACAACGTGCTCGCACAGATGGGCTTCGCCATCTCGGTGGGCATCGCGATCGCCGCGTTCGTCATGGCGATGTTCTTCACACCCGCGCTCACGGCGATGATCGGGCACAAGGCGTGGTGGCCGGGGCACGGTGATCGGAAGTCCGATGACGCGAGGCCCGGTGAGCAGCGGTCGGCGGAGTCCTACAATCCCGCCTACTACCAGGGCGCGGCGGAGGCCTCAGCCGCGAAGAGCGGATCCCGGTGGGGTTGGTCGAACACCGGCGATTGAGGCGGGCGAGTAGATCAACGGCTGTGCACTCGGAATCCCCGAGTGCACAGCCGTTTCCCGTACCGGAAGCGGTGCGCGACGGCCTGCGGGCGGATAACGTTCGGCTATGGAGTACTTGCTCTGCGCCGTCGTCGTGGTGATCGTGATCGCCGTGGTCGTCGGCTTGGCCAATAGCAGGTCCGGCAGCGAGCAGCGACGGCGGCGGCGCGGTGGGTGGGCTGCCGGGGACAGTGGCGGCGATTCCGGGAGTAGTTCCGGAGGCGACGGAGGCAGCAGTTGCGGGGGTGGCAGCAGTTGCGGTGGAGGTAGCAGTTGCGGAGGCGGCAGCAGCTGAGTCCGCGCCGGCGCGTCCGGTAGACGTCGCTCCGCTGACAGCACGGATACTCCCTGGCTGCGCCCTGAATTCGAGGACATCGGACGATGGTTCGAAGTCGGCGGCCTGCTCCGGCTTCCCCGCTTCGCTGGGCTGGCGGTCCCCTCCGGCGGTCGGTGGCCCTATCGGTCGACGCGGCGCTGATTCACTCTGCGCGGTTTGTGCGCATCATGTGCCGGGTTGGCATTCACCGCTGGAGTACCGCGTCGGCGCAGCCGACTGTGCGACGCTGAGGTGTCGCCGATCTGCTGGGTCAGCCGATGACGAGGTAAGGGCGGTGGACTCTGATCGCCGAATCCAGGACGCGGGTGACCGCGGCGCGGGAGACTCCTAGTTCGTTGGCTATGGCAGGCGTCTTTCCGCCTTGGTCGGCGAGCGTAAGGATCTCCCTCACCTCCTCGAGCGGCAGGTTCGACAGGCGGCGGCCTGTGATGGCGCGGGCGATTGCCGAGATTTCGTCGTCGTTGGTGTCGGCTTCGTCGGTCTCGGTGAGCAGTTCGTCGTCCTCGTCCTCGTCGTCTTCGTCGAGAATCGGCATTGGTTCGGCGTGCAGGTGGGGGTGCATAGGTTCGGGGGATTCGTTGAGCGTGAGTTGTTCGCTCTCCGCGTCGGTTGTGCGGTCGCCCTGTTCGGCGGAAACGGACTTTCCACGTTTCGCAGCCCGCGGTGCGGTGGCATTCGGATTCGCCTGAGCGGCAACGTCGGTGGTTGGCGTATTCGGCGTGCGCGTGGGTTCGGTGGCGCCGGTGCTCGCGTGCCCGGTGCCGTCGAACCCGCCATGCGCTCGCTCCATCCGATGGCCGCTGAGCGCTGAACTCGACAGCGGCTGTGCCGCAGCGGTGCCCTCAGTGCTCGTCGTAGCCGACCGCTGCCCGAGTACGAATTCTCCGTGCAGGTCTTCGATCGAGATCTGATGTGCGGTAAGAGGCTTCTCAGCTTCGCGTGGCTCGGGTGCACTCGAGCCACGCTGGGCCGCGGGATGCTTCGTGGCTTCGCGGTGCGGCGCGGGTGAGCTCGCGACCGGCGCTTCCGGATCGTTCATCGTGGCGCCCGTGCCGGTGGACGAAGACCCGACTGCGTGGCCGAAAGCATCGGCGTCGACGGAGAAAGACTGTGGCGCAGTGGTATCGGTCGATCGGGTGTTGCGCACGTCGGCGGGACGATCGAAGACCTGATTTGCGACCGCCGTGCGATCCCCAGGCGCGGGCGTCGCGTGCTGACCGGCGACGACCGAGGCGACCGGGCTTCCGTTGTGAGCGGGCGCATCCGCGGGGCGATTGGCGGTAGTGCGGGCGTACCCATCCGCCGGAAGGTTGTGGGCGTAGCCGTTGGTGGAGGACGCCTCGGCGGTGTGGCCGTTGCGGGGTGCCGGAACGGTGGCGGTGGCGGCCGGAAGGTTGTGTGCGTGACTGATTGCGGTCGCGGTGGTATCGCCATTGGTCGGCGGGAGGAGAGCGCGCCCGTTCGCCGCGGGATCATGCCCGTTGCTGTTGCTGTTGCCGTTGCCGTTGCCGGGAGGGAGACCGGTGTGCCCGTTGGTGTTCGGTGGAGTGATGCGCCCGTTGCTGTCCGGCGGAGTGGTGTGTTCGTTGACCGGGATTTCGCGAGCGTAGCCGTGGCTGGAGGGTTCCGCGGTGTGTCCGTTGGTGGGCTGCGGGAATGCGCGGCCGTTGGCAGCTGCTACCGGGTGTCCGTTGGTCGACGGTCCGTCGGCGCTGCTCACGGTGGCGGAGGTGTCTCGAACGTCACCGTCCGGCTGCTCGTCTGCATCGCTTGTGTCGGCGGTGTGACCGGTGGTAGTGGTGTTCCGTTGCACCAGGCTGTGTGCACGCCCGTTGGCCGAAGTCTCGACCGTATGGCCATTCGCGGCTTGGCGGAATGCGTGTCCGTTGGCATGAGGTGGGACGGTGTGGCCGTTCGACCGATGTTCGTCGGTTCGGGCCGATGTGGCGGATGTTTCGCCGACGTCGCCGGGCACATGGTTCCTCGGGAGTGGGTAGCCATTGGCCCGCGGGAACGCGTTGGCGTCGACAGCTGCGACCGGATGCCCGTTGCTCGAGGATCCGTTGGCTCGGCCTGAGGTGGTGGAAGTGCGGCGCTCTTCGTCGTCCGCATGGTTTGCCGACGCGCGCGGGTGGCCCTTACTCGTGTCGTAATTCTCAACCGGGCGGCCATTGGTCTGCCGGTAGGTGGCGTGGCTGTTGATCGGCGAGCTGACCACGGGCCGCTCGATCGGTGACGGATCCGTATCCTTGTCCTGTATCGGGGCGGGTCGGCTCACGGCCGTCGAGGCGGCAGATCTGTTGCGCCTGGTCTCGGTGCCGGTGAAAGCATCCCGGTCGGTGGCGGCGGCCCAGCGGTGGGCGCCAGTGTCGTTCATGCCAGCCGGGTACGGCGCGTCAGCACCTGCGTCCCAACGAAACCGACCGCCGTTCGCCGGGGCGTTCCCGTGGTCGAGATAGGCGGACCTCGCCGAGACGTGCTCCGCGTCGATCTGGATCGGCGCGTCACGGTCGACCACCGGCGCGCCGTCGATCAGCACCGCGTACCGTGCAGAGACCCAGGCGTGCAGCCAGATCACCACGCCGACCATCACCGGCGCGATCGCGTACTCGGCCGCGCGGCCCAGGTTGCCCGCGGCGAGATGCGGTCCGGTGTTGAGCGCGACGGTCGTGCCGAGCAGCGCCGCCTCGAAGAAGATCACCTTGCCGCGCGCCAATTCGCGGCCCCATCGCGCCGCGGTCGTCGCCGCGACCATGATGGTGATGATCGGGATCGAGATCATCGCCTCGATGCCGTAGCTCAACCAGTACAGCGGATCCGACATGTCACCGCTGGGCACCAGATTGTGCTGCACGTTGACTCCGGCCCACACCATGCCGAGCACGACCACCGCGATCAGGGCGCGCGACGACCACTCGGCCCGCCGGTAGAGCTGCGCCAGCCGAGCGTCCTGGCTGGACACCCGCCGCCGCGCCGCCAGTGCGCGCCGATGCCAGCGCGCGTCGTCCTCGTCGGTGCGCCGCAGGGCGGCGGCCGACTTGCGGTCGCGCAGCTCGGTTGCCAGCTCGGCTTCGATCTCTCTGCGCCGCTGTTTGCGACGCTGGGCGCGAATCCACTCCGCGAGTTCGCGTTCCGCGGCGATCTCCCGCTCGGACAGCACTTCCAGCAGTGCCGGGTCGTACTGCAGGGGCAATTTGCCGCGCGCGGTCTCGACTTGCTGTGCCAGCGCGGCAATCTCGGAACTACCGTTCGACGTTGCGTCGGACATCGCGAGCCTTCCCGAGAGCAGGTGTCATGTCGAATGGTGGAGACATGGGTGCTCGAACATATGTGTGATCGGAGTGAGACTAAACCGGCCGCTGCGCGTGGTCAATGTCGCCGGAAGGGGCCCAGCGGCGACACGCCGGGACGTCGAAAATCTCGGTTACCCCCGAATATCCGGGTAAGCAGCCTTTTTGTCGAAGCAACCGCGTGTCGAAACTCAGTTCGAATGTACACATCTCTAGCGCGTCGAGATTCGTGGCTGGTGGCTCGGTTCAGGCTCCGGGCCCACGAGTCACGAAGGAGACGCTGGATGGCGAGGTCGCCGCGAATGCGGATTCCGGCCGAGGACAAGCCGCCTGCTGTGGCCTGCACAAGGTCGTGTTAACGATTTTCCAAGTCGCGTCCGCGATATTACTTCCGGCACAACGGAATCAGCGAGACGGGTAGCCATGGTGACAGATGACTTCGAACCCCTCGATCACGCGAATCGAGACGTCGACGGAGGGGTGGACTCCAACCCAGCGGACGCAGCACCCTTGGCCCCCGTGCCAATGCGGCAGGTAGTTGTCATCCTGTGCGTAGTGGTCGTGGTGCTGTGTTTGCTCATCGACGTGATCTTCGGTACCAACTACGAATACGACCTGGAACGGCGGCTGCGGTATCAGGAGTGCGTCACCCAGGAGCGGGCTCGCATCGCCGCCCGCGGGGGCAGCCTCCTCCAACCCGAAGACTTCTGCGACCTCTACCCTGGCCGCTAGTCATCAGGTCAGCGTGGTGTGCCACACGACGGCGGCGGCCAGTGCACCCAGGCCGTTGACCGACCAGTGCAGGGCGATCGGGGCGAGGAGGCTGCCGCTGCGGTGGCGTAGCCAGGTGAACACCACGCCCGCCGCGGCCGTCGCGGCGACGGCGAGCAGGATCCCGATGACCTGTCCGGCGACGCCGCCGCCGATGAAGCCGCTGAGGCCGCGGTTGCCGGAGGTGAGCCCGAGCGAGGACGCGATGTGCCAGAGTCCGAACAGCAGCGAGCCCGCCGCGAAGACGCCGCGCGCACCGTACGCGCGGTGGAGTGTGCCGTGCAGCACACCGCGGAAAGCCAGTTCCTCCGGGATCACGGTCTGCAGCGGGATGACGATCATCGAGGCGATCAGCGCGCCGGATATGGTCGCGTACCGATCGGCCAGGAAGAACGGACGCGTGATCGGCAGCGCCGCGCCGATCGCGACGACCGCGAGGACCAGACCCACCGCGGCGAGACCGTAGAGCGAACCGCGCCGCCAGTGCCGTGGCGAAAGGCCCAGTTCCGACCAGCGCAAGCCGCGCCTGCGCATCAGCGCGAGCAGCACCACGGCGGCGACCGGGACCGTCACGATATTCGCCCACGCCGTGGTGAAGTGTGCGATCAGATTGGTTCCTGCCAGGACGACCACCACGACGGCGACATCGATGTAGGCATGGATCTTGTGGCGTGGCTGGGGCGCTGCGGCTCGGTCCTGATCAGGCATCCCGACCAGTGTACGAATCGGTTACAGACCGGCAACGGGCCATGGTTCCCGCTGCCAGACAGGTCACATTTCCGTCGTCCCGGAGCACAGAACTCCGCGCGGTCCGTCAGCTGCAGCGCCACCCCTTGGGCCGGACGGGGCGACGTTACTCGGTCGTTCCGGGACTGCGCTGGCCTGGCGCGGTTCACGAGCTGCGGCTCGCGCGGCGGACCCCGGAGCTGGACGGGTCACATTTCTCCGTCGCCTCCCGGACTGCGCGGGTCCGCGGTCTACCGGACTCCCCACATCACGCGGTGCGACGCCGGATCGGTCACCCGGCCCACCCGTGCGGATCGGTCCAGGCCTGCAACGTGCGGGTGGTGTCGAAGCGGCGTGGTTCCCCGGTAACCGGATCGGTGAACTCCAACGAGGCGGCCAGCAGCTGGAGCGGCCTGCGGAAGTCGTCGACGGGCTTGTCGGTGAGGACGGGATAGAAATCGTCGCCGAGGATCGGGATGCCGAGGCTGTTCATATGCAGCCGCAACTGATGGGTGCGGCCGGTATGCGGGCGCAACCGATAGCGGCCGAGCCCGTCGCGGTGCTCGAGAAGTTCGATCTCGGTTTCCGCGTTCGGTTCGCCCGGCACCTCCTGGGCTGCGAGCACGTGCTTCTCTTTGATGATCCGGCTGCGCACCACGCGCGGCAGCGCCAGGCTGGGATCGAACCGGGCGATCGCCTCGTACTCCTTGCGAACGGTGCGCTTGTGGAACATGGACTGATACGCGCCGCGCCGGGCGGGATTGATCACGAACAGGACCAGGCCCGCCGTGACGCGATCCAGCCGATGGGCCGGGACCAGGTCGGGGAGGTCGAGTTCCCGGCGCAGCCGCACCAGCGCGGTCTGCAGGATGTGCTGGCCACGCGGGATCGTGGCGAGGAAGTGCGGTTTGTCCACCACCAGCAGATCCTCGTCGCGGTGCACGATGGGGATATCGAACGGCACCACCGTCTCGTCGGGCAGGTCGCGGTGGAACCAGATCGCTCCGCCCGGGACGTACGGTGCGTCGGGGGCGATCGGCCCGTCCAGGTCGACGATGCCGCCGGTGTGCAGCAGTTCGTCGATCCGTGCGGCGGCCACCCGGGGCAGGCGCTCCACCAGGTGGTCCCGAATGGTCGCCCAGTGGCCCTGCTCCGGTAGTCGCAGCCGGGCCGGATCCAAGCCGTGCCGCTTCGGCAACGGCGGTTGTTGCCGCCTTCTCATCGGTAACGACCCTAGTCGGAGGTTTACCGCAGGATCCCCGAGGTCGTCCGCTGCTCGAGCGTGGACCAGGTCGCTGGTCGTCGAGCACCGGCCTCGACGAAGGCGGGATGCCGGAGCCGGACCTGCGGCGTGCAAGGAGTACGACTGCGATCCCTGGTAGCACCGATCCGGATGAAGCCGGATGCCGGAGCCGGATCTGCCGCGTTCAAGGAGCGTAGATCGCGAGCTCGAGTAGTCGAGCTGTGGTGCCGAAGGGGGCGGTGGAGGTACGCCAACCGCCGGTTCACTGTGCCCGGACCGCGATACCCGGGTAGTCGAGTACCAATCCCGACTTGTCGTACTCCATGGTGCAGGTGAAGTCGAACTCCGGCGCTGTGTAGTCGAACCGTGGTCCGTGCTCGCCGTCGGCGATGCGGACGTAACGCTGTTCCAGCCGCGCCACCGCGGTACCCAACGCGAAGACGTACGCCGCGGGTGCCTCCGCGCTCTCGCCGGCCTCCAGTGCCAGCCGATGCACGGGCAGCGCGTTGGTCAGCGCGGAGGACTCCAGATCCACGTCCAGGCAACCGTCGAGCAGTGGCGCTGGCATGGCATCCAGCAACCACGAGCCCGCGCCGTCCGACTCCAGCACCAGCGTGTTCCAGCCGCCCGGCTTGCGGATCGCCACCTGAGCCCGTCGCGTCCGCCATTCGGTGTCGAGCGCGATCTGGTAGTCCACTACCCACGCCGCGCCGTCCTCGACAGCCGACGTACAGCCGTCGATGAGCACGCCCAGTTCGGTGACCCGGAAATAGGCCACCTCGAAACCTTCGCGTGCGGTCCGATGCCGCCAGGCGGCGGTGGACGGCGGCGGCGCGAACGTCATCGCCGGTCAGAACCCGCGCAGCCGATCCGGGGTGACGCGCAGGACGACCGAATACTCGGCGTAGAACTGCTCGTCGGTCAGGTTGATCGAGCGCAAGCCGTCGGTGTATTTCGTCGTGAATGCGGCGATTTCGTCCGCGCCGGGCCGCTGTTCGTCGACGCGCGCCGCGCCGGTGAGCACGACGACGTCACCGCCGTGGGTGGTGCTGTTGAGGTTCAGCGCGACCCGGGGATTGCGCAGGATGTTGCGGATCTTCGGCTGGCCGGGCTTGCTGAAGATCAGGAATTCACCGTCGCGCCACTGGAACCAGACAGGGTTCGGCTGCGGTGTTCCGGTGGGGCCGACGGTGGTCAGCCAGAGGATGGATTCGCGGTTCAGGCGTTCGGCTACCTTCGCGCCGAACTCGGTCTCGGTGTCGACGACTGGGGCGGATCGGTCGGATGCCGTTGTGGTCATGGCAGAGACAACACCACGACACCCGGGACGATTCCGCTCGGCACAGAAAAGCCAATTCGGTGTCTGTGAACCCACCGTCGCCCGCAAAGACACCCGGCCACACGGGCGCGGGACCCGCATCGCGGAAGCCATTACGGCGTTGCCCGCTCGTCCAGCACCATCAAGCGGGCCTCGACCAGCGTTCTGCGCGCGCGCCGCCGGACCCGGCACAGTTCGACGCTGCAATCCAGGTGCACCTGCATTGCCCGGTGCGCTTGGCCTGCGCTGAGTTCACCCGGGTCCCGGGTGCAATTCGCCAGAACCGAAAAAACCTCCATGCCATACATATTCGGTACTCCTATGTGGTCAATTGGTTTGCTTTCCGTCGAAGTTAGCGATGTGCATGAGCTATCGGACCAGGATGCGTCGCCGTTCACGGAGGTTTCCTCAATCGGTCGATAGCTCGAAAACCTCGGCTCTTCAATAGTTTTCGTACATTGACGAAATAAGTCGTGCAGGACAACAGCCGGTGAGCCGAGGGGCTGGTTCGGATAAGCCGTCGCGAATCGCGGTGCTGGTCGCGCGCCCGCGACCGGCTCCGACCGGAATACATCTCGGCGGTTATCGGCTCTGCGTACCGGCGCAGCTGCTCGTCCAGCTCGCCGCGGCCGATATCGCGGAGCTGTCCACTGTGCACCGGAGGGATGTCACCGGGATCGATTGGGCCCCAGGACTTTCCGCACGTTTGCGGGAGCTGGCGTCGGCTTCGGTCGCCACCTTCGCCTACCGGGTGCCCGGCTACCTCGGTGCAGCCGCGCGGCCCGCTGCGTGACAGCTGCCAGGCGCGCACACGGCCCACTGGACCGTCGACGGGCGCCTCGCATTCGCATTAGCTTAGGCTTACCTACAGTCGGCCGAGTGGTCGGAGTCGAACTGCAAGGAGTTACGGAATGAAGCTGGCACGAACGGCAGCGCGGCGTGGTGTGCTCGCGCGGTTGGGATTAGCTGCGGTAGCCACGGCGCTCGCCGTGTCGGTGGCGGCCTGCGGCTCCGACTCCGGGAGCGACGGTGGCGAGGGCGTCACCATTAAGCACGGCCTCGGTGAGACGACGGTCGAAGGCACGCCGGAGCGTGTGGTCGCGATCGGCAACCAGTGGCTCGATGCCACCTTGTCACTCGGCGTCACGCCGGTCGGTTACGCCGACAATGTCTCGGTGATGGCGGGCGGGCAGAAGGTCCCGTGGGAGCCGGACTCGCTGTCGAAAGCCACGGTGCTGAAGCAGGGCTCCGATATGGCTGAGCAGATCGCCGCCCTCGATCCGGATCTGATCCTGGTGCCCGCCTTCCTGGTGGACCGGGCGATGTACGACAAGCTGTCCAAGCTCGCGCCGACGATCGGCCCCGTCACCGAGGGGGCGCAGGTCGATCGGTGGACCGATCAGGTGACCGCGCTCGGCAAGGTGCTGCACAAGGAGGACGAAGCGACCAAGGTGATCGCCGATGTCGAAACCAAGATCAAAGATGTCTCCGCCGCGTACCCGAACCTGACCGCTAAAACCTTCTTGACCTGCATGCTGACCGGTTCGTCGCAGCTCATGGTGCTGGCCGATCCCAAAGACGGTTCGGCGAAGCTGTTCTACGACCTCGGCCTGAGCATGCCGCAGAACATCGTGGCCGAGGCACCCGCGGGCGGTCGGCTGGCGCTGTCGCCGGAGCGGCTGAGCGAGCTGACCTCCGACATCCTGATGTGCGGCGCCATGCCCGGGTTCGAGCAGAAGTTCAAGGAACTCCCGGGCTACAACGCTCTGCCATCGGTGAAGTCGGGCGGTATGACCTTCCTCGACACCCTGACCATCAGTGCGATCAACACCCCGACCGCGCTGTCGGTGCCCTATGTGCTCGAACGGCTCAACCCGACCTTCGCCGCGGTCGGAAAGTAAGCCGCGATCGACTGGGTACATCCGAGCCGGGTGTACCCAGCCATCCGCGGTTCATCCTGCCTGTCCGCGCGAATGATCGAACCCGGGAAGTTCAGCACAGGGCGCGTCGGCGAAGACCGCCCGCGGCGCGTGCGCTTTACGGGAGCACGGGTTGTCGGCCGGCGTGACCGGCGCGGCACCGGGCGCAGGTGGGCGCAGGATGGCCACCACCTCGCGGTTACTTCGAACGAGATTGTTGCCTGATTGGCCGTGGTTTGTCTGGTCGGTGCCTGGTGAGCGGACTCTCGACGTCCTGGTCAATCGAATCTGGTATGTGTAGGCTAACCAAAGTTTGCAACGGTGACACTGAATCGGAGATGGGATGGCAAGGCGCGCTTCAGGTCAACGTTGCCCGCACCGGCAATCAAGTCGTCTCGCGTGTCGCCGTGGACTGCCGATCAATGGCACGCGGCCGATCCGACCGGCTGCGGACGCGATGAGCGGGCTCGTCACCACCGCCACACCCGAATGCTCTGTCGATGCGGTGCCGGGTCGGCTACTTGCGGCATACCGGATGGAGGACAGGTAATACATGGCGCGCAGAGGATTCTCGGCCGTGGTCTTGAATGCGTTCGGCGTTCAGTACCACAACGCGACGGTGCTGAGCACCGAACAGACGACACCACGGATGCGGCGGGTGTGGCTCAGCGCCCCCTCGCTGTTCGATGAGATCGACCTCGAACCCACCGCCTGGTTACGCATCTGGTTCCCCGACCCGGCAGGCTCGGAGACCGAGTTCCAGCGCGGCTATACCATCGCCGAGGCAGATCAGGAATCCGGGCGCTTCGCAATCGATTTCGTCCTGCACGAACCCGCCGGGCCTGCATCGGCGTGGGCGACCACTGTTCAGAGTGGCGAGACCATCGAGGTCACCTCGTTCGGATCGAAGGGCTTTTCGGTCGCCGAGGATCAGGCCGGTTACCTGCTGATCGGCGATTCCGCATCGATCCCCGCCGTCAACTCCATCCTCGCCGCCGTGCCGCCGCAGATACCGGTCGAGGTGTATCTCGAGCAGCATCACGACGACGATCTGCTCATCCCGCTGACCCCGCACCCGCGCGCACAGGTGTACTGGGTGCCGCGCACGTCCGAAGAGGCTCTTTCCGCCGCCCTCGCGGCGCGCGACTGGTCGAATTGGTACGCGTGGGCCGGTCCGGAGTCCAAGGCGCTCAAACACATCCGTGCCCGGCTGAAGGAATTCGGTTTCCCGAAGACCGACGTCTACACCCAGGCCTACTGGGTGCACGGGCGTGCCATGGGCAAGCAGCGCGACGGCGCCGAAATCGAGGCCGCGCAGACCACCGACCTCGTGCCCGCCTCGGCCACCGAGACCACGGCCGCGGTTGCGTCGGCTGCCGCCGAAGCAGCACCGGAAGCCGCGTCGGCACCCGAGCCTGCTGTCGCGGCCGCCGACTCCGCCCCGGCGACCACGGCGCTAACGGGCACCTGGCGTTCGCAGGCGGCGAGCAGACTGTTCGCCGAGTTACGCCCGAAGCTTTACATCGCGGGCGTGCTCCAGTTCCTCATCACGCTGGTTCAGCTGGCGCCGTACGTGCTGCTGGTGGAGCTGGCGCGCAACCTGCTCGAGGGCAGCGATGAGTCCACTCTGTGGGCACTGGGTGTGTGGGTGCTGGTGCTGCTGGGCCTCGGCGCCCTGCTCGAACTGGCGCTGCAATTGTGGTTGCACAGCGTCGACGCGCGGTTCGGCCGCGACCTGCGCGGACGCCTGCTGACCAAACTTGCCCGGTTGCCGCTGGGCTGGTTCACCGGGCGCAGCTCCGGGCAGGTCAACAAGCTGATCACCAATGACACGCTGTCGCTGCACTATCTGGTGACGCACGCCGTCATCGATGCGGTGGCCGCTGTCGTCGCACCGCTGGTGGTGCTCGGCTACCTGCTGTGGGTGGACTGGCGGTTGGGACTGGTGCTGCTGGTGCCGGTGCTCGTCTACGTCTTCATCATGTTCTCGATGGTGGCGCAGTCGCGCATCAAGATCGTGCAGGCGCAGCGCTGGGCTGAGCGGATGAACGGCGAGGCCACCTCCTACCTCGACGGTCAGCTGGTCATCCGGATCTTCGGCGGCACGGCGGCCTCGCCGTTCCGGCGCAGCCTCGACGATTACATCCGGTTCCTCGACACCTGGCAGCGTCCGTTCGTCGGCAAGAAGGCCATGATGGACATCGTCACCCGGCCCGTCACCTTCCTGTGGCTGATCCTGGTCGTCGGTACCGCGTTGGTGGCAACCGATCGCCTCGATCCGGTGAATCTGTTGCCGTTCCTGTTCCTCGGCACCACATTCGGCTCCCGGCTGCTCAGCATCGGCTACGGCCTGGCCGGGCTGAAGGAAGGCCGCATCGCCGCGCGCAACATCCAGCTCACGCTGGACGAGGCCGACCTCGGCGTGCGAGCCGCCGGTGCGGGATCGGCCGAACCCGCGGGCCGGGTCGTGCTCGACGAGGTGACATTCGGATACCGCCCCGGTGTGCCCGTTGTGGACGCTGTTTCCCTGACCCTCGAGCCCGGCACTGTGACCGCCCTGGTCGGGCCGTCGGGTGCGGGCAAATCGACGCTGGCCGCGTTGCTAGCGCGCTTCCACGATCTCGACAGGGGCAGTATCCGGGTGGGTGGCCGCGATATCGCCACCCTCGCCCCGGACGAGCTGTACCAGCACGTCGGATTCGTCTTCCAAGACGCGCAGCTGGTGCACGGTACGGTGCGGGAGAACATCGCCCTCGCAGTGCCGGACGCCACCGACGAGGCAGTGCGGCAGGCGGCCCGCGACGCGCAGATCCACGAGCGAATCCTGCGCCTTCCACAGGGCTACGACACGGTGCTCGGCGCCGATGCCGCACTCTCGGGCGGCGAGCGTCAGCGCATCACCATCGCCAGGGCACTGCTCGCAGATACCCCGGTGCTGATCCTGGACGAGGCCACCGCATTCGCAGACCCGGAGTCGGAGTATCTGGTGCAGCAGGCCATCAACCGCCTGACCGTCGGGCGCACCGTGGTGGTGATCGCCCATCGTCTGCGCACTATCACCGGCGCCGACCGCATCGTAGTGCTCGAGGGCGGTCGGGTAGTCGAGTCGGGTACCCATCCCGAACTGCTCACCGCCGATGGCCGCTACCGTCAACTGTGGGAGGCAGGCGCTCTCGCCGCCGATCTGAAGGAGAACGCCCGATGACGCGCACCCTGCTGAGTCTGCTTCCCCCGAAGCGTCGTGGCCGCTTCGGCGTGCACCTCGCGCTGATCGTCGTCTCAACCATCCTACGTGCGATCGGCGTGGTGCTGATCGTCCCGCTCGTCGCCGCATTGTTCGGCGACGATCCCGCCGAGGCATGGCCTGTGGTCGGCGCGCTGACCGTCGCGGTTGCCGCGGGCTGGATCGTGGACTCCATCGCCTCGCGCGTCGGCTTCGACCTCGGCTTCACCATCCTCGACCACGCGCAGAGCGACGTTTCCGCACAGGTCGCTCGCATCCCGCTGCGCTGGTTCGACGAAGAGAACTCGGCCGCTACCCGCCGAGCCATTGCCAGCACCGGCCCCGACCTGGTCGGACTGCTCGGCTATCAGGTGGCGCCGCTGGTGCAGTCGGTACTGCTGCCCTTCGCGATCGGCATCGGGTTGGTGCCCGTCGCCTGGCAGCTCGGCGCGGCCTCGTTGCTGGTCGTCCCGCTGCTACTCGGAGCGCTGTGGGCGAGTGGGCGGATCACCCGCCGGGCCGACGAGGTGGCCAAGGATGCCAACAGTGCGCTCACCGCGCGCATTCTCGAGTTCGCCCGCACCCAGGCCGCGCTGCGAGCCGCCCGCCGGGTGGAACTCGCACGCAGCCAGGCCGGCGCTGCGCTCGCCGCGCAGCACGGCGCGACGACTCGGCTGCTGCTGCTGAACATTCCCGGTCAGATCCTGTTCAGTGTCGCCAGCCAGATCGCGCTGGTGCTGCTCGCGGGCACCACTGCCTGGCTGGCGGTGAACGGCACCATCGGTGTGCCCGAGGCGGTGGCATTGATCGTCGTGGTTGTCCGGTTCCTGGAGCCGTTCGGCGCACTCGCCGATCTGGCGCCCGCCCTGGAGACCAGCCGGGGTATCCTGCGCGATATTCGCGCCGTCATCGACGCGCCCGAGCCTGCTGCCGAAGCGGTCGCCGAGCCGCAGTCCGCGGCAGGTGAAGCGGGAATCGAACTGCGCGGGGTGTCATTCGATTACGGGCACGACGCGCCGCCTGTTCTCGACGGATTCGACATCGAGTTCCGCTCCGGTGAGGTCACCGCCGTGGTCGGGCCGTCCGGCTCCGGCAAGAGCACTCTGCTCAGCCTGGTTGCCGGGCTGGAGAAGCCAACGGCGGGCCGAGTCCTGGTCGGTGGGATCGATCGCAGCGCGCTCGATCCGGTACAGCGTCCGGTGGTGACCAGCATGGTGTTCCAGCAGCCGTACCTGTTCGCGGGCACCATCCGGGAGAATGTGCTCGCGGGTAACCCTGCAGCAACCGAGGAAGAACTGGCCTCGGCATTGCGGCTGTCGCGGGTCGAGGAGTTCGCGAGCCGACTGCCCGACGGGCTCGACACATTGGTGGGGGACGCGGGCACCGCGCTGTCCGGCGGTGAACGCCAACGGGTTTCGATCGCCAGGGCACTGCTCAAGCCGTCGTCGGTGCTGCTCGTGGACGAGGGTACGAGCGCGCTGGATGCGGAGAACGAGGCTGCAGTGGTCACCGCGATCACCGACGATCCGCAGCACCGTACCCGGGTGGTGGTGACCCACCGGCTGTCCACCATCGCGGGCGCCGATCGTGTGCTCTTCCTCGAGGAAGGCCGCATCGTGGAGGACGGAACGGTCGAGGAGTTGCTGACCGCGCACGGCCGGTTCGCCGAGTTCTGGGCGCATCAACACGACGCCGCCGAATGGCGGATCACCTCGAATTCGGCACCGGTGAGCACCAACTGAGCGACGGGGACATTTGCCTGAGCGGCGGGGAAATTCGCCCGAGTGTCCCCGTTTTCGCGTTTCGGGAGTTCTCCGGCAGTGGACCCTGGCCAGGTGATTAGCTTAGCCTAAGCTTGCTTGCGCGGGTCATGATTAGCTATGCTCGGATGGCTAGTTAGTGCACCCTAATTTTTTAGGGTGCACTAACTGGGCGTAGTTCTTGATCTGCGAGAGGCGTTCTGATGGTGGTTGCTCGTCCAGAGCTGGGTACGGAGATCGATCTCCGAGTGCAGATCGCTTCGCTGCTCGAGATCTCCGCCGACGAGATCAATCGTGGTGGCAACCTGATCGAGCAGGGCATCGACTCCGTTCGGATGATGCGGCTGGTGGGCCGGTGGCGCCGGCTCGGCTACGACGTCGATCTGGCGCGGTTGTCGGCCGATCCGACGATCGACGCCTGGGCGGCATTGCTCGCCGAATGTCAGATGGGCGAAAGCGATTCCGCCACTTTTGATTTCGACGACACGGATCTGGCAGCCGCCTTCCCGCTCGCGACCACCCAGCACGCGTACTGGACCGGCCGTTCGCGCGATCACGCACTGGGCGGCGGCGCAGCACATCTGTACGTCGAATTCGACGGCCCCGCAATGGATCCGGAGCGTTTCAGTGTTGCGGTCGGCGCATTGCTGGAGCGCCATCCGATGTTGCGCGTTCGCCCTCTGCATGACGGCACCCAGGTCATCGGCACCGCTCATGCGGACGTGGTCGCCGTGCACGACCTGCGTCAGGATTCGCCGACGTCTGTCGCCGAGACCCTGGAACAGCGACGGCAACAGGGCACCCATCGAAGCCTGCCGATCGAAGAAGGTGCCGTGCTGCGCGCGGAGCTGACCCTGTTGCCGGAGGGCCGCGGACGGGTCCACCTGGCCGTGGACATGATCGCTGCCGACGCCATGAGCTACCGCGTGCTCGTGGACGATCTGGCGCGGCTCTACCTCGGCGAGGACCTGCCGGAACTGGGGGTCACCTTCGCGGCGCTGTCGGCTCGCCGCCGCGCGCGTGAAGCCGATGTGGCCTGGTGGAAGGCCAGGATCGCCGAACTGCCCGGCCCGCCTGAACTTCCGGTGAACGAGGTTGGCGCCGACGCGGCGTCCGCGACGCTGCGTCTACACCACCTGATCGCCGCCGCCGCCCGGCAGCGGCTGGAAGAAGGCGCCCGCAAGCGCGGGGTGACGCCCGCTGCGGCGATGGCGGCAGCGTTCGCCGAGGCCGTCGGCGCATTCTCGGCCAGCAGGCGCTTCCACCTGACGGTGCCGCTGTTCGATCGTGATGCCGTGCATGCCGGCGTGGATGAGGTGGTCGGTGCGTTTACCTCTACGATCGTCGTTGACGTGGACCTCGCCGAGGAGCGGCCCTTGGCCGAGCGTGCCGACGGCATGCGTGCGGCGATGCACGAGGCCGCGGGCCGTGGCACCGGTGGGAGCCTGGATGTGCTGCGCGAGTTCGGCGAACCGATGGTGTCCCCGGTGGTGTTCACCAGTGCGCTCGGGCTCGGTGAGTTGTTCTCCCCGGTGGTGTCCGAGGTGCTGGGCGAGCCGTCCTGGATCGTCTCGCAGGGCCCGCAGATGGTGCTCGACGCGAAAGTCGTCGAGGTGTCGGGAGGTCTGCTGGTCAACTGGGGCGTACGCACCCCGGACCTGGCGCCCAAAACCGCGCGGTCGATGTTCGACTACTACGTGCGCCTGCTCGATCTGCTGATCGAAGGGAAGTGGGACAGCCCCGCTCCCGGCCCGGAGAGTATGACCACGCCGGTGTATCACTTCGAGTCCCGGCCAATGGATATCGAGCGTGATGCGGTGGTCGCCCACCGTTGGCTCAATCATCCGAAGTCGGCGTACTGGGGCATGCTCAACAGCAGCGTGGCCGACGTGGTGGAACTGATCCGGGAGGCGGGCACCGATCCCGACCCGCGGTTCGGTATGCGCATCGGCTACTTCGAGAACGAACCGCAGTTTCTCTTCGAGCTGTACAACCCCGTGACCAGCGATCTGGCCAAACCCGGCACAGGGTACGCACACGAGCCGGGCGATATCGGCATGCACCTGCTGGTCGCCAGCACCGATCGCCGACTACCGGCGTTCACCGGGAACGTGATGCTGCACATCATGCGGACCGCGTTCTTCGAACTCGGCGCGCAGCGCGTCGTGGTCGAGCCGGATGTGCGCAACCTGGATGTGCAGGCGCTCAATGCCGGGGTCGGATTCGTGGTCGTCGGCGATTATCCGGTGGCGGACAAGGTAGCACGGCTCAGCTACTGCACCCGGGCGGATTTCATTCGGGTGACCGACAACGGGCGGTCTCTGGCAGCCGTCGATCAGCGTTCCAATTCCTGAGAAGGCAGCGTTTTGAGTAGTATCGCGGCTTCGGCCCACAGTTGTTCGTATTGGCAGACCTACAACGCCAGGATCGCGAAGAAGATCCTGTCCGAGTTCTGCCATGAGCGTTTCGTGCAGCCCGTCGAGCTGTCGCCCGGTGTGTACGTGGTCCATTCCGACGACGGCCGTACCGAGTACCGGTTCCGCGCCGAGGTCCTGTTGCTGGACAGCTGGAGCATCGACGAATCATCGCTGCGGCGGGTACGCGACGGCGAGGAATTGCGCGTCGATGCGATCGACCTCATCGTCGATCTCAGCAACTCCCTCGGCATTGCCTCGCACGCCCTGCCGGAATACCTCGAGGAGCTCACCAACACCCTGGCCATCAGCACGAACCGTCCCGACTCGCGGCGCATCGCGGCGGTGGGGCTGGCGGAAGCGGACTTCCAGACCATCGAGCGGACAATGACCGAGGGGCACCCCTGCATCGTCGCCAATGCCGGACGGCTCGGCTTCAGTGCCGACGATGTGGAGCGCTATGCACCCGAATCGGGTGAGCGATTCCCGCTGACCTGGGTGGCCGTGCTGCGGGAGAACACCGATTTCGCCGCGGTGTCCGGGCTCGACTACGACAGCCTGGTGCGCGAAGAACTCGGCGCGGAGACGCTCGGGCGTTTCGACGCCGTGCTCATCGCCCGCGGCCTCGAACCGGCGTACTACTACTACATGCCCGTGCACCCGTGGCAATGGGTGCAGAAGATCGCGCGCATCTACGCGGTCGATATCGCGGAGCAGAAGATCGTGAAGGTCGGCGACGCACCGGATCTGTACCAGCCGCAGCAGTCCATCCGAACCCTGTTCAATGTGTCGAATCCGGCCCGCCACTACGTGAAGACGGCGCTGTCGATCGTCAACATGGGCTTCACCCGTGGCATGTCCGCTGATTACATGCGGACCACCCCGCCGATCAACGACTGGGTCCGCGCCCAGGTGAATGGCGACCCATATCTGAAATCGCTCGGCTTCGAGATGCTGTACGAGGTGGCGGCCATAGGCTACCGGAGCACCACTTACAACGCCCTCACCGAGCCGGGCTCGGAGTACCGCAAGCTGCTGTCGGCGCTGTGGCGTGAGAGCCCGGTTCCGCTGCTCGACGAGAACGAGCGGCTCGCCACCATGGCCGCGCTGCTGCATCTCGACCACCACGGCGATCCGCTGGTCGGGGCGATCATCCGTCGTTCGGGTCTGCCCGCCGAGGAATGGCTGGTCCGGTACCTGCGCTGCTACCTCCAGCCGATCATGTATCTGCTGTACAAGTACGAGTTCAAGTTCTCCCCGCACGGCGAGAACCTGATTCTCGTGTTCGACGGCGGTGTGCCGGTGCGCGGCATCCTCAAGGATATCGGTGAAGAGGTCTCCATTTTCGCGGCGCCGGAAGGTATTCCGGACACCTGCCGTCGCGCAGTGACCGAGGAGGCCGACGAGATCCGCAATATGGGTGTGCTCTCGGATATCTTCGACGATTACCTGCGCCACCTGGCGCTGATCCTGCATTCGCGCGGACTGGTCGCGGACGAGGACTTCTGGGCCATTGTCGCGCGGGGCGTGATCGAATTTCAGCAACTGCATCCCGATATGGCGGAGAAGTTCCGGAGATGGAATCTGTTCGCACCGACCTTCAAGGCGATTCATATGAATCGTCTTCAGCTGTCGAACAACCGGCGCATGGTGAATCTCGGTGATTCGTATTCGACCCTGGTCGACGCCGACCACGAACTGGTGAACCCAATCGCGGGCCATCGGTCCGCGGCCGATTCGCTGCGCGCCGAGGAGGTGGCGGTCTCATGACGACCGGCAACGCCGTGACGGCGGACCTGGAGATCATCCGGGACGCCGAGGGCATCCCGCATATCGTCGCGGATTCGGCCGAGGGCGCGCTCTTCGGCCAGGGTTATGCGTGCGGGGTCGACCGGGCCTGGCAGCTCGAGTTCATCCGCCTGCGTGCCGAGGGTCGCAGCGCTGAGGTCTTCGGGCTGGACGGCATCGGTTGGGACGAATTCGCCCGTCGCGCCCAGCTCGACCGTGCCGCCCACCGGATCTATGAAGCGTCGTCGGAGCGTTCGCAGCGGCTGATCCGCGCCTACGTCGACGGTGTCAACGCCACAGTCGACACCGCGGACGCTATCGAGCTGACCGAACTAGGCCATCGGCCGACACCGTGGCAGCCGTGGACCCCGATCTCGGCTTTCCTGTTGCACCACATTCTTTTTGGGCGCTTCACCACGAAGCTGTGGCGTGTGCACGCGGTCCGCGGGCTCGGCGCCAGCGCACTGTCGCTGTTCGACTGCGAGGGCGTCGACGCCACCTCGGAGACCGTGCCCGACTACCCCGACGAGGCATTCGTCACCGACCTGCTCGCCCAGTTCACCGAGAATGCCGCGCCGGGGACCGAGGCACCGCGCGAATCGTTCGGTGAACCCCTGTCCGGGAGCAATGCGTGGGGTGTCGCCGCGACGCGCACCGCGACCGGTGCGCCGCTGATCGCGGGCGATCCGCATCGCTTCTTGGAACTGCCCGGAATCTACCAGCAGTTCCACCTCGCCTGTCCGGAGTTCGACGTCGTCGGCTTCTCCTTCGCCGGTGTTCCCGGAGTTCCGCACTTCTGCCATTCCGGCACGGTGGCGTGGGGGATCACCAATGCCATGGCTGACTATCAGGACCTCTACCTGGAGCGGCTCAGCCGATCGGGCACCCAGGTGCACGCCGAATCGGCCGACGGTGTTCGCGCGGCCGATATCCGGCGTGAGCAGATCCTGGTGCGCGACGGCGACCCGGTCGAACTCGAGATCATCACCACCGGCAACGGACCGGTGCTGTTCGGCGAGCCGGATGAGTCCTTCGCGCTGAGCCTGCGCAGCCCGATGCTGAACGACCCTGAGGTCACCTTCGACGCCGCGCTGGACGTGCTGTTCGCCAAGACCGTCGGCGATGTCGAGCAGGCCATGCGGGAGTGGGTGGAGCCGGTCAACCGGATTGTCATCGCCGACACCAGCGGGCGGGTAACCCACCATGTGGTCGGCAAGATTCCGGTGCGCGCGCACGAGAACTACTGGCTGCCGGTTCCCGGCTGGGACGAGCGGTATCAGTGGCGCGGCTTCGTCACGCCGTCGGTGACCGACGACAGCTTCGACGCGGGCGTGTCCGACTATTCGGTGATCGCCAACCAGCGCATCTCGGATTCGCTTCCGCTGCAACCGGTCACCACCGAATGCGCGGCATCGGCGCGCGGGGCGCGGATCGGTGAGCTGCTCGCCGCTGATCCGGCGGTCTCCGTGGATGGCTGCGAACGCATCCACGGCGATGTCGCCAATGAACAAGCCGACGTCATCCGCGGCATGCTACCGGCGCTGACCGCATTGACCCCGGCCGGTGACGAGGTGCGTCGCAGGCTGCTCACCTGGGACGGTGCCATGCGGGCCGACAGCACCGACGCCTACGTGTTCGCGGAAGTGCGCACCCGCCTGGTCCGCGCCATCGCCCGCCACGAATCCCTTGCCGGACTGGCCGAGCCACATCTGTTCTCGCCGGTGCTCAACCCGTGGTTCGTGGTGGAGACGCGGCTCGCGGCGGCCCTGGACTCGGTGCTGCGCGGCGCATCCGGTGTCGGCGTGGACGTCAACCGGCTGCTCGCCGAGTCGGTCGAGGCGGTCGCCGCGCATCTGGCCGAGCTGGAGGCCGTTCCGACCTGGGGCAGCGTGCACGTGCTGCACCCGCTGCACGGCATGGATCTGGCCGGGATGTCGCCGAAGCATCCCGAGATGTCGGCCCGCGTGCGGCCGAGCCGGTTGCCGTTGGGCGGTGATTCCGAATGCGTTTTCGCCAATGCGAGCGCGGTCGGGTTCTCCCATGCGTGCAGCCTGGGCTCGGCGGCGCGATACGTCTGGGATCTGGCCGACCGCGACGCCGGCCGCTGGATCGTGCCGCTGGGTGTCAGCGGTGATCCGCGCTCGCCGAACTTCGAGGATCAGGCGCCGTACTGGGCGCGCGGGGAACTCATTCCCATTCGCAGTGACTGGGTGAGCGTGCGGGCATCCGCTCACCGACGTGTGGTCTTCGACCGGGCCGCGACCTCCGACGCTGATTCCGGTACCGCGGCCTACCGGCTCGCGCGGACGGATCCACCGGGAGCCACGGACGACCCGACGCCGGGAGGAGCATGACCGTCTCGACCTACGCCCGGCCGGAACATGCGCGACGGCGGGTCCGCTCGGGCGCGCGGGCGGCGGCGGTGCCGCTACGGCCGGGGTAGCCACCGCGAGGTGATGGTGCGGGTCGCTGCGACGAGGCTCGCGCGCGCCGACCATCTCGGCCGAAACAAGTTCGTTCTCAACGTCATTCAACGTAGTGGGGCTTTCAGTGTCACATGAATCCACTTTCCCTTGGGGGAGGTCATCCAAGTTCGCCGGTCCGGGCGACGGTTGGGCTGCCGCAGGTGGCGGACTCGCGCAGCTGGCCGCGGCGGTCGAGGAGAGCCGTCACCATCGGTCGCCGCTGCCATCCGGTGATCCTGCCGAGGTGCTCGACGTCGTCGCGGAAGCGCTGGGGCCCGAGCGCATTCCGGATACCGGGGTGGGCGAATCGGCCGCATTGGCGCAGCTGGCCGATCTGATCGCCGCCTACGGCCTGGACCTGACCCACAAGCTGTGCGCGGCACACCTACAGCCTCCGCCGCTGACCGTCGCGGTGGTCGCCGACGCGCTGGCCAGCGCCACCAATGCCTCGCTGGACACCTACGACTCCGGCCCGGCCACGCTGGCCATCGAGAAGTGGACCGTCAGCGCGCTGGCCCGTCTGGTCGGCCTTCCCGAGACCGCCGGTGGTGTCTTCGGTCCCGGCGGGTCCTACTCCAACCTGCTGGCGCTGCTGATCGCTCGTGACTACGGTGCGGCGCAGCTCGGCTTCGATATCCGGCAGAACGGTGTGAGCGTGCTGCCCCGTCCGGTGGTGCTGTGCTCGCGGGTGGCGCACTTCTCGATCCACCGCGCGTGCGCCACGCTGGGTCTCGGTGAAGCGGCGACGAGCCCGGTGCCGGTCGACTCCGAGCACCGGATGATCCCGGAAGCCCTCGATCAGCTGCTGACCGAACTCGCCGAGACCCACACTCCGGTCGCGGTCGTCGCCACCGCGGGCACCACCGACTTCGGCTCGATCGACCCGCTGCCCGAAATCGCCGAGATCACTGCCCGGCACAATGTGTGGTTCCACGTCGACGCGGCCTACGGCTTCGGATCGCTGTTCTCCGACAGGTTGTCCGGCCTGCTCACCGGTATCGAACGCGCCGATTCGGTGACGCTGGATCTGCATAAGGTCGGCTGGCAACCGGCCGCCGCCAGCGTGCTGCTGCTCGCGAATCAGGAGCGCTTCGCCTCGCTGAATCGCTCGGTCGCCTACCTCAACCCCGACGACGACGTGGAAGCCGGTTTCGGCGGTCTGCTCGGCCAGACCCTCCAGACCACCCGCCGTCCGGATGTGCTCAAGGTGGCCGCGACCTTTCTGGCCTACGGCCGCGATGGGTTGGGCGAGATGCTCGACACCTGTCATGAGCTGGCCCGCTTCGCCGAGCGCCGGATCGGCACCGAGCTCCAGCTCGAGCTGGTGGCGCCGGTAACCCTGACCACGGTGGTGTTCCGCTACCGCTGCGAGGATCTGGATCTGGACCAGGTGAACGGCGAACTGCGGCGCCGCCTGATCAGCTCCGGCAAGGCGCTGATCGGGCGCACCCAGGTGCGGGTGCACGGCGAGGGTGCGCCGCGCACCTGCCTGAAACTCACTCTGCTCAATCCCGAATCGACCGAGCAGGACATCGATTCGTTGTTCGACGAACTCCTGCGCATGGGCCTGGAAGTGGAGTCGGAAGGCTTGCGCAGCGATCGCGACGAGATGGTGAAGATCCATGAGTGAAGTCCAGAAGGTCGACATCCTCGCGATCGGATGTGGTCCGTTCAATATCGGCCTGGCGGCCATGGCCTCGACGGTCGACGATGTCGAGGTGCTGGTGGTCGACTCCGTCGAGGAGTTCCGCTGGCATCCCGGCCTCATGTTCGAGGAGGCCAAGCTCCAGGTCAGTTTCCTGTCCGATCTGGTCAGCCTGGTCGATCCGACGCATCCGATGTCGTTCCTCGCCTACCTGGCCGACGTCGACCGGCTGTACCCGTTCCTGGTGCGCGAGGACTTCTTCCCGACCAGGCGCGAGTACGAGGCGTACTTGCTGTGGGCGGTCGGCAAGCTCTCGTCGCTGCGGTTCTCCACAACGGTCGAGGCGGTGCGCTGGGACGAGCAGGCGCAGCACTTCGAGGTGTCGGTGACCGGTCACGACAACGCCTCGGTGATCCACGCCAGCCACGTGGTGGTGGGTGTCGGCACAGAACCAGCGATCCCTCGCGAACTCTCGACCGCCTCACCCGCGTTGGTGCACAGCTCGCAGTACCTGTTCCATCAGAATGCGGCGCACCAGGCTGATTCGGTCACCGTGATCGGCTCCGGCCAGTCCGGCGCCGAGATCGTCATCGATCTGCTCGAGGCCAACCTGCGGGGCGGTCCTGCGGTGCAGTGGTGGACCCGCACTCCGTGGTTCGCTCCGCTCGACTTCACCAAGCTGTCGCTGGAAATGACCACCCCGGCCTACATGGATTATTTCCACAGCCTGCCGGAGGAGACTCGCGATCAGGTGCGCGCGGGACACTGGCAGTTCCACAAGGGTATCTCCAGCGAGACCCTGGCACGCCTGCACGATCTGCTCTACCGTCGCCGGCTGCTGGAGAAGCTGCCGCAAGTGCAGTTGCGCAACGGTGTCGCGGTCGAGGGCCTCGACACGCTGGCCGATGGCCGGTTGCGCATCCGCGGACGGCATCTGGACACCGGATCATCGCTGGCGCACACCGCGGACCTCGTCATCGCGGCCACCGGGTACACACAGCGCAAGACCGATTTTCTCGCCCAGGTCGCCGACCGGCTGAGGCGCGATTCCCGCGACCGCCTGGTTATCGAGTCCAACCACGCCGTGGCCGCTGATGAGGCGTTGTCCGGCCGAATCTTCGTGGCCAATGCCGAGGCGCATGCCGTCGGTGTCTCTGCTCCCAACCTGGACATCGGCGCGGTCCGCAATGCGAAGATCCTCAACTCCGTGCTCGGCCGTGAGGTGTACCGCCTGCAGCGCAATACCGCGTTCACCAGCTTCGGTGTAACGGACGAGGAGGTGTTCGAAGAGGACACCCACCGGCGCTGAGGTCCACCGGTTCCCGGACCACGCGCCCGCACGCCGATGACCACGCACCCGGGTTGTGCGCTTTCCGAGGCCATGCCGGCAGAACTAATCGTTTCGTCTCTGAGGAGTACCTGATGTCCGACCACATCCGTGACACGCTCAACAGCATTCTGGAAGAAGATCTCGACCTCCCGCTCGCCGACGTCAGCCGGTCCTCGCTGCTGGTCGAGGATCTGGGTCTCGACTCGGTAGCCTTCGCCATCGGCGTCGTCGCCATCGAGGAGCGGCTCGGCGTGCAGCTGACCGAGCGGGAGATGTCGGAGGCCGCCTCGGTGGGCGATCTGGAAGACCTCATCCGCTCGAAGGCGGGCAGCGTCGCGCGGTAATCACCTGCTGCGAATCCCACGCTCGAATGCGGATGCCGATGTTGCCGCCACGGTGACATCTGCATCGCCGTTTCCCCCGGGCGCGTACTGCTGGGCGCGCGTCGGAAACAAGTTTGCCCGGCAATGGATTTCGGTAAGTCAATGGAGGTTGTCATGACAAAACTCATCAAGGTCGCTGTCGTCTCGGTACTCGCCGCTCTGCTCGGCTTCGGCCTGGCCCACCCGGCCGCCGCGGACATCTCGATTCGCGACGCCACCGCCGCGGACCTCTACGTCCGTGATGAGGTCCCCTCGCTGGAGAAGCTGGAGCGGTTGTACGCGGCGTTCTACAACCCGAATATCTCCATCGATCAGAAGGTCGAGGTCAGCTACGGCGGCGACAAGGTGCGCTCCGTCGTCAAGCAGGCCATGTCGTTCAGTCAGACCTTAGATTTCTTCACTATTCAGGGCCGTGCGGTCGGTCCGGTGCAGATCAACGGTAACCGGCTCACCGTCCGTGGTGAGGGGCTCATCGCCGGATTCCCGGCAACATCGGCGACTTATTACCTGGTGCGCGACGGCGGTCTGTGGAAGTTCGACTGGAAGGCGTTCTGCCAGAACGTCGACTGCGCGGGCGACCCGCAGTTCGACTACTGATTCCGCTGTGCCGCCGGCACTTCCCGGTGCCGACGACCGGTACGGCCGGCCCCGCACTCCACGGCTAGGAGAAGCATGAACGTACTGACCGACGCGCAAATGGAACTCATGCGACGGCGGCTCGCCGACGCGGGCATCGCGGGTGATCAGAGCGCGGCCGACGCCGAGCCCGCGTGGCCCGAACGATCGGACGGCGGCCTCGGCATCGCCGAACGACGGATGTGGAAGATCTACGAGCTGGACCCGGAATCCATTTCGCACAACTACGGCGTCTTGCTGGAATTCGACGACTCCTACACCTTGGACGAGGTCGTCGCCTCGTACGAGCGGCTGGTCAACGCCTCCGAGGTGCTCGGTTCGGTCATCGTCGTTGGCGACGATGGCGTGGCGCGGCGCGAGCCGAAACGCCGGGACGGTCGCTGGGTCGTCCCGGGCAAGGTCTGGGAGTGGGGCTCGATGCCCGAATCCGAGGAGGCCGCCGAGGGGCGCACGCACGAGCAGACCGTCCGTGCCGCCGCCGTGGCGCTGTCGACCGCGTCGTTCCGGCTACGACAGGACCCGCCCATTCGCGCGCGCGCCTACGCTGGCAAGAACGGTGTCGCCATGGTGCTGGTACTGCACCACCTGGCCGGTGATGAGACCGCGCTGCCCCCGATTCTCAGTAAGCTGGTGGCGCGTGCGGGTTCGGCCGAGGCGGCTGCGCCGTCCGCACCGCAGGCGCCCACACGTCCGGTCGCCGCGCTGGACCGGGCCGTGCGGCACGCGGTACGGACCTGGGCGGCCGAGGGTCTTCGCTATCCGCTGTCCGGCAGGCTGCCCGAGACCACTCCCGAAGAGAGCTGGTTCTCGGTGATGGGGGAGGGGCCGGGGGCCTATCTCACCCGCCCGATCGATCCCGCCGATGTCGCCGCGCTCGCCGGCGTCGCCCGCGAGATCGGCGCGACGCCGAATGCGGTACTCATCGTCCTGTCCGCGCTGAGTATCGCCGCTCTGACCGGCGCCGACGACTATGTGCTGCTGGTGCCCGCCGACAACCGGCAGCCGGGCGATGCGGCCGACAAGGTCGGCTATTGCGGCAACGTGGTGCCCATGCGCTTCACCTTCGATCCGGCGGCGAGCACGAAGGACGCGCTGCGCGACGCGGTCTCGACGGTCTACGGGTCGATGGAATTCTCCTCCGTCGACTACGGCCCGATTCTCACCGCACTGCGCGGCGACGGCAGACGTTTCCCGGTGGCCGAGGTGATGGCGCTGGTGAAGAACACCCCGCTGCGTGGCGTCCCGATTCCCGGCTGCGCGCGCGTGACCTGCGAGACCGTCTTCAAGGGCGTCGTGCACTATCCGCTGGCGCTGGCGTTCGAGATCGGCGAGGACGAGCAGGTGCGCCTCGAGGTCGAGTACCGGACCGACATCCTCGACGAGACGTATGCCCAGCGCGCCGCGCAGGTGGTCGCCGAACTCGTCGCGCGCGTGCCGGATGCGCTGGACCTGCCGCTCTCGGACCTATTCGGTGCGCTCCGTGCCGCGGCAGGCGCGTAGACATCGCGGACCTGCACGGGCCCGCCCGGGTAATGCCGAAGCGAGATTCCCTGTCGTGTTAGGCTAGGCAAGCCTAACCTAGCTAATAGGTTTTGATCTGAGGAGTCACGTGATTTCGAAAGACCAGCTACGTGCTGATGTCGCGGCCTTACTGGGTGTTCCCGGTGAGTCCATTGGCGACAGTGACGATCTGGTCCGCCTGGGCCTGCACTCCATGCTGCTGATGAAGCTGTCCGGCACATGGCGTCGCCAGGGTTACCGGGTGCAGAGTTCGCAACTGGCGCTGGAACCGACGATCGAGGCGTGGGCCGGGCTGCTGTCCGGTGGTAAGCCCGCCGCCCCGGCCAGCCCCACGCCGGCTCCAGCCGACTCCGCGCCGCTCACCGAGGACACCACGGGTACCGAGGACGACGAATTCGCGCTGGCCACCATGCAGCACGCCTACTGGGTCGGACGCCAGTCCGGGCAGGCCCTCGGCGGTGTCGCGGCGCACCTATACGTCGAGTTCGACGGCGCGGGTGCCGATCCCGATCGTCTGGAACGTGCTGTCGCACAGGTGGTCTCGCGGCACGACCAGCTGCGGGCCGCCTTCGGCGAGGCCGGCGGGCAGCGCATCCTGGCGCAACCGCCGCAGTCGGTGTACCGCGTGGTGGACCTGCGCGACGACGCCGACGCGGACGCCGAACTCGAGCGCATGCGCGACCGGATGAGCCACCAGCTGCTGGACGTGGCAGCGGGCCGGGTGGTCGAGTTCGTGCTCACCCTGCTGCCCGGCGGTAAGCACCGCCTGCACTTGGACGTCGACATGCTCGCCGCCGACGCCATGAGCTACCGGCGCATCCTCGACGATCTCGCCGCCGCCTACGAGTCCGACGCGGCGCTGGCGCCGGTCGGCTACAGCTTCCGGCAGT
This sequence comes from Nocardia amamiensis NBRC 102102, assembly GCF_001612745.1. Taxonomy (GTDB): domain Bacteria; phylum Actinomycetota; class Actinomycetes; order Mycobacteriales; family Mycobacteriaceae; genus Nocardia; species Nocardia amamiensis. The sequence goes on along the minus strand of NZ_BDBA01000016.1, from coordinate 72,010 downwards.
ACCTGGCCGAGCGCGGCGACCGCATCCCGGCCGATGAGCACGAGGCCGCTCGTCATTGGTGGACCGAGAAGCTGCCGAGCCTGCCCGGAACCGCCGAACTGCCGACGATCCCGGAAGCCCGTCGCGCCGACCAGTCGCGAAGCGTGCGCTTCCATCACTGGCTCGAGCCGGAAGGCAAGACGCGACTGTACGCCCTGGCCCACGGCCATGGCCTCACCCCTGCGGTGACGCTGGCCGCGGTGTTCTCCGAGGTGATCGCGCGCTGGTCGGCGCGGCAGCGGTTCCTGCTGAATCTGCCGCTGTTCAACCGGGAGCCGGTGCACGACGAGATCGACCAGGTGGTCGGCGATTTCACCAACTCGGTGCTGGTCGACGTCGACGCGCGCGAGAGCGAATCGCTGCTGGCGCGCGCTCGCCGCTTGCAGCGCGAGCTGCACAGCTGTGCGGCGAACGCGACCTACGAAGGTCTCGACGTGCTGCGCGATTTGGGCAAGCTGCACGGCTCGGCGGTGACGCCGTCGGTGGTGTTCACCTCCGGCCTCGGGCTCGGTGAGCTGTTCTCCGAGCGCGTGACGCGACTGTTCGGCAGCCCGGTGTGGATCCTGTCGCAGGGCCCGCAGGTCGATCTGGACGCCCAGGTGGCCGAGGTCGGCGGCGGACTGCTGGTGAACTGGGACACCCGCCGCGACGCCCTGCCCGAGGGCGTCATGGAGTCGATGTTCGCCGAGTTCCGGGTGCTGCTCGACAGCCTGCTGGCGCCCGAGGCCGACTGGAACGCTCCGCTGTCCATCGCGTTGCCCGCCGAGCAGCTCTCCGCGCGGGGGGCAGTCGAGACCACGTCGGCGTCCATCGCGCCACGCAGCCTGCACGCGGATTTCTTCGAGCGCGCGGTATGTCAGCCGGAGCGCGTCGCCGTCGTGACGTCGCAGGGCGAGGAACTGACCTACGGCGCGGTCGCCGAGCAGGCTTTGTCGCTGGCGAAGGCGCTGACCACCGCGGGCGTGAATCACGGCGACACCGTCGCCGTTATCGTGCACAAGGGTCATCAGCAGGTGATCTCCGTGCTCGGCGTCCTCGCCGCGGGCGCGGTGTACCTGCCGGTTGGCACCGATCAGCCGGTCGCCCGCCGCGACCGCATCCTCGCGCGCGGCCTGGTTCGTGCCGTGATCACCGGTGCGGCGGTCGACGTGCCCAAGGATATCGAGCGGATCGTCTTCGACGAGTCCGTCTCCGGCCCGCGCGCCGAGCGGGCCGTCGTGCCTGCTCCCGACGCCCTCGCCTACGTGCTGTTCACCTCCGGGTCCACCGGCGAACCGAAGGGTGTCGAGGTCAGCCACCGCGCGGCCGCCAACACCATCGACGCGATCGCCGAGGAATTCGCGCTGCACGCCGACGACCGCACCATCGGCCTGTCAGCGTTGGAGTTCGACCTGTCGGTGTTCGACATGTTCAGCCCGCTCGCGCTCGGCGGCGCGGTGGTCTGTATCGACGCTGACAAGATGCGTGACGGTGCGTCCTGGGCGGAACTCATCGCGGCGCACCGGGTTTCGGTGCTCAACTGCGCGCCCGCCCTGATCGGCATGCTGCTCGATTCCGCAACCGCCGAGCAGTTACGCACCCTGCGCGTGGTGATCACGGGCGGCGACCGCGTGGATGCGGGGGTGGCTGCTCGGATCCGGGCTCAGGTTCCCGGACTGCGCTTTGCCGGTCTGGGCGGCACCACCGAAACCGCGATCCACTCCACCGTGTACGAGGTCACCGACGAGTTCCCCGCCGAGTGGACCGCCGTACCGTACGGCCGCCCGCTGTCCGGTGTGCACTGCCGCGTGGTGAACGAGCGCGGCGAGGACGCTCCCGACTGGGTCACCGGTGAGCTGTGGATCGGCGGCGTCAGCGTGGCCGACGGCTACCGCGGCGATCCCGAGCGCACCGCCGACTGGTTCGTCACGGCGAACGACATCCGCTGGTACCGCACCGGCGATCTGGCGCGCTATCTGCCCGGCGGCACCATCGACTTCCTCGGCCGGGCCGACCATCAGGTGAAGATCCGTGGCTACCGCGTCGAACTGGGTGAGGTGGAGGCCGCCGCCAAGACCCTGCCCGAGGTCGGAGAGGCGGTGGCGGCGGTCGTCTTCGGACGGCTGAGCTTGGCCGCGGTGGGCGCCGAGTCCGGGCAAGTGGTCGACACCGTCGCGGTGGCCGCCGCCCTGGCCGAGCTGCTGCCGGAGTACATGGTCCCCGACGTCCTCCACTTCCTGGAGCAGGTACCGCTCACCAGCAACGGCAAGATCGACCGCGCGGCCATCCGCGCGGTGCTCGAGCGCGCGGCCCAGGGGCGTGCCGAGGTCGAGTACGTGGCGCCGGAGACCGCGCTGGAGGCAGCGGTCGCCTACATCGCCGCGCAGGTGCTCGACATCGAGCGGATCGGCGTGACTACCGACTTCTTCGATGCGGGCGCCAACTCGATCCTGGCCACCACATTCGTGGCGAACGTGCGCGGACTGCTGGCCGTCGACGGCGTGGGCGTCACCGATGTGTTCGGCGCGAAGACGGTGCGCGGTTTCGCGGCCCGGCTCGTCGAACGCGAGCAGGTGCCGGGCCAGCTCACCCAGGTGGCACGAATCCTGTTGGAGGTCGCTGGAATTCCCGACCCGTCGGCCGATCTGGCCGCGGCACGCGTCTGATCGGCGAGGGACGATCGAAGTGGCGTCATTAGAGGATCTTCAGGCCGCCATGCGGGCCCGGCTCAGCGATGTGGGCATCGCGGCCGCGGCAGGCGTGGCGACCCGGCGCGATCGGGGCCGGGCACCGCTGTCGTTCGCCCAGCGCACTGTGTGGGCGTACCAGCGGCAAACACCGGAAAGCACGGCCCACAATCTCTGCCTCGCCTTCACTTTCACCGGCGAAGTGGACGGGCCCGCGTTGCGCCGCGCGTTCCTCGCCCTGGTCCGCAGGCACGAAGTGCTGCGCACCACCTATCACGCGGACCCGGATGGCACACCGTACCAGCGCATTCACAAGGATCTGCCGCCGCGCGTCGAGTCGCTGGATCTGCGTGACGAGCCCGCAGCTGGCGCGCGGTTGCGCGCCGTGATGGCCGCCGCCGGCACCGAGTCCTTCGATCTCGCGGCCGAATCGTCACTGCGGCTGACCTTCGTGAAGCTGCCGCCGGACGATTCGGGACAACCGAAAACCGCCGTGGTCATGGCGCTACAGCACATCGCCTGGGACGGTATGACTCTGCCCGTCCTCTCGCGGGATCTGGAACGCGCCTATGTGCGCGCGAAGGAACGGCCGGGTTCGGAACTGGATTTCGCACCGCTGTCGTTGCAGGTCGCCGATTTCGCCGAGTGGGAACAGAATCGGTTCGTCGAGACCGACCACGCCGACGATATCCGTTTCTGGGAGCGGCAATTCGGCGGACTCGAACCGCTGCGCCTGCCGTACGACCGGCAGCCGGATATCGTCTCCGAACGCGGCGGTCGTTCCGATCGCACGCTGAGCACGGCGGCCGACAAGAATCTGCGCGCGCTGAGCACGACCCTGCGCACTCCAGCGTTCTCGGTGTTCCTCGCCGCGTATTACCTGACGCTGCACCGGATCACCGGTCAGCGCGATATTCTCATCGGTACCGCGGTCGCCAATCGCGAGGAATTCGGGATGGAGTCGCTGATCGGCAATTTCAGCAATTCCATCGCGCTGCGTATCGGCGCCGACGACGCCTCCTTCGCCGATCTGGTCGCGCACGTTCGCGCGGTCACCGACGCCGCGTTCGGCCACCGGAACTTCCCCTACGACCGCATCGCCGAGGCGGCGCGACAGGTCGGAGGACCGGCCAGGCCGTACGAATCGCTGGTGCTGTTCCTGGAGCAGAAGATCGACGGCCCACAGCTCCCCGGCTGCACGACCACCTGGGAACTTGCGGAGAAGGGATACGCCCTGCTCCCGCTGACCGTGGAAGCGTTCCTACACGCCGACCACACCGATGTACAGATCGCCTATCAGATCGATCTTTTCGACGAGCAGACCGTGACACGCATCCATGAGGAACTCGATCGGGTCCTCGCGACCGCGGACGGACAGGACAGAGAGCTCGAGCAGTGACCGACATTTCATATCAAGAGGTACTCGTCAAGGCGTTCGACGACCACGTGGTCGCCTGGACCGAGCAGGCCGAGCTGGACAAGAAGTTTCCGCGCCAACTGCTCGAGCACCTGGGCGCCGCCGGGGTGTTCGCACGTAAGTGGGAGGATCGCAAGATCACCGAGCTCGAGCACCACTTCGCGCTGGCCTACCAGCTGGGCGCGCTCGGCTCGGCGGCCATCGGAGTCGGTGTCAGCCTGCACGATTCGGCGATCGCGATCCTGCGCCGCTTCGGGCGCAACGACTTCCTGCGCAACCTCGCCGATGAGAGCATCGCCGTGGAGAAAGTGCTGTGCATCGGCGCCTCCGAGGAGTCGGGCGGCTCGGATCTGCAGAACGCGCAGACCATGATCGAGCCGGAAGGCGACGGCTACCGGGTGGTGGGGCACAAGAAGTTCGTGTCGCTCTCGCCGATCGCGGACTACATCTTGATCGTCGCCCGCAGCGCCACCAGCGGCTCGGCGGGCGACGCGGGCAATGTCGCGCTCGCGGCAGTACCCACCTCGCAGGTGCAGGTCGGCACACCGTACGAGAAGCTGGGCGCGGGCCCGCTGGATACCGCGCCGGTGACGATCGACACCTGGATCCCGGAAGAGGCGCTCATCGCGCGCCCCGCGACCGGGCTCGCGGTCATCAGCTGGGGCCTGGCCCATGAGCGCTATTCGGTGGCCGGTCAGATCGCCGCATCGTGTGAGGTGATGCTCGGCGTCACCCTGGCCCGGATGTACAACCGTGTCCAGTTCGGCAAGCGCCTATACGACCACCAGGCGTTGCGGCTGCGGATCGCGGATCTGCAATCGCGCGTCGACCTGCTGCGCTACGCACTGGCCGGTGTTGCCGCCGAAGGCAAGATCAACCTGCGCACGGCCGCCGCGCTGAAAGCGACCGCCGCGAAACTCGGCGAAGAAGTCGTCTCGGAGTGCCTGCACATCTTCGGCGGCATCGGCTATTTACAAGTCGGCTTGCCGTTCGAACGCTGGTACCGGGACATGAAGCTGGCCCGCGTCGGCGGCGGCGCCGACGAGGTGCTGTGGGAGCTGGTCGCGGCGGCCATGAAGCCCGACAACGAGCGCTACGCGCAAATGATGGCGAAGGTGGAACAGTCATGAGTACCCAGATCACGTCCGCCGTCACCGAGCTGACGCCGTCGGATCACACTTACCTGCACCTGGATAGCGAGAGTCGGCCGATGCACTGGTCGCTGCTGCTGGAGCTGGCGACTGGCGGCCCGCAGTTGGCGGTCGCGGATGTGCGCGAGCGGGTGCGTGAGCGCAGCGAGCTGTTCGAGCTATTCCGCATCGGCATCCTGAACGGGCGCTGGCGCAAGCCGCAGGTGGTGCTGGCGGAAAAGGTCGATGTGGACCGGCATCTCACGGCAGTCGACTACGCCGACGAGGCCGATCTGCGCAAACGGGTGGCGACCCTGCTGGAGACGCCGCTGCCCCGGCCAGAGCCGATGTGGCACATCACCATGTTCACCCCCAGCGGTGACGGCTCCCAGTTCTTCCTGCTGCGCGTGCACCACGCCGTATCCGACGGCATCGCGGGTGCGGCCTTCGCCGGGCTGCTGGCCGACGGTACGCCGGAAGAACTCACCGAATTCGAGCGGTTCGCGACCAGTCCGCGTTTCCGCACCCCGGCCGTCGACCCCGAGGTGCTGAAAGAGTCCAAGGCCGCGTTCAACGAGCAGTGGGCCGCAGGCCGCAACAGCCGCGGCTGGCCGAAGCTCACCAAGACCGGCAAACGCGAGTACGCCCTTTACAGCGCGTCCACCCGCGACCTGCGCCGCGCCGCCAAGAAGAATGGCGCGACCGTGCATGAGTTCGTGCTCGCCGCGATCGGCCGCACCGCGAGCATCGCGCCGCCCGCCACCACGACACCGGCCGAAATCATCCGGGTGACGCTGCCTGTCACCAACGATCCGGCCTTCCGCCACACCGGCAACGCGGTACTGGTCTCCCCGCTCAACCTGCTCGGCAACGAGACCGATCTGGCTCGCCAGATCGAGCGGACCCGGTCGGAGCTGGCCACCATCGAGCAGCGCCGTCCCGAGCTGGCGACCGCGGCCCCCGCCACCGCGCCCGGCTTGCCGTGGGCGTTGCAGCGGGCGATCGCGGTTGCGGCCATGGCGCATATGAGCCCGGACATCCATGTTGGGTTGAACCCCGGTTTCTCGCGGATTCGTGCTGTGCTCGGAAAGCCGATCGCGGAATTGACCCCGTTCTCACCACTGGCCGGCTATTCGCTGTCGGTGACTGTGCTGATCCTGGGCAGCAAGACATCGTTCGGCATTGTTACCGATCCCGCCGCACTGCCGGTGGGGTACGCCGACACCTTCGTAGAGCATTTCGACCGGATGCTTCGCGAAACAGCTACACCGGAATGACCGCGGCCGTGTCCCGGCGTCGACGGAATGGATAGCCGGAACCGACTCCGATTCGATGCCGCGGTGCGTGCTGCGCAACAGGCGTGCGGGAAGAAAATGGAATACCAATGAGCAGAATTACCGAGTTGCTTTTCGAGCAGCATGTTTCCGAAGTGAACGGCCTGTGGACCGGTATCGAGTCGTCGGATCTGGCGTTTCGATCCTGGTCTCAGGTGCGGTCGGTGGCGGGCCGGGTCGCGTGCGGTCTGGCCGAAGCTGGTGTGGTGCCGGGCGACTCGGTCGCCATCCTCGTGGGTACCCCCGGCGACGTCGCGGTGACCGTGCAGGCGATCTGGATGCGCGGCGGGGCTTTCACGATGCTGCACCAGCCCACCCCACGCACCAATCTCGAGACCTGGGTGACGGATACGCGCGCGGTGATCGAGATGCTGAACGCTCGCGTTGTGGTGGTCGGGGCACCGTTCGCCGAGGCAGTGCGGGGTTTGGATATCGGTGTTCCGTTCGTGTCGATCAACGAACTGGCCGACCGGTCCGAGGAACTGCGGCATGTGCCCGCCGATGAGGAGGATATCGCGATCCTCCAACTGACCTCCGGCACAACGGGCGTGCCGAAGGCGGTCGCGATCTCGTACGCGAATCTGCATCAGAACCAGGTGGCGATGGTCGCGGCGGCCGGAGTCACGGCCGACGAGGTGGTCGTGAGCTGGCTGCCGCTGTACCACGACATGGGTATGGTCGGCATGTTGTTGACGCCGATGTTCGCGCAGGCAACGGCGGTCATCATCACACCGCTCGGCTTTCTCGGGAACCCGCTGTCGTGGGCGGAGCTCATCACCCGATTCGGTGGAACCCTCACCGCAGCACCTAATTTCGCCTATTCTCTGCTCGCCCGCCGGTTGCGCCGGGCAGCCGACGGTGCCTACGACCTGTCGTCCATGCGCGTCGCGGTCAACGGCGCGGAGGCCGTCGACGAGAGCACGCTGGAGGAGTTCGTCGGCGAGGCCGCGCGTTTCGGCTTCCGGCCGGAAGCGCTGATGCCCGCCTACGGCATGGCCGAGACCACGCTCGCGGTGTCGTACACCGCCGCCGCCGAGCGGTACACGGTGGACGTCATCGACGCGGAGCGGGTCGAGGCCGACGGTGTCGTGCTGCGCGAGGAGATCACGCGCTCGCGCACGATGATGCGGCTGGGCGTCCCTGTCCCGGGGATCGAACTGAAGGTGGTCGACGACAACGGCGACACTCTGCCCGCCGACCATGTCGGCAATATCCTGGTGCGCGGCGAGGCCGTGACCAAGCGCTACCTCGGCCCCGACGGCTACGTCTCGGCCAACGACGCCGAGGGTTGGCTGTCCACCGGCGATCTCGGCTACATCGTCGCGGGGACCGGTGAGGTCGTGGTGTCCGGCCGCAAGAAGGACGTCATCATCGTCGCCGGCCGCAATATCTCCCCGACCGTGGTCGAGCGGGCGGCGGGTGTCGTCTCCGGTGTGCGGCCCGGCAGTGTCGCGGCCCTGGCGGTCCGGCTGCCCCATATGGCCAGAGAAGGCATCGCCGTCATCGCCGAATCGGATTTGGCGGCCGACGCCGACGAGAGCGAGCGGATCCGCAAAGAGGTTGCCCGCGCGGTCTACGACGACGTGGGCATCGCGCCCGCGGTGGTTACGGTCGTGCACAAGGGCGCACTGCCCAAAACCCCGTCCGGCAAGCTGCGCCGCTCCTCGGCGGCGAGCCTGATCCCCGCCTGATCCACCCTCGAATCACCCGCAGCGACTCTTCGGCAACGCTACGGCCACACGGAGAGTCGCTGCGTCGTGTGGTGTGGCATCCTCAGCAACACTTACCAGGATTTCTCTCATGATCAGCGTTCGCGGCGTTTCCAAACGCTTCGGCGAGAACATCGCCGTAGACGACGTCAGCTTCGAGGCCGGAGCGGGCTCGATCACCTATCTGCTCGGGCCCAACGGTGCGGGCAAGACCACGGTCATGCGCATGGTCGCGGGTCTCACGCAGGCCGGTTCCGGCTCGGTCGTCATTAACGGGAACGGGCTGCTGGACTTCCGGGACACGATCCGCGAGATCGGTTTCAGTCTCGGTGCATTCTCCCGCAACCCCAAGCACACCGCCGAACAGCATCTGCTCTGGCAGGCTCGGCTGGGTGGCGTGCCCGCATCGAATGTCGGCCTGGCGCTCGAACGGGTCGGACTCGAGAGGGTGGCGCGCCGCTCGGTCGGCAAGTTCTCCTATGGCATGTTGCAGCGGCTCGGTATCGCGTCGGCGCTGCTGGGCGATCCGCGCACGCTGGTGCTCGACGAACCGGCCAACGGTCTGGACGTCGAGGGCACGCTGTGGTTGCGGGACCTGGTCGTCGGTTTGGCCGCGGAGGGCAAATGCCTGCTGATCGCCTCGCACAATCTCACCGAAGTAGAGATCACGGGTGACCGGATCGTCGTCATGGGCAAGGGAAAAGTGCTCTCCGATACGAGCAAGGACGAACTAGTGGCCAAGGGATCGGGCCCTCGCCGGTTGGAGTCGGCCTACATCGACCTCACCCGCACCAGCGTCGAATACACCGCGGGAGAGGGTGAGCGCTGATGCTCGGCACGTACCTCGCACGATCGGTACGCAGTGAGCTGGTGAAGCTCTCTTGGCGGAATTCATTGTGGTACACGGTCGTCCCGCTGGCGATCCTGATCCCGGTGCTGATCAATCTCGGTATCGCGAAAGCCACCGAGGCGCAGTCCTTCAACGGCAGCGGTGGGATGGAGACCAACAATTCGACCTACTGGATCCTGATCTTCTCGGCGTTCATCCTGATGTCGGGCGGGGTGAGTTCGCTGTGCGCCGAATTCAACGACAAGACGGTTGAGACCACCTTCGGCATCCAGGCACGGCGCTGGCTGCTGCCGGTAGCAAAACTGATCGTGTTCGGCACCATCTCCGGTGTGGTCGCGCTGGTGACGACCTTCATCATGCTCGGGGGCTTCCCACGGGTGTTCCCGGAGATATGGAGCAGGGTCGACGCGTTCTCCGGCGCGGGCGTCCGCCTGCTGATCTGCGTGCCGATCTTCACCATCCTGATCTGCGCGCTCGGCCTCGGGCTGTCGGCCCTGTTGCCCAAACCGGGGCTCGTGGTCATGATCGTGCTGCTGTGGAAATTCGGCGTCGAGGTATTCGTCACCTTCATCCCCGGTGACCCGGGCATCCTGCTCCAGCGACTGTCTCCGTTCAAGAACGGCGAGCTCGGCGTCGGCCAGATGTCGACCATCAAGACCCTGTTCGGTGGCGAGACCGGTTCACTGCTGTACTTTGGCGCGGTGTGCGTGGCGATCTTCGTGATCGGTACCGCGCGGCTCGCGTCGGGCGACACGAAGACCGAGTAGCTCCGCGACCGATCTCAACCGCGTGGTCCGGATATCTTCTTGAACTCGCCCGTGAATGGTCGAAAGTTCTTGGGGAGCAGAGTGCCGACAGCCAGCCCGAGTCCCAACCATCTCAACCGCAGGTTCGGCTCAGCCCGTCATCTCCGGCTGGCAGGACCAGCCGACCGTGCGAACCGGGTAACTGTCGCCCCGCAGTCTCATCGAGTTGCAGGGAAACGCACTACCCGGTGCCGTGTGAGCTGGAGGCCGAACTGGTGCACCTACTGAATCCGTCCAGGGCCTGGCCTGGCGTGTGTGGATATCGGTGAACGATCCGCTGCGGTGGTGTGGCTCGTCGTTTTCGAACCGGCAGCCGCTCCGCACCGACATCCACGTCGGACGGTCAGGTCCTGCGTGTACTCTTCGGGATCGGAGTCCGCGACGAAGAACCCGCCCCAGTACAGGTCGTCGGCGAACTGTGCCTTGACGCCGATAGGCACAGCCGAATCCGCTGCTCCGAGACCGTCCAGCAGGGCGAGCAGGCGCGGGTCGTGGATGCGCAGTACGCACCAAGAAGTCGGATGTTCGAGCACGAATCCCTCGGAGTCCCGCCGGAGCACGGCGAACTTCGACAGTGTGGCCGACCACGCAGGCAGACTCGTCGCGGGACGAGCTGGTGGCTCGCCATATGGCCGGATGGTATAGAGGTCGCGCCCACCGTCGCGCACCGTGTAGCTGGTCTGGTGGGTACTTGTGATGGCGGGCAAACCGCTGACCTCCGCTGGCCGATTGGATGATCTGGTTTCGTGCCTACAGCGACCAGCTGGTCAGCCAAGGCTAACCTACTTTACGTCCCAGGGAAGAATCGCTTCAACCCTGTCCGGGGATCACAGAGCACCCGGTCAACTGAACAAGCCGGGCACCGCTGGTTCTCATGGTGTCACTTCCATGGAGTGGATCGAACTGACCGAGGCTGACGACTTGTGGGCATTGCCCACGGACGATCGCGGCCCACGCCCCCTGCGCCGCGTACGCCGCCGGTCGCGGCCTTCCTCGGCCTGTTGATCATCACTCTGCTGACGGCGATTCCGCTGGTCATCGCGGTTTTGGCGCGCGCGAGATGGGACCAGCCCGGTGTGCATTGTCGCCGATTGCATCCGCTGTGGCGGGACTTGACAACGGCGGTACCGGAAGTCGGCGGCGCGGGCCAAAGCGCTCGGTGCAGGACCCATCGCACAGGCTGGACATAGCGGTACCGGCACCCGTGCTGGCGCCGGCCGGTCCGTCGAGTTGCGGAGCATGCTGGATTTGGCCCGCGAATGGCCGAAAGCCGTCGCGGCAGAGAACCTTCAGGCTGGCAATTTGCGGCCGACCCCGATTGCGCTGATCGGCGGTTTACTGCCGCGAACGTAGTCACACGGCGGCACCTCCGACGCATCAGTCTCGCGAGTTGCCCAGGTGGCGGTCTATACCCTGCGTTGCGCGGCTCGCCGTTGCGGGGTCGAACACACCGCGTTTGGCTGGCGGCTGGACCCGGACCGCCCGACAACCTACTGTCGAGCGCGATGAATGCTGTTCCTGCTTCGGCGGTGCTGTCGGTCGTCGTCTTCGTCGCCCTCATGACCTTGGGGCGGTGGCTTCTGGTGAACGAGACGGGCACCGATCGGCTGATCAACCGTACGTGGAGCTGGGATGTCGTTGCTATCCTGCTGTATCAGGCAGCGGTCGCGTTGCATCGTCCCGGCCTAGGGCTGTCTCTATACCTTGGCGGTGCGCTGATGGGGATCGCCAGTTTCTACGGGCTGTGCCGGCTGCTCGACGGCGCCGATCCGGGGAGCGCGCGCCGACGTCAGCGCCGATACGATTCGATATCCGCCGTCGTCGCCATCTCGCTGATACTCGGCACGCCAATCGTCCGGGGAGCGTTCGGGATCGACTACACCGAAGTGGTCTGGATGCTTTCGGCGGTTCCAGCGGCCTTCTGTGGATTCCACTTGGGGCGTGCCTGTATTCGCGAGCTGCGGGCCGAAGGCTCGTCGGCGCGCGAAAGGCTCACTTACGCCGTATTATTCGCGTTCTCGATCTACTGGTCAGCCTCGTTTGCGATCATGATCGGCCGCGCACTGGCCGGCACGCCGCCGAGTGAGTCGGGCACAGCAGCGGTTGTCGTGGCCTACCTCATGCAATTCGTGCTCACGATCGTGACCGCGATCCCCCTGATCACCGTGCTGCTGGCGCGGACAGGATGGGATCGGACCGGACGCACCTGCCGTCGCCTGCGTCCACTGTGGCGCGACCTGACCGCCGCCCTGCCGGAAGTCGTCCTTCGCCACGACCGTTCGACGCCATTGGACTCGGCCGCCCGGCAGTACCGGATGACCGTCGAAATCTGGGACGCACTACTGCACCTGAAACCGTATGTTTCCGAATCTGCTTCGCCCGTCGCGATCGAAACCGACGTGCGCGGCTACGCGCGCCAAGTGGCACGAGCCGTGCGGGCGAAGCGTGCAGGCAACGCACCGGCAGCTGCCTTACCCGCTCGGGGCGCCGTGCTGGAACCCCGCGATCGTGCGGCGGAGTTGCGGTATCTGCTCGAACTCGCCCACGAATGGCCGAAAGCGGTCGCGGCCCTTGGCTACAAGTCCAGCACTCCGCGTGCTGCCGCGATTGCCGCGGTGTCCCAGTAGAAGGGGTGCACCTCGGCGATCCGGCCGTCGGCGAAGAGGTCAGCTGGCTGCCACGGGCTCCTGGCGGGTGCCGTGGCGCAAGCCGATCGACATGATGTCGGAGGGTTCATCCAGTTAGATGCGGTGCCAGCGGTTCCGGGGAACGACGAAGGCTAGGTTTGCCTAAGCATAACCTACATCCGAATCACCGCCTGCTTGCTGTACGGGCGCATATCTCGTCCGGAAGATGGAGCAAGGACAGCGCAGTCGGACCGATTGCGCTGAGCTCCTCGACGCTCGAGTTGGCCTGCCCCGCTCGACGACCTAGTGTCGACCGCGATGAGCACTGTCCCGACTTCGATCTTGGTGGTGGTTGGCCTCTGTCTCGCCTTGATGACGGTCGGCCGGTGGCGTTTCGTCAGCGATACGATCGCCGATCGACTGATCAATCGAATATGGAGCTGGATGCTGGTCGCGATCCTGTCGTACGAGGTCGCGTCGGCATTGCAGCACCCCGACCTCGCGCGGCGCCTGTTCCTCGGTGTCGGTCTGATGGCCACCGCCAGCTTTTACGGGCTCGCCCGGCTCGTCGGCGGCGCCGATGCCGAGGCTGCCTACCGGAGTCAGCGCCGATACGATTCGGCGTTCGCCGCCGTCGCTGTTTCCGTAGTACTTGGCACACCGATTGTGCATGGCGCGTTGCGGTTCGACTATGCGGAAGTCGTCTGGACGCTGTCGACGCTTCCGGCGATCTATGGCGGTCTTGTCATCGGCCGGGCCTGCATCCGCGAACTGCGCGTCGCGGGCACCTCGAGCAGTGTGCGGCTCACTTATGCTGTGTTACTGGCGTTCTCGGTCTACTGGTCGGTCAGCTCGGTGATCATGATCGTCCGCTCGCTCGCCGGTACGCCGCCGAGCGAGCCGGGAAAGGGCTGGGCTGTCCTTGCCTTCCTCATGCTTCTGGCGATAACCCTCTTCACCGCGATCCCGCTGGTCGTGGTGCTGCTCGCCCGGGCGGGATGGGATCGGACGGGGCGCACCTGCCGCCGCCTGCGACCGTTGTGGCACGACCTGACCGCCACGGTGCCGGAAGTCGTCCTGCTACACGATCATTCGGCTCCGCCGGAGTCCGCTGCCCGGCTGTATCGAATGACCGTAGAGATCTGGGATGCGCTACTGCACCTGAAGCCGTACCTACCGGAATCACCTGAGCACATCACTCCTGCCGAGATTGACAACGACGTGCGCGGCGACGCACTCCGGCTGGCGCGCGCCGTGCGATCGAAGCACGCCGGCGGCGCACCGGCCGTCAACCCGGTCACGCGCAGTGCGGCACCATCCGAGCCCCGCGATCGAGCCGCAGAACTGCGGTATCTTCTCGAACTCGCCCGTGAATGGTCGAAAGTTACTGGGGAACAGAGTGCCAATGTCCAGCCGAGTTCCCACTATCCCAACCGCGTGTTCGGCTCAGCCATCCGTCACCTCCGGCCCGCAGGACCTCTTCGATAAACGGATTCCTGTGCCCGGTGGATTCCTCTTGGGGCGTGCCGGTGCCCGCGAGCTGCACGTCGCAGGTTTCTCGATCAAAGAAAGGCTGACCTACGCGGCATTACTGGCGTTTTCGATCTGCTGGTCAGCTTCGTTTGTGAGCAGTCCGACGTGCGCGGCTACGCGCGGCAGTTTCCGCAAGCCGTGCGCGAAGCATGAAGGCAAAACACCGGCAGCTACCTGCGCTGGTCGGGGCTCGGTGCACGAGTTCCGAGATCGCGCGGCGGAGCTGCGGTATCTGTTCGAACTTGCCCATGAATGGCCGAAAGCGATTGCGGCCTTGGGGCTATGAGTCCGACACTCCACATGCTGCCGCAATTGCCGCGGTGTCCCAGTAGAACGGATAAACCTCAGCGATTCGGCCGTCGGCGAAGATGATCGTCTGAAGGATCGCGAAGTAGAGTTCCCGGCCGGTCGCACGGGCCCGCGCGTGCACTTCGGTATGCACCACCATGGCATCGCCGGTCGTCAGGAATCGTTGATCGAGCAGGTCGAACTTCGCCCAGGTATCGCTCATCGCGAGGAAGAAGCGCTCCATGCCTTCGTGACCGCGCCAGGTCCCGCCGTACGGCAGGCTCTCGGCCTGATAGAGCACCACGGTAGGGGAGAAGAACGGGGCGAGCAGGTCGAACGAGGCGGCACCTGGGCCGCCTGCGGCCAGGTATTCCGCCTCGGCCGCATACATTCCGGTCAGCACGTCCATCGGGTCGCTGGTAGTCCGCGTCATGTGGCCAGTCTCGCGATCGGCCTATCGCGGAACTGGCGGTTATCGGACGTTGCGCTGCGCAGTCCGATTCCCGCCCACGTAGCGACGGTGTGCGGGAACCGGTGTGCGCGGGTCAGCCGGCTGCTACGGACTCCTGGCGGGTGCCGTGGCGCTGGCCGATCGACATGATGTCGGAGGGTTCGTCGAGTTCGATGCGGTGCCAGCGGTTCCGGGGAACGACGAAGGCGGTGCCCGCGGTGAGGCGGACCATCGACTCGGCGTCGCCCGGTTGCTCCGGTCGCAAATAGAGCCGCAGCGCGCCGGTCAAGCAGCACACTGCCTCGTCGCCCGCGGGGTGCACTTCCCAGTGACCGGCGTGCACGTCAGTGTTGGTTTCGACGTGGAAGGTGGCGAGCTGCCAGTCGCCGTCGCCGCTGCTCATCCGCCGTTGCGCGGCTCGCACGTCGCCGGTCGCCTGGAAGTGCAGGCCGAGGTCGAACAGGTCGATCGGTGTGGAGGTCATCGGGTTTCCTTTCGGTTGCGGGGAGAAAGCTGTTCAACGGCGTGCTGGGGAAAGTTCTGTCGAGATCGGTTCTTCCGCCAGCGGCTGTGCTGGATAGCGGCGCGCCGACGGAAGGACGAACGCGGCGACCGCGCAGGCGATCGCGAAAAGTGCTGTGGCACAGCCGAGTCCGAGGGCATATCCCTCGTTGAGGGCGACGAGCCCGGTGTTGTCGCCGGTCCGCGCGGCCGCGATGGTGGCGAGCGAGGCCACGCCGACGCACCCGCCGAGCTGGCGGGCGCTGTTGAACACGCCGGAGGCCATCCCCGCTTCGCCCGGGGTGACGCCCGTGGTCGCTGCCGCTGCCACCGGGGCAAGGCATAGTCCGAGTCCGAAGCCGCCGAGCAGGGACGGGCCGAGGACGTCGGCGAGGAAGCTGCCGCTGGAACTGATCAAGGCGAACCAGCCGATGCCGACCGTGGTGAGCAGTCCGCCGGTGACGAGTGCTGCTTTGGGTGAGCGTCGGCCGCCGAGACGGGTCGCGACCACCGTCCCGGCGATCACGCTGAGCGAGAACGGAACGAAAGCGGCACCCGCCGCGCCCGCGCTCATGCCCAAGACCTGCTGCAAATAGAGCGACAGCAGGTAGAACGCGCTGAATTGACCGGCGCCCGCGAGGAATACGAAGAGGTTCGCGCCCGCCACCCATGGGTTGCGGAACAGCCCGAGCCGCACCAGCGGTGCCGCCGCCCGCGCCTCCACCATGAGAAATGCGGCGAGCAGCAGCGCGCCCGCGCCGATGGTGACTCCGGTCGCGGTGGACAGCCAACCGTAGTGATCGGTTCGCACCACGCCGACCACCACCAAACCGATTCCGCCGGTGCCGAGTACCGCGCCGGGCACATCGATCTGCCCGCCCGCGCCGGGCCGGTCGGCGGTCACACCCGCTACTGCCGCGCCCAGCGCGATCACCACGATCGGGACGTTGATCAGCATCACCGAACGCCAGCTCGCGTACTCGGTCAGCAGTCCGCCGAGCAGCACTCCCATCGCGCCACCCGCCGCGTTGACCGCGCTCCACACACCGAGCGCTCGCACTCGTGCGGGCCCCTCGGAAAAGGTCGTGGTCAACGTCGCCAACGCGGCGGGAGCGACGGCCGCCGCGGCGAGCCCCTGGATCCCTCGCGCGGTGACGAGGTGCCATGGCGCCTGCGCGAAACCGCCCGCCAGCGAGGCCATGCCGAACGCGACGAGCCCGCCGACGAACAACCTGCGCCGCCCGAACAGGTCGCACGCCTTTCCGCCGAGCAGCAGGAATCCGCCGAAGGTCAGCGCATAGCTGTGCACCACCCACGCCAGATCGACCTGTGCGAAGCCCAGATCGGTCCGGATCGCGGGGAGCGCGACATTCACCACCGCAAGGTCGAGCGCGACCATGAACTGCGCCACGGCCACCGCGGTCAAGGCGACGCCCGGCCGCCCTCTGGAGTTTTTATACATGTATAAAAATTAACCGCATTGGTTGCCCCATGTCCACACCCATGCGGCTCGATGCGTGATGATGGAGCCATGCCGAGCCCGTCGTCGCAGCCCCAACGCACCGGCCGACCTGCGCGAATCTCCCGCACGGAGATCGTCGCGGCGGCCAACGCCGTGATCGACGCCGACGGTGTGGAGAAGCTGACCATGCGCCGTCTGGCCGCGGAACTCGGTTGCACGCCGATGGCGCTGTACCACCACGTCCGGGACAAGGAAGACCTGCTCCGGCTGCTACTCAACGATTACGCGGACCAAGTGGTCTGGCCGGATCTGCCGGAAGACCCGAAGGAGCGCATCCGCATCGCGGCGCTAGCCATGCACGACGTGCTCGCCGCACGCCCGTGGATCGTCGAAGTCCTCGCCGCCGACGACCTTTTCGGCGTCTCCGCGCTGTGGGTCAGCGAATCCGTCATCGACGGCTTCGTGGCCTGCGGCCTCCCGCTGGACCGTGCCGTTCAGGCATATCGCACCATCTGGCACTACACAGCGGGCGACCTGATCGTGCGCGCGAAATCCATTCGCCGCGCCGCCGAGAACCGCCCCACCTTCCGCGCCCAGGTCTTTGCCGACCTGGACGCCGAAATCTACCCCCGCCTGGCCACCCTCGGCCCCGACTACCTCACCCTCGCCGCCGGGAACACCTACGAACTCGGTCTCCGCGCCCTGATCACCGGCCTGCTTTCGTGACGGGAGTCGAATGGTGGCTCGTGCGGCCGCTCGAACCACCTTTTCCTTGCGCTCGCTGAGGAATCCACACCCGGCCGGATATCCACAGGGCGGCGTAGGTGCTGGTGGGGTGCGCTGGTTGGAGCGCGAGGCGAAGCAGGCTGAATGCGTGCGACCCCGGCTTGGAGCAGTTGCGGGACAAACAGTCCGGCGTGTTCACCGCGCGACAGGTGCTTGCAAGTACACCCGCGCCGAGACACGCGCTCACGGTGCCCATCCGGTGCGCGATTGATCGAGCGCAGTGAAATGGTGGCCGTCAGGCTCGCCCGAGCCGCCATTTCACTCCGCTCGGCGATCAGAACGTGACGCGCTGGTCGGCGGGCAGGAAGAGTTTGTCGCCTTCTTTCAGCTCGAAGGTCTTGTAGAACTCCTCCAGGTTGCGCACGACCTGGTTGCACCGGAATTCGGCGGGGGAGTGGGTGTCGCCGGCGAGCAAGCGGACGGTCAGTTCCTCCGTCTGCTTTTCCCGCCAACTGCGGGCCCAGGACAGGAACATGGTGCGGTAATCAGGGTTGTCGATGCCGCGCCTCTTCTCCGCGATGCGGAATGCGGCCAGCGTGATCTGCAGTCCGCGGAGATCGGCGAGGTTCTCCCCGACGGTGAGCTCCCCGTTGACGTGCTGGTTCGGCTCGAGGCCCTCCGGGACCAGCACGTTGTACTGCTCGACCAGCTGCTTGGCTTTGGCATCGAACGCCGCTCGATCCTCGGGGGTCCACCAGTCGCGGCGGTTGCCGTCACCGTCGTACTTGGAGCCCTGGTCGTCGAAGCCGTGGCCGATCTCGTGACCGATGGTCGAGCCGACCGCGCCGAAGTTGACCGCGGGCAGCGCGTCCTTGTCGAAGAACGGCGGCTGGAGGTAGGCGGCCGGGAAGACGATCTGGTTGGAGGTCGCCGAGTAGTAGGCGTTCACCGTCTGCGGCGACATGCCCCATTCGGTCTTGTCGACCGGGGTGCCCAGGCGCGCGAAGGCACGCTTGACCTCGAATTCATTGATGGCGAGCAAGGATTCGATCAGCTTGCCCCTGGTGACCTGCAGCTTGGAGTAGTCGATCCACTTGTCCGGGTAACCGATCTTGGGGTCGATCTTGTCCAGTTTGGCCAGCGACGCCGTCCTGGTCGCGGGCGACATCCAGGTGGAGTTGGTGAAGTTCTCCCGGTAAGCCGCGATGACGTCGGCGAGCATTTCCTTGGCGCGGTCTTTGGCCTCCGGTGGAAAGTGCTTGTCCACGTACAGTTTGCCGAGCTGTTCGCCGAGCCGCTCGTCGACGATGCCGACCCCGTACTTCCAGCGTTCCGGGCGCTCGTCCTGACCGTTGAGCACCCTGCCCCGGAAATCGAAATTCGCGTCGTTGATGGCTTTGGGCAGGTATGGCGCGAATTCCCGCAGCACGTAGAGCTTGAGATAGTCCCGCCAGGTGGCGATATCGACCTCGGTCCACAGCTGACCCGCCGCCGTGAGGTAGGACGGCTGGTTGACGACGATCGACGCGAACAGCTCGCGCGGGCGGTCGGTGTTCCCCGCCAGCCACGGGTCCCAGTCGAATCCCGGCGCGAGTGCGGTCATATCGGCCCAGCTGTACAGGTTGTACGTCGCGTCGGTGTCGCGGTTGCGCACGTTGTCCCAGTGCGCGGGCGCGATGCGCTTCTCCAGGTCGAACACGCGCTGTGCGATACCGGCCGGATCGGCGAACCCGGCGCCCGCCGCGATGCGCTCGAGGAAGACCCGATACTGCGCGAGCACCTCGGCGTACTCGGGCTTCCGGTAGTACTGCTCACCGAGTCCGAGACCGGACTGGCCGACCGAAGGAATGTAGGCGTCGGAGTTCTTCCGGTCGACGCCGATGCCAAGGCCGATCAGCCCGCCGATCGGCAGCTCGGCCATCACCTTCGCCAGGTCCGCCTTGGTCGCGGCGCCATCGATCTTGGCGAACAGCCCCGCGAGCGGAGTCATGCCGAGCCGTTCGATCTCGTCCCAGTCCAGGCGCGCGTCGTACAGGTCCTTGATCTGCTGGGCTTCCGAGCCGGGTTTCGGGTCCTGGATGCCCTCGATGATCTCCCGCAACTGCTGCTGGGTGCGCTCGGCGGCCTCGCTCGTCGAACCGAAGGCGACTTTGTCCGGCGGCAGCTGGTACTCCCGCAGCCACTTGCCGTTGACGTGCCGGTACAGGTCGTCCTGCGGCCGGATCGTCTCGTCCGCCCCGCTCATGTCGACACCGGTGAGCGTCCGGCTCGCCGGCTCGGCTTCGTTCGAGCAGGCGACCAGCGCGGCGGCGGCAGGGACCGCCCCGAGCGCGATCAGGAACGCACGACGGTCCAGCTTGCCTGGACGACCGGTTGATGTCACGAGAGTCCTCTCCCCGACGCGGCGTTGCCGCAGATGTACGTGAAGGCTGCTTGCAGGACACCGAGGCTACCGGCGTGGGGCCGGTACAGCCCGGAAACGTGGCCCCGGTAGGTCCGCCGCACGTCGGCGACCGCCCCGATTTGGGAACGACCTGCGGATTCCCATACACTAGACCGGTTGCCTGCGGGAGCTATGCCCGCAATCCGGCAGTGAACCCCCAGTGGTTGGTTCCGCGTTATCGCTCAGATCGAGGAAAACCGCTGGCAGGCGCGCGTCCGGAGGGCAACCGACCATGCCCGTCGGGTCGGCAATCCGGCGTGCTAAACGTCCAGGTCAAGGAGGACGCTGAAGTGATTCAGCAGGAGTCGCGACTGCGCGTCGCCGACAACACGGGTGCGAAGGAGATTCTCTGCATCCGCGTTCTCGGTGGTTCGTCGCGTCGCTATGCCGGTATCGGCGATGTCATCGTCGCTACCGTGAAGGACGCCATCCCCGGCGGCAACGTGAAGCGGGGTGACGTCGTCAAGGCCGTCGTCGTGCGCACCACCAAGGAGCGCCGCCGTCCGGACGGTTCCTACATCCGCTTCGACGAGAACGCGGCCGTGCTCATCAAGGCGGACAACGACCCGCGCGGCACCCGCATCTTCGGCCCGGTCGGCCGCGAGCTGCGCGACAAGAAGTTCATGAAGATCGTTTCGCTGGCCCCGGAGGTGCTCTGACATGAAGGTGCACAAGGGCGACACCGTGCTCGTCATCTCGGGCAAGGACAAGGGTGCCAAGGGCAAGGTCATCCAGGCCTACCCGAAGGAGAACCGGGTTCTCGTCGAGGGCGTGAACCGGATCAAGAAGCACGTCGCGAACTCCGCCACCCAGCGCGGCGCCTCCTCGGGCGGCATCGTGACCCAGGAAGCCCCCATCCACGTGTCGAACGTGATGGTCGTCGACTCCGACGGCAAGCCGACCCGGATCGGCTACCGGACCGACGAGGAGAGCGGCAAGCGGGTCCGGATCTCCCGTAAGAACGGGAAGGACATCTGACATGACCACCACGGAAAAGGTGCAGCCCCGGCTGAAGCAGCGCTACCGCGAGGAAATCAAGGACGCGCTGAACAACGAGTTCAACTACGCCAACGTGATGCAGATCCCGGGCGTGGTGAAGGTCGTCGTGAACATGGGTGTCGGTGACGCCGCTCGCGACGCCAAGCTGATCAACGGTGCCGTCGAGGACCTGGCCCTGATCACCGGCCAGAAGCCGCAGATCCGCAAGGCGACCAAGTCCATCGCGCAGTTCAAGCTGCGTGAGGGCATGCCGATCGGCGCCAAGGTCACCCTGCGTGGCGACCGGATGTGGGAGTTCCTCGACCGCCTGGTCTCCATCGCGCTTCCGCGTATCCGCGACTTCCGCGGCCTGTCGCCGAAGCAGTTCGACGGCAACGGCAACTACACGTTCGGCCTCAGCGAGCAGTCGATGTTCCATGAGATCGACGTGGACAAGATCGACCGCCCGCGCGGCATGGACATCACCGTGGTGACCACCGCGACCAACAACGAAGAAGGCCGTGCCCTGCTCAAGCACCTCGGCTTCCCGTTCAAGGAGAACTGAGCACATGGCAAAGAAAGCACTGGTCAACAAGGCCAACGCCAAGCCGAAGTTCGCGGTCCGCGCCTACACCCGCTGCCAGCGGTGCGGCCGCCCGCACGCGGTCTACCGCAAGTTCGGCCTCTGCCGCGTGTGCCTGCGCGAAATGGCGCACCGGGGCGAGCTGCCGGGCGTGCACAAGAGCTCCTGGTGAGCCGGACGCTCTTCTGAGCGTCCCCAACTGAACACCTGAACGAGGGCACGGACTCCAGTCGAGTCCGTGCCCTCGTTCGCATTCACGATGACTGCTCGCAACGGCGGTCTAGGTAGGCTTCGGTCATGACGATCCAGGCATCGGACCACTTGCCGCACGAGATGACCGAGGAGCAGTACCGTCAGCTGCCCGAGGGTGTCGCGCGCGAGATCGAGGTTGTGCACGGGCATGTGATCGTCTGTGAATCGCCGGTGCCCGAGCACAATCGCGTGGCACGCCGCTTGGCCGGCTCCATGGAGGACTTGCCGAGCACTGAGCCGTGCATTCGAGTCGAGACCGATATGGATGTGGTCCTTTGGCGGATACCGAAGTTCACTTTTCGGAGACCGGATGTGACGGTGTATCGCTGCCTGCCCGAGCGTGGAGCGAAGCCGGAGGCCGGCGACGCGCTGATCGTCGTGGCGGTGTCTTCGCCGTCCACCGCCGCAGAAGACTTGCTGGACAAAAAGGTTCAGTACGCTCGAGCAGGTATTCCGCTCTACCTGGTTGTCGTCCTCGACACGAAGTTCGACATCGAGGAGGTGCGGGAATTCCGGCTCGACGCCCACGCCGCCGAATATCGCCTGCATCGGCTGCACCGCGACGGATTCCTTCGCTTAGAGCATGTAGTACTCGGCGATATCAGCTTCGCCGACTTGGTCCGCTAGCCGCTGGCTCGGGTCGCCGGCTCGACCGGCGGACTCGAACCGGTCGAGCGTTGATCCATCTGGTACTGCGCCGCCGCGGTGTAGCTGAACGCGTCGTCGCGCCGGTGTCACTGACCCTCGCCACGTCGAGCGACAGCTACATCGACGGTCTGACTCGCTTCCGGCCCTGGAACGGCGTCTTGCCTGTCCTTCCTTCCTCTGACTGTGTTCGGACTCTTGGGGATGCCATGCGCGGCCGGCCTCAGCTGTGATTTGTCCCGGATATCCGGTTCAATGACACGTTCTGTGTCGATACCGCTTAACGTCGCGGAGGCACAACAGTTGGTTCGGAAGGTGGCGGCGAGCGTGACAGGTACCGAGGCGAAGCTTGATGAACTGGTCAAGATCCTGACGATCGCTGCCGAACCGGCGGGTGAGGCCGGTGCCGCCAAGCGGGAGAAGAAGGGCATTCCGAGCGTTCGCCAGCGTGTGGACATGCTGCTCGACCGTGGGACGTTCATCGAGACCGGTGCGTTGGCTCGTCAGCCCGGCCAACCGGATGCTCTCTACGGTGACGGTCTGGTCACCGGTCGCGGTCTGATCGGGGGCCGTCCGGTGGTGGTGATCGCCCACGATCAGACCGTGTACGGCGGGTCGGTCGGTATCACATCCGCCCGCAAGTTCATGCGGGCGCTGCAACTCGCGTTCGACAACGCATGCCCGGTGGTGACGATCAATGATTCCGGCGGTGCGCGTATCCAGGACGCGGTGGGTTCGATCGCTTCGTTCGGTGATATTTCCCGGGTCTTGGAGAAACTGTCCGGGTATGTGCCACAGGTGTCGATCATTCTCGGCAAATGCGCAGCGGGTTCGGTGTACGGGCCGATCAACACCGACGTGCTCATCGGCACCAGGGATTCCTACATGTTCGTCACCGGGCCGGAGGTGATCAAAGCCGTCAACGGTGAGGACGTCACCGCCGAGGAGCTCGGTGGCGCCGAGGTACAGGCCGAACGCGGCACCCTGCATCACGTGGCCGACACCGAGCAGGAAGCCTACGAGTGGGCGCGCAACTACCTGAGCTACATGCCGACGAGCTGTCTCGAGCAGCCGCCGATTGTGAACCCCGGCCTGGAGCCGGAGATCACTGCTGCCGATCGGGAGCTCGACACGATCATTCCGGATTCCGATCGCGCCGGTTACGACATGCATGAGATCCTGCTGCGGATCTTCGACGACGGTGAATTTCACGAAATCCGTGCCGCGTTCGCCCCGAATCTGATCACCGGATTCGCCAGGGTCGACGGCTATCCGGTCGGTGTGATCGCCAACCAGCCGCTGGTGCTGGGTGGTTCCATCGACGCCGCCTGCTCGGACAAGTCGACCTACTTCATCCGGCTCTGCGACGCGTTCAATATCCCGCTGGTGTTCGTCGCGGACACCCCGGGCGTGCTGCCGGGCCTCGAGCAGGAAGCCAACGGTGTGATCATCCGCGGCGGGCGGGTCCCGCGTGCGATCATCGAGGCGACGGTCCCGATCATCAACCTGGTCGTGCGCAAGTCTTACGGTGGCGCCTACGGCATGATGGCGGCCCGACAGGTGGGTGCCGATATCAGTTTCGCCTGGCCGACGGCCCGGATCGCGGTGATCGGCGCCGACAGCGCGGTCGACCTCATCGGCAAGCGGCAATTGGCGGCGGTGCCGGAGGAGCATCGGGCAGCGGCGCGCGAGTTCATGATCAACCAGTACAACGAGACGATCGCCACCCCGTGGATCGCCGCCGAACGCGGCTACATCGACGCGGTCATCGAACCGGCGCGCACCCGTCTGGAGATCCGGAACGCGCTGCGCCTGTTGCGGGACAAGCCGCCCGTCAAGCCGGAGTTCAACCCGCGCAAGCACCCGGTGTACCCGATGTGATCTTCCCGTTGACTCCGGATGGCGGTGGTCACCACGCCGACCGCCGCGCAGACACGTAACCGACGACGGAGGCCGCTGTGCCTGCGCGAAATGGCGCACCGCGGCGAGCTGCCGGGCGTGCATAGGAGCTCCTGGTGAGCTCGCGCTCCTGGTGAGCGTCTTCCAGCACTGAACCCGAACGAGGGCACGGACTCCACCCGAGTCCGTGCCCTTGTTCGCATTCACGGTCGTGCGACGCCAACGCCGCCGAGTATCGCCTGCATCGGCTGCACCGCGACGAATTACTCCGGCATTTTCACCGATTCGGGTCGGCGCGGATGTGGGCACGCACCCCTTGCAAGCCGAACAAGATGAGTAGCTCGACTACGCCGCCGTCGGCGCTGCCGAGCCAGTGCGGCTCGGACGTGTCGAATTCGGCGGCCTCGCCCGGCGGCAAGGTCAGGTCGCGCTCGCCGAGCACCAGCCGCAGGCGACCGTTGAGCACGTACAGCCATTCGTAGCCGTCGTGGGTCTGCGGTGATGGCTCCACCGGTTCGGGTCGTGCGGGGATGATCATCTTGAACGCCTGCACCCCGCCCGGCCGCCGGGACAGCGGTACGAAGACCATCCCGAACCGGCGGATCGGCTTCAGGTGGATTCGGGGGTCGCCGGTGCGCGGAGCGCCGACGAGGTCGTCCAGCGGGACGTCGTAGGTGCGAGCGAGCGGCAGCAGCAACTCCAGAGTCGCCCGGCGCTGCCCGCTCTCCAGGCGGGACAGGGTGCTCTCCGACACCCCGGTCCGCGTCGCGAGGTCGGCGAGGGTGATGCCACGACCGCGCCGGAGCGCGCGCAGCCGCGGCCCCACCGCGTCGAGCACGTCAGTTGTTTCGGGGTCCACGAGAGCATCTTGCCGGAACCGCAAGATTGCGTGCCACATCGTGCTGCGTCGGGAAAGACTGAGCGTGTCCCGACCGAAGGAGCCTCGATGAACACCACCGATGCGGTCACGTTCTGGGACGGCGTCTACGCCGCCCGCACACCGGCCATTGACCCGCAACCGAATTACCGTCTCGCCGAAACGGTTTCGAGCCTATCGCCGGGAGTCGCGTTGGACCTCGGATGTGGAGACGGCGGCGACGCGCTGTGGCTCGCCCGCCGGGGCTGGCACGTCACCGCCATCGACATCTCAGCCGTGGCGGTCGCGCGGCTCGCCGACCTCGCCCGCACGCACGGCCTGGCCGACCGCGTCGTCGCGGAGCGGCACGATCTGCGCGAGTCCTTCCCACAGGACCGGTTCGACCTGATCTCCGCCCACTACCTGCACACCCCGTTCGACCTGGACAGGGCCACCGTCCTGCGCCTGGCCGCGCACGCTTTGCGTCCGGGCGGCCGACTGCTGGTCGTCGACCACGGCTCGACCGCGCCATGGTCGTGGAATCAGGATCACGGCCACCGGTACCCGAGCCCGCAGGAGGTCGCCGCGGGTATCGCTCTGGATCCGGCGGCGTGGACGGTCGAGCGGGCCGACGCTCCCCGGCGGATCGCGACGGGACCGGACGCGCGCACCGCCGAGGTCACCGACCATGTCCTGCTCATCCGCCGCACCGCCTGATGCGCCTCCGACGAAGGAGACCACCGTGCCTGCCATCTCGCGCCGCAAGCGCTGGGACGACACCCCGCCGCCCCGAACCGGAAGCAGTGAGACCAAGACCCTGCGCGCATTCCTCGACTACCTCCGGGCCTCGATTGCCGCGAAGGTCGACGGCGCACCCGAACCGCAGGTGCGAACGGCCGCGGTGCCGTCGGGCACGAACCTGCTCGGGCTGCTCGAGCACCTGACCTTCGTCGAGCGCTCGATCTTCCTCGGGGACACTGTGACCGATTGGCAGGCGACTTTCCTGGCGTCGCCTGCGGACAGCGTGGCCGATGTCGTCGCGCGCTACCGAGCCACGGTCGAGCGCGCGAACGACATTCTCGACGGGTGCACCGATCTCGGCGCACCCCTCCCGCGGTCGCGGCCGGGGCGCCCCGCTCCCAGCGTCCGCTGGGCGCTTACCCACATGATCGAGGAGACCGGCCGCCACGCGGGCCACGCGGACATCCTCCGCGAACTCATCGACGGCACGACCGGGCGCTGACCCGATCACCCTCTCCAAGACAGGAACACATGATCACCGCGACCCGGCCGCACGGCCTCCTCCGATCCGCACGCGCGATGGCTACCGTCGCGCTCACCCTCCTGATCACGATGGGCGCCGCGGCCTGCTCCACGACCACCCCCGACGTCGCTCCCTATGCCGCTGCGACCCAGGGCGACCCCGCGTTCGAGAACACTTTCCGGCACGAGTTCGCCGACATCTCCGGCGTTCGCATGCATTACGTGACCGGCGGCAGCGGAACGCCGGTAGTGCTGATCCATGGTTGGCCGCAGACCTGGTACGGCTGGTGGCCGATCATGCCCGCACTCGCCGAACATCACACCGTCTACGCCGTCGATCTTCCCGGGCTGGGGGACAGCACGGGCACACCGACCGGATACGACAAGGCCACCCTGGCGCGGTACGTGCACACCTTGATCGCCGACCGGCTGGGAGTCCGCGACGCCCGCGTCGTCGGGCACGATTTCGGCGCCGCGGTAGCCTTCCAGTACGCCAGCCAATTTCCCGGTGACACCGCACGTCTCGGCTACCTCGACCTGCCGCTGCCCGGGCCCGCCATCGACGCGTCCACGTACCGCTCATTGAGCTGGCACATCGCCTTCCACGCCCAGAGACGTGTCGCCGAGGAGGTCGTCAGCGACGACGTGCGGGAATACCTGGCGCTGTTCTACCCTCAAGTCTCCTTCGGTGGCACGGCGTTCGGCGGCACCTCTGATCGGTCCCCGTTCAGCGACGCCGAAATCGACGAGTACGCACGGACTTACCGTCGCCTTCCGGTCCTGTCGGCTGGCTTCGAGCTCTACCGCGCTCTCGACAAAGACGTCCGCGACACCGTGGCAGCCACACCGATATCGGTCCCGACTCTGCTGATGACCGCCCAGGGGCAACTCGACGCGGTCCGAGCCACGGTAGCCCCCCGCATGACCGACATTGTGCGCGCTGTCGACGTGCCGAACGCGGGGCACTGGCTCGTCGAAGAGAACCCCCGATTCGTCACCACCGAGCTCTTGCGGTTCCTGGACGAATGACCGCCGGCGGGCATCTGTTGAACCGCGTCGTCATACTTGCGGCGCGTCCACCAGGGAATTCAACTCGTCGGCGAACAGCAGGGCGGGGTCGAACCCCATGCCGCTGAAGTGACCGGCGAGTTCGAGTGAGAGCACGCCGTGCATGCGGGTCCAGAAGGACACGGCGCGGTGGAGGGTGGCGACCGGCACCGAGTCGCCGTCGCCCGATCGGTGATGGTGCTCGAGATCGGCGTCGAACGGTGTCGCCGACTTGCCGGAGGGCAGCGCGGAGAAGGCCTCGATCAGCATCGTCATGATTTCGTCGGAGATTTCCGTGGTGTCGTCGGGCGCGTGGTAGCCGGGGACGGGTGTGCCGTAGATGAGGAAGTACCGCTGCGGATGTGCCAAGGCCCATTCCCGAATGGCGTAGGCGAGTCCGGCCACATCGGCACCGGAGTCGCGCGCTGCCCGGAGGGTGTCGGCGAGACTTCGGTAGGCGTCACGAATGAGTGCGGTGATCAACTCGTCGCGGCTGGCGAAGTACCGGTACAGGGCGGGCCCGCTCATGCCGACCTGCTTGGCGATCGCGTTGAGCGACAGCGCGGACGCACCCGCCGTGGCGATCTGCTGCCAGGCGCACTCCTTGATCTCGGCGCGCATCTGTACCCGATAGCGCTCACGCGGGCTCTTCGCATCTGTGTCCGTCATGGACAACTCCTTTCCCGGCTGCGCGTCACCGAACTGGTTAGAGGTTATCACTTTTGCTCTTGACTCTCACCAAGGTTGGTTATAGCTTCTAACTTACAAAAGAGGTGATAACCAATCGCCCGTCAACGAGGAGTAGGACCATGATCGACACTCGCCCCTCCAGAACCCCCAAGGCTCGACTCACCTCCGGCATCGCCCGTCGCTCCGGGCATGCCCTGCTCGCGCTCACCGCCGGAATCCTGTGCGCCACCGCGACTCCCGCGCTCGCCGACGGCCCCACAGCGGACCCGGCACCGCTGACCTGCGAGGGGAAGGGCATCGATCCCGCCGCGCCGATCCACTACCGGACCGAGGCCCTGATCAAGGCGCCGCTGGAAACCATCTGGCACCTGCAGACCGATGTGGAACGCTGGCCGACCTGGCAGAAGCCGGTCACCAGCATGGAGCGCTTGGACTCGGGGCCACTACAGCCGGGCTCGCAGTTCCGATGGACCACGCCCGCTCCCGCCACCGCCACCACTCCCGCGACCACCCTGACCATCACCTCCACCGTCCAGCAAATACAACCCGGCCGGTGCATCCGCTGGACCGGCCCGGCGACCGGCGACGGGCTGAGCATCGATGGCGGCACTCACGTCTGGACCTTCACCCCCGTCGACGACGGCGTCCTCGTACGCACCGAGGAGAACTGGAACGGAGCCCAAGTCGAAGCAGATGTACCGACCTCCACCCATTTCCTCGGCGCAGGACTCGAAGCCTGGCTGGCCAACCTGCGGGCAGCCGCCGAACGCTAGGACAACACCATGTCGCCCAGCACATCTCGTCTCGCCGCGCGGATCGCGCCGAACTCGAACCGCGGCTCCGCTTGCTATCGCTGAGCGGCAGTGCGAAGTCCACGGTGCTGGCACTGATGCGCCGCGGCCTTGCGTGGGCGCGGTACCTGCTCGATCCCGGACAGATCGCGGCGCACCACATGGTTTCGGTCGGCTAGCGATCCCAGGCTGTAGCGTGGCTGCAGCCCGAACAGCTGGCTGCGGGTGCGGGTGCTCCAGCGCCGGGCGGCGGACGTGCGGGTGGTCTGGAAGGTAACCATGTACCCGCCCTCGTACAGCCGCAGCAGCGCGTAGCCGACGGGGTATTCCTTGATCGAGGCCACCTCCAGGAACTCCACCGGGATGGGGGTGTCCGGGCGTGTGCGCCGATTGCGATGCGTGTGCCCACTGTGGTGCAGGAATACTCCGGGGGAGCGCCCGTAGAGCTGGTGCAAGGTGGCCGCGTCGTGCCGGTTGAGTACGAAGCCGGGACCGCCGAGGTTGGTCATCGCCGACTCCCGAGTCACCGGATGGTGGCCGAAAACCAGTGTCGGCTGCTCGGGTTCATCGCGCAGCACGCTGCGCAGCCGGGACATCTGCTCGGCGTCGATTCGCCCGCCGGAGCCGTCGAGTTCGGTGGTGTCGAGCCCGATCACCCGCAGGCCGTCCAGGTCATAGCTGGATAGTCGCTGTCGAGGGAGGAAGTGCGGGCCCCAGCAGTCGTGGTGCTCGGTCCCCGGCAGTCGCTGACCCGACCGCCAGCCCGCGCCGACCCGCGGCCGGTCATGATTGCCGCGGCACACCAACAGGTCTCGGCCGAGGGTGCCCCAATTGTCCAGCCAGCGCCTCAGATCGCGCGATTCCGTCGGGGTGCCGGCATTGGTCAGGTCGCCTGCCAAGACCAGGTGGTCGACGTTGCGATCCAGCTCGCGCACGTCGGTCAGCAGCGCGTCCAGCATCACCTCCGGATACGGGTCCGTCCCGGGCTCCTGCCGCACACCGGTCGGCAGCGCGGCCACGAGCTGCCCGCTTACCTCCTCGCCGAAGTGCAGGTCATTGGCTAGCGCGATGGTGCGCAGCAGCCGCCCCGGCGGCGGTGTAAGGGTGGCGAACTCGTGTTCTTGCTCGTCATTCCACCAGCGCATCGTCATACCCGAAACTGCCGGCACGCCTCGGGAGCGGGCCTCCAACCGGTAGCGTCTGCCGGGTTCGAGCCCGGTGACTTCGACGTAGTGGAACGCGGTGGGTGTGGCGTCGAAGTGCACCACCGGCAGCGGCTTACGCGAATCCGCCGGTCCGAGTGCGAGTTCGGTGTCCGCTTCGACCGGCCGCCAGCGCCCGATCGGGTCAGCCGCGGCGGTCGTCCAGCTGACCGCAACCGACTGATCGCTCACGGTGATCAGCTCCAGATCCCGGGCTCGCATCGACAGCGACTGGGGCGCGAGCAGCGCCAATCCGCCGACCGGAAGCGCGGCTACTGCGGCAAGCGCGGTGAGCATGGTCCTGCGGGAAGGCTCGTGGTAGCCCATCGCAACCCCTGACGTAGGTCTCGCCGAAGCATCGACGGACTCGACGTTATTGGGGCAACCGTGCCAATCCGTGAACAGAGGTTGAGCTGTTCCGGTCGGTTGGCCGCCGGTTTCCTGAATGGGCCTCTCTCTGCGTCAGCCGCAGTTCACAGACCATTTGCTCAGATTCGCCGAACTCGGCTACCGCCACCAACTCCAGAGCTGCCCGGCGCTGACCGCTCTCACCGGTGGGACAGGGTGCTCGATGGGGACGCGCGAATATCAGATTCGGCACGGCCGGTACCGCCGAACAAGCTGCCTCGCAGCCATCGAGCGACGGATGAAAT
The DNA here is from genome assembly GCF_001612745.1 of Nocardia amamiensis NBRC 102102. Classification (GTDB taxonomy): domain Bacteria; phylum Actinomycetota; class Actinomycetes; order Mycobacteriales; family Mycobacteriaceae; genus Nocardia; species Nocardia amamiensis. The sequence continues at coordinate 41,169 of NZ_BDBA01000016.1, read as the reverse complement.
CTCGCCGAAACAGTTGTGACGCCGGATGAACCGTGATTGCCGACCAGTGAAGCGCGTGCACGAAACAGGCCGCGCAGTTCTTCTGCCCGAGACGCGGGTGATCGGGGTTGATACCAAGAAAGGCGCTGCGGCGGATCGTGTCCGCCGCAGCGCCTTTCGCGACTTCAGCTCAGCAGGTCAATCGCTGATTGTCAGGGCAGCACCTGCGGAATGACATCGGGCGCGACCGTACCCACGACCGCGCCGACCACCGCACCCAGGATGGCGGTGGTCACCACGCCGACCGCCGCGCACAGCACGTAGCCGACGACGAAGGCCGCCACGGTCGGAATGCAGGTGATGAGGGCGACGACCGCACCGACACCCGCGCCCGCGGCGGCACCGTTCATGACCGGATCCGGGTACTGCGCCCCCGGATTGGTCGCGATGTCCTTCAACTCCGCGCCCGTCGCTGCCGAGACCTCAGGTGTGGTCACCGACAGCGTGCGGCCGTCCTCGGACACCTTGGCATCAAGGGCGATGGTGGTACCGGACGGCGTGGCCAGCGTGCGCGGAACCTCGGTGACCGCTGCGCCGGCCTTGTTCACGACCTTGATCGAGGCCTCGCCGAGCTGGAACGTGGCGGCATCCAGCGTGGTGGAGACGGTGCGCAGGTCCGGCGCGACCGTAGTGTTGTAGCCGATGTCCTCGGACGTGCCCGACGTCGAGATCGCCTGGGCCAACTTCGCCTGCTGATCGGCGTAGTTGGTGGCCGATGCGGCTCCGGCACCGGCGAACGTAGTCGCCACGGCCAGCGGCAGCGCACCGATGAGCGCCTTACGACCGATACGCATTGCAGCGCGATAGAACATTGAATTCATTCCCTCCCGACCCCCGATACCCCCCGACGTGGACGAATCGAACGTCGTGTCGTGTGAACCGAACGCACTATTGGTAGCGACTGCACGGTCAACAAGGCAAACCTTGTGAGATTGTCCACAATGTGGAACCGATTGAGCAGCAGGATAATTCGCCTCCGGCATGAGGGTTCGGCAAATCGAGAGCGAATGCTGTCGCCGACCTCGCCGTCACATCGGGCGGCTGCCCGAAACTTTCGTTTCGGCGCTGTCAAGACGCACTACTTCGGGGCGAGCATGCCGATATCGTTCGGTGCGTTCTCGGTCTACCGGTGCGTCTCGGCGTTGTGCAGCAATCTGATACTCCAGCCGGACTGCGTGATCAGTTGAGTTGGCGGGAACGCCGCCGGTACGGGGGCGGCGTGGAGGTCGTCGGCGCGCAAGATCGACCGCCCGCGCGGTACGGACATCGCCGTAGTGACCACCCGATCAACAACGGAGAAGGCCGTGCCCTGCTTGAGCACCTCGGCTTCCCGTTCAAGGAGAAACAAAGCCAACGCCAAGCCGTAGTGCGCGGTCCGCGCCTACACCCGCCGCCAGCGGTGCGGCCGCCCGCACGCGGTCTACCGCAAGTTCGGTCTCTGCCCGCGTGTGCCTGCGCGAAATGGCGCTTCTACACCTGGCCTCCTTATTTAAGGTTAGATGCTAACCTTAAATAAGGAGGAGTCATGGCTAAGTTTGCACAGCGGAGTTGGATCGGCAACCTGGATGGCAGCGGTCTGTCCCGCAGAGACCGTGGCTCCGGCACGTACCAGGTATATCTGCCCGATCCTCTGGTCGGCCGCCGCATTGCGCTGACCAGCGAGACCGCCGCTGACGTCGTTGACGCGGAAGTGGCGATCACCCGCCTCGATACCGAGGCGAAGGCGCTGGTCGAGACGGAGGCGCTGTCCCGATTGCTGCTGCGCGCCGAGGCCATCGCATCCTCGCGGATCGAGGGCCTGGAAATCGGCGCGCGTCGACTTCTGCGCGCGGAGGCAGCGCGGGAGCTCGAGGGCACACCATCCGACGTGACCGCCGCCGAGGTGCTCGCAAACATCGACGCGATGGCCGTGGCGGCCACTGCGGTCGCTCGTGGTGAGTCGATTACCGTGGATGATCTGCTCGAGATTCATCGACGGTTGCTGTCCGGCACCAGAATCGCGCAGCACGGCGGATGCCTGCGGGACGTGCAGAACTGGATCGGCGGCAGCTCTTTCAACCCCTGCTCCGCCGAATTCGTCCCACCACCGCCGGATTATGTGCCTGGGTTGATGAAGGACCTGGTCGCCTTCTGTAACAGCGACGACCTGCCAGCCGTCGCCCAAGCCGCCATCGCACACGCGCAGTTCGAGACCATCCATCCGTTCATCGACGGCAACGGCCGAACCGGGCGGGCATTGATCCATCTGGTACTGCGCCGCCGCGGTGTAGCCGAACGCGTCGTCGCGCCGGTGTCGCTGATCCTCGCCACGTGGAGCGACAGCTACATCGACGGTCTGAATCGCTTCCGGCACATCGGTGCAGCCGATTCGGAGCAAGCCATCGACGATCTGAATACCTGGGTGTCGCGCTTCGCCGCCGCGTGCACTTGTGCGGCTGAGGACGCGACTGCTTTCGAAGTGAAAGCTGCTGACTTGCAAAGATCATGGCGAGACCGGGTGGAACCGGTGCGGGCGAACTCCGCCCTGGACTTGCTCCTCGGCAAGCTCGTCGGCGCCCCGATCCTCACCGTCGCCACTGCGGCAACCCTGATCGGACGCAGTTTCCCCGCTACGAACTCCGCCATCGAGCGTTTGACCGAAGCCGGAATCCTTCGCCAGCTCACCGTCGGCCGCCGCAACCGGGCATTCGAGTCACCGGAGGCGATCACCGCGTTCACCGCTCTGGAACGGCGCCTGGCCAGTCCGGACGGCGACACCCGAAGCTCGGGACCGAATCGCCCGGTGCCGCGCCGCCCCATTCGCTAGGCTGGCTGACGAACGCCCCAGTGCCGCCTCTGCACCGTCATGCGCCTGGGGCTGCTTCATGGGCAGGCTCATCGAACGCAGCACGTTCGTCCTTACGTGATATGCGACGGATAGTGTTGTGCTCCGTGGAGTCCGAACGAGCTGAAGATATCGCCAGGCTGCCTCGTAAGCGGATGGGGGCGGGAGCGTTGTTCGTCGATGCGTCGGACCGGGTGCTGTTGGTCGAGCCGACGTATAAGAACTATTGGGAGCTGCCGGGCGGCGTTGTGGAGGCTTGTGAGTCGCCTTATGCCGCGGTTGTCCGCGAGATCCATGAGGAGCTGAGCCTGGCGGTGTCTTTGGGGCGGCTGTTGGTGGTGGATTGGGTGCCGCCTGGTCTCTATCCCAGCGATGGGGTGATGCTGGTCTTTGATGGTGGAGTGCTCGGCGCCGATCAGACAGCGGACATAGTCCTTCAGACTGAGGAGCTTCGGAGCTGGGCGTGGTGCGATGACCTTGAGGCTGCGGAGCGACTGCCGGACGTGTTGGCTCGGCGCGTGGCAGCAGCACGCCGGGCTCGGGCTGAGGGAGCGCTGGCGTATCTGGAAGATGGATTCGCTGTCGCGTAAGTACGACGACCTGTGTCGACGCTAGGGCATGAAGCATCGGGCGGATTAGGTCTCGGTCAGCGGCCGCGATCGACAGCGTGTCCAGCCTCCGCGTCCTCGCGAACTTCGGACATACGGAAAGTCTTGAGGAACAATAAGATCATGGCGCTACCTTCCGAAGCGTGGTAGGGAGCTGCAGGTTTCGCTGCCGCCGGCCTTCGGGTACGTTTGCGGCTGAACTACTCTGCGATGGAGGGGGTCGAGGTTGGCGGGGGAAGTGCCATCGCTGTCGGTCGACACCGATGATGTCAAAGCCTTGGGGCGCTTGGCGTTCGATGTCGCGACTCAGTGCCGTGATGGCTACTCGGCCTTGGAGACCGATGCTCGAGACATGCTGGCGAGCTGGGCGGGTAACAACGCCCGCGCGTTCTCAACCGGCTGGGAAGAGTTTCACCAAGGAGCGGTGCAGGTGTGGGACGCACTGTTCGAGTTGGCGGAGAAGCTGGGGGTGACCGCCGACACCGTGCGTCAGACCGATCAAACCTTTGCCACCGGCGTCAGCTCGCTCGAACTGCCCTGAGCGAGGACGGACATCTCATGTCAGCGGATGCGCAAGCTTTCTCGGTCGATCTCGACAAACTCGATAACCTCGCTGCCCGAATCCGGGCTTTCGCCGGATTGCTTGCCGATCAGCTGGCGGCAATCGACCGGAAAGCCAAAGAAGTCGACGCCGCCTCGGCCGGAGCGGTGATGGCGGCCTACCGCGAAGCGCACGACGAGTGGTTGGCAGGTGCCACCGATATCCGGGAAGGGCTCACGGCCCTGGAAGAGGCGGCGAAACAGGCCCACGAAAGCTATACCGGCGCTGTAGCCGAGGGCTTGCGGATTCCCGGCATATGACTCTGGCTGTCGATCCGAAGGCTTACTACCAGGCAGCCACCAACTGTTTCGACGCCGCGTCGGCGCTGCGTGACAGCTTTCTGTACATCTTCGCGGAGTTGTCCGACTGCGGGTCGATGGCGGGTGTGGACGAGAACGGCCAACAGTGGGCGGGCTCGTACAACGCCTCCGCGTTCGAGGCGGTGGGGTTCTTCCAGGATGTCCACTCCACCCTGTACGCATACGGCGGTGCCCTCAACGACATCGGCTTCACGCACGCCCAAGCCGACGCCTCGATGAAGGGCGCGCCGCAGCCGGACAAGCCGACGACTCCCGACATGCCGGTCTTCGGGCCGTTCTCGGTCCCCGCCTCGGCAGGCGGCCCCGGACAAGGCATCCTCGACAAGGGCATCAATATCGCCAGCCACATCGGCATACCGATCCCCGATGGCGACACCGGAAAGCTCGCCAACGCGGCCGACGCCTGGGACCGGCTCGGCACGATCTACCAAACACGAACGCCCGCGACAAAATCACCATCGCCGCCGGACTGTTCGACACCGTCACCGCCGCCGACGCCTCCTACATCCGAGACGATCTCAAATCCCTGGCCAACTCCATCGATCAACTGTTGACCGCCTGCAAGCAGATCAGCCAGTCCTGCATCGAATATCGCGACGCGCTGAACGAACTCCGCGCCGAGATCAGGGTCTTTCTAGAGGGTCTCGCCAAAGACCTCGCCATCGACGCCGCGATCACGGTCGGGCTCGCGCTGATAAGCTTCGGCGCTGGCGCGGTCACCGCCGCCAAGGCTGTCCACACGCTCCATCAATGGGCCGGGAGGATCAAAGACGGCATCATCGCCTGGCGAGCTCGCAAGGCGCTCCAGATCGCGGGTCTCAAGCAGGAAGCCAAGGACGCGGTCGTCAAAGCGAGGAAGGTGGTTACCGACCTTCGTGATCGGCTGCGTAAGAAGGTCGAAGGTCCCCCGAGGCCGCCGAAAAAGCCTCTCAGAGCAGAGTTGGACAATGCGCAGACATGGACTGGACGGAATTTGCCGACTCAGGGTGGTCCTCCGAATGGGTACCTTGTAAAGCGTGACGCTCAGGGAAATGTGACGCACTATTCATTTTTCGATGCCGATGGCGTCGCGACTAGTCGCGTAGATCTTGTTGGAAAGCCGCATATGGACAAGGCGACAGGACAGTACATCCCGACGCCTCATGTTGTGGAGATCCAGAAAAATATTGATCCAGCGACAGGTCGAATCTTTGCGCGTACCCTAAATGACAGTGTCCGACCCGCTCTACCTGAGGAGATCCCATAGTGAATGCGAATGACGGGCACGTCGACCTGCGCGCGGCCTTGGAGCATTCCCGAAGTCACGATGGGCTGGTACGGCTTCGCTCCATCTCGGAGTTGAGTGCTTGGATCTCCGACGCCCAGGCGCGCAGCCGCCTCGTGGAAATGCTGGATGATGACATAGTCACGATGCAAATCGAAGCCGCCGAGGCACTGGTCCGACATGGCGGAGAGTTGGGTCTGCTGTCGGTTCTCGAGGAGTTGGGTCGGCGAGACGACGCTGATGTCGATTACATCGCCTACCGGCTCAGCGATCTGGACAATTTGGGAGAGTTCCCCGTTCTGGAGGCTGCATCCTCAATCGCTGAATCAGCGATATCACCCAATGCGCGACGAGGTCTAACCGATCTGCACCAGCTCATGGGGCGCTGATGGACTTGCAAAGTAGCGACGGAGATTCCGTGATAGGAGAATCGTGGGATTGACCCAGGCGCTCGCTGATTCGCGCTCACTGGCCTGGAAAGCCCGAGCGGGTGCGGCTGTTGAACTTGGTCGACTGCTTCCGTGCGACGAAGCGATCAACCGACTGGCCGAGCTCCTCGGTGATGAGGATATGGCGGTCGAATTGGAGGCAACAGAGGTCCTAGCGCGATTCGGTGGCCAGGCTGGAATGGTCGCTATCCTCGGCGAACTGGGGAGACGAGTGGATGACCCCGATTCGGACTATATCGCCTATCGTTTGCAAGAATTGCAGACCAATAACCGATTTCCGATCTTGCAGAACGCGCGTGAAATTCTGAATCAGTCCCCTCCGTCTGACGTGAGCGAAGGTATAAATCAGATCGAGCAGCTATTCGGCTATTTGGCGCCTCAGCAGGATCGTCGCTTACGGGATGACGAAGATCCCGCCGTCGAGGAAGTGCCGGTCCTCGAGCGGGCTCGTTCAAATTGGAGAAGAATATGCGCCTGGTTCAGTTCTCGATGAATCCAGCCAGCTTGAAGACCTGTCGGAGTCGGTAGTGCATGGTGCCGAAATAGACCTGTCGACTATATTGGCTCTATCCAAAAGCGACAACAATGCAACGAGGATCGATGCAATACCCGATCTCGGCCGGAATATCAAGTCGAGCATTGCGCGTGAACGACTCGAAGAGATGATGGCCAATGACAATATTGTGACCGTGCGAGTCGATTCGGCAGAGCAACTCGTTCGTTATGGTGGAGAGGATGGTCTCCTAGCGGTACTTACTGAACTGGGTCGGCGCTGCGACGATCCCGACATCGACTACACCGCATATATGCTGAGTGAGCTGGATAACTTCGATGAATTTCCGGTGCTCAGCAATGCATTATCTATAGACCGGTCCAAGCTCTCTGCGGACGCGGAAACCGGTCTAAGGAATCTGCGCGAACTCATGCACAAGTAATAACCGCTGCGATCCCAAAGGACGGGGCATTTTGCCTGACCATGAATTCGTTGAACCGGAGGAGTCCGACTTCCTCGAGGCGTTCGGTGCGGAACGTGTCGCAATTCCGGGAACGACTTCTGCCTTTGTTGTCAACATCGATTCCGGCGACAGGAACAAGCTGGAATTGTCGTACGATGTGATCGCGCGGTCTGTCCGTATCCGGTGGATGCAGGATTCGACGCTTATCGTCGATCTTTTTCGCGAGCAGGTGCACCGAATCGCAGTCGAAGGAAGTGGGATCATCAAGATCTCCACAAAGGGAGCCGATCTGGCCGGGGAACTAACCGTAGAGGTGTACCCCATCCGGGTCAGGGAAGTGTTCCTGGCTCGCTGAATGATTTCGCGCCATATCGGCACGGCATTGTGCTTCCTACCTTCGCATCTCTTCCGTGAAGAGCGGCAACCCGGCGGAATCACCGATGATCAGGTGCTTCATCACGTGCGGCACTGGGACGGGTTCAACGCCATGGTGGAAGCGGTGGCGGCTGGGCGCGTACGGCTACGGATTCGATGCGGCATCGCGCGGTATACGCATTCGGAGCCGGACACGAACGATCTGGAACCATGACCAGCCCGTGCCCACACGAGCCCGATGTTCATGTACGCGTCCTGCTCGGCGGCATCAGCCTGGACTTCGCCGCGTGCCACACTGCGGCCATGCGGTTCGTGCGGGAGTGGTGCGCTGTGCGAGCCGCTGACGGCATCGCTGTGATTCCAGGCAGCGCAACCGGATTGGCAAGGTTGCCTTGTGAGCGTCTATTTCTCGAACCGTGACGGCCGGGTCGATTTTTCCGAAGGGCCCTGCATGCCTTGCATGATTTTGGCTCGCGCAAGGCAACTCTCTGGTCAATGGCTGCGATGCCTTCTGACGCCGAGCATCATCGGCCGTCGGAGTCCTCGCCGAAGCCATCCGCGGAAAGGTCGTCGATGCGTTCGGCAAGCGTGGGATCACCGCTTGCGAAACGCGTCAGAAGTAACGGCTGCGATCGGCGGCGCACCCGCATCGCGGCCAAGTGTACGGCCTCGCGGATGATCTCAGCTTCGCTGACACCGCTCCGCTCCGCTGCGTCCTTGATGACGGCCAAGTCGTCGGCATCGGCGTAGATGAAGGTGCGCTCGAGAGGCATATGAGCACTGTGGCATATGAGTCGTGCCGAGGACGAGTCTCGAAGTCGACGCGCCAGCGTTATGCCGCGCTGCTGTGTGGTGTGAAGCTGACGCGGGCGTCGTCGGCATCGATGGCGATGTTCAGCGAAGCATCCAAGGCTCGTGCCAGCTTGGTCAGCAGGGGGAGGGTAGGGACTGAGTCCGATCCCTCGATGCGGGAGATCTTCGCCTGAGTCAGACCTGCCCTGGCAGCGAGTTCGGCCTGGGTGAGCCCGAGCTCGGTTCGGCGGTTGTAGACGGCGGCGGCCAGCTCCATAGCCAGTCGGATCTCATGACGCACTTCGGTGACGGCCTCGGGTTCGGTCAGTTCGCCGTCCCTTCTGGTCTTCCATCGACTGTGGGGCATCACAGCTCTCCCTTTTCGATAGTGCGCAGGAACTCTTCGTGAGCGGGGCCGTGATCGGTCTCGCAGATTCTTCGCGCTTCGATCGCGCGTTTGACCTCGGCGTCCTCGCGGTTCTTGGTCTTGCGGAATGTTGTCAGCAATACGATTGTGCGGTCAGGTCGGAGCCAATAGGTGATCCGCGTCGCAGCTCCGTCGAGCGTGGGTCGGAGTTCCCGCACAGCCTCGCCCAGATAGCGGGAGAAGGGTTCGCCGAGTGTGGTGGCGCGTTCGGCTAGTGCCGCGCCCGGGAACCTTTGCCCTGTTGTGGCCGACACGCCGACCGGTTGCCGCGGGTCGGCAACAAGATCGGTCAGCCTGGGGTCGCGTGACGGGTCAGCGGAGGTTGTTGTGGTCCAGCCAGTCGGAGATGGCGGCGGCGAGCAGGTCCGGCTGGTCCTCGGGCGTATGGTGGCCGGCAACCTCGTCGTACCGCTGGATATGAAGGCCAGAGATAGTTTTCGCGCACCAGTCGATGACGGCGGGTTCGGTCATCGTTCCATACGCCGGCGTGAAGGTCACCATGAGCTTCGGTACGTCTGGGCTGGACGCCAGCCATTCGTCGTACGCTTCGGCGCGCGCGACGACGTCGTTCGGTGTCCCGTCCAGCGGCATCGAACGTGCCCAGCGCAGCAGCGGAAGCCGGCTTTCCCGCGTCGGGTACGGCCGCTGGTAAACCTCTAGGTCGGCGGGGTCGAGTTGATCCGAGATCGCACGTAGCCCGTCCTGGACGAACGAGTCGTCCAGGAATATGGACTCGCCGACGCCGTCGGTCCGGATGGCGCGCCACAGGTCTCGACCGGCCTCGGGGAACTCGTCCCAGCTCATCGGTTTGACGATGGTCTCAGTGAACGCGATCCCGCGTACCCGGTCCGGATGTCGGGCCGCCCAGTCGAACGCGAGCGCGCCACCCCAATCGTGGCCGACTAGCACCACGCGGTCCAACCTCATCGCGTCGAACCAGGCATCCAGATATCGCGCGTGGTCGGCGAACGTGTAATCGATCGATGGTTTGCCCGAGTCCCCCATGCCGATCAGGTCCAGGGCGAGCAGCCGGCCGGGGCCAACGCCGAGCAGGACGTTGCGCCACAGGTACGACGAGGTCGGGTTCCCGTGCAGGAACACGATCGGCACGCCGGTGCCGGTTTCGCGGTGGTGGATGGTTGAGTCGAGTACACGGGTGTCGGGCATGGGCGTCCTTTCAGAGGTTGAGACCGAGGATGCGATCGACCGCGATCTCGATGACGACACGGCCGGTGGGGTCGGGTGGAGCGGATCCGTAGCGCCGTTGGTAGCGCTGGGCGGCGAGGGTCACCCGGTCGGCGGCGTCGGACAGGGTAGCGGCACCTTCGAGCGTCACCCACCGGAAACCGTCCGGCTGGCAGAGGGCCACGCGCCCGCCGCCGGCCACGTTCCGTGCCTTACGAGATGTGGCTACCGTCAGGACGCGGGCGGTGCTCGTCACGGAGTCCCAGGTGAACCGCACCGGTGCGACATGCGGTGTACCGTCCGAGCGGATCGTGGTGAGGGTCGCGATCCGAGGCTCGGCGAGGAACGCCTTGATGTTGGGCTTCACCGGAAAGCGTCGGCAGTGCGGGTGGCCCAGTCGGCGAAGGTGCGCGGGGCACGACCGAGGACATGCGCCACGTCGGGGCTGATGTGCACTTCGGCGGGAAGCGGGTCACCGAGGATGGCCAAGGTACCGTCGACGACCGGTTCGGGCATGAGCGTGAGCATCTGGGCACGCGCCTCGTCGCGGGTCTGTTCGACGTAGCGCACCGCGGCGCCGAGTGCGGCGCCGATGGCTGCGGCCCGGTCACGCGGGGTTACCAGCTCCGGGCCGGTCAGCTCGTATGTCCGGCCGACGTGTCCGTCCTCGCGCAGCGTCACTGCGGCGACCGCCGCAACGTCGGCTGGGTCGACGTTCGGCAGCCCGACGCTGCCGAACGGTGCTGCGGCAGTGCGGGTGGCGCGTATGGACTCGACCCACGCGAACGCGTTGGAGTCGAGGCCGCCGGAGCGCAGGATCGTCCAGTCCAGCCCGCTGCCACGCACCGCGACCTCGAACATCGCTGCGTGTCCGTACGCCGCTGGTCGTGTACCGACGCCCTGGGACGACATCAGCACAACCCGCTGGACCCCCTTCTCCTTGGCGATGCCAAGGATCGCATCCGGGTCGTCGCCGGCGACGAGCAGGAACAGTGCGTCGGCTCCGTCGAACGCGTCCCGCAGGCCGTCCAGGTCACCGAGATCGGCCGCCCGGTGCGCCACACCGTCCGGCAGTGGCCCGAGTCGGCGGGACACCGCGGCTACCTCCTCGCCGGCAGCCGTGAGAATCCGGACCAGCTCGCCGCCGACGTTTCCGGTCGCGCCAGTTACCACGATCACCGCTACTCCTCAGAATTAGTTAGTTGACTGACTTATTTAGGAAGTTAGCAAGGCCGCGGCGACTTGTCTAGGCATTAGTCATGCGACTCACTCAACTGCGCGAGAACCGGGCAAGCGGGAACGGCTCACCGCCGCCGCGGCCACCGTCCTGCATGAGCAGGGGGTCGAGGCAGTCTGTATGTCGTTGACGACATGTTGGCGGCCGACATGCAAAGTCCCGCGTGAGGGCGTAGTTGGTACCGCCAACAAGAAGGACTCTGGCGGAGCTCGTGGTTATCGATGCTGCTGCCTTCGCCGACTCAGAACTCCAACTCCGACCATGGGATGTGGATCGCGAACGGGAAGTCGGTGGTGATGGCGTCGGAATCCTTCGGCGACCACTCGCTGATGAGTAGGTAGTTGGTTGGGTAAAGCGGGCGCGCTCCCTGCGGAAGCTCGCCGTGGGTGGTTTCCAATGCGAACGCGCGGACCATTTCGATGGCGCTCTTCTCGCGCTCGAGCGTCACTTCCCAGTACCAGGTGATGCCCGCCTTCGCGTAGCGCGCTTTCTTGGCCTCCAGGTCGGTGTGCGGGTTCGGTGACAACACCTCGCAGACCAGTAGCACATCGTCGGCGCGAACGTCCTGGTAGGGGCCTCGGGAGTTGCGGCATCAGGACGTCGGCGTCACGAAGTCGGACTTTTCCGAAGCGTCGAAGAAGACCGTTCGAGTGTGGACCTTCCAGCACTGCTGTGGATCCGTGACCACCGCTTCGCGCAGGCATCGGCGCAACCCGCTCCACAGGAGGTTGGTGAATTCCTGGTGCTCGGCCGGTCCGCGCTCTCGCCACACGACCCGCCCATCCCATAGCTCGATCTGCTCGGCTATCTCCTCGGGCAGTTGCTCGAGATCCTCCCACGTCATGGTCTCGGGGAGGTCGGGTCGTTGGATGCCTGGGCTCGGCATGGTGACATGTTATGCCGATCACAGGCTGTTTCTGCTGGTCACCTGATGCACAAGAAGGCGGCCGCCGACGGACCCCGATTTTGTCCTGGTGACGCCCTTGCCTACACTAGAGCGGTTGCCTGGGCACCTCCATGTCCGCATGCGTGCGCTCGGGCGATACATACCTTATCCGGTCGGCAAGTGCAGGCCGGACCATCCGAATTGTCGTAGGCCCACCGCTGACCTGCGGATACGCATGTGAGCGCTGTATGGGAACCGCGGCGAGAAAGGTGTCTAGGTCGAACCATGACCATGACTGATCCGATCGCAGACTTTCTGACACGTCTGCGCAACGCCAACTCGGCGTACCACGATCAGGTGAAGGCTCCGCACTCGAAGCTCAAGGCGAACATCGCCGAGATCCTCAAGCGCGAGGGCTACATCGCCGACTACCGGACCGAGGACGCGGCCGTGGGCAAGACGCTCATCGTCGACCTCAAGTACGGCCCGAGCCGGGAGCGCAGCCTCGCCGGTGTGCGCCGTGTCTCCAAGCCCGGTCTGCGCGTGTACGCGAAATCCACCAACCTGCCCAAGGTGCTCGGCGGCCTCGGCGTGGCGATCATCTCCACGTCCTCCGGCCTGCTGACCGACAAGCAGGCGGCCAAGCAGGGCGTGGGCGGCGAAGTCCTCGCTTACGTCTGGTAAGGGAGGTCAGGACTAATGTCGCGTATTGGTAAGAAGCCCATCGCCATCCCGGCCGGCGTCGATGTCGCCATCGACGGCCAGGACGTGTCGGTGAAGGGGCCCAAGGGCACCCTGTCGCTGACCGTCGCCGAGCCGATCACGGTCGCCAAGGAAGACGGCCAGCTCCAGGTCGGCCGTCCCGACGACGAGCGCCGCAGCCGCGCGCTGCACGGCCTGACCCGCACCCTCGTGTCGAACATGATCGTCGGTGTGACCCAGGGCTACGAGAAGAAGATGGAAATCTTCGGCGTCGGTTACCGCGTCGCGCTGAAGGGCCAGAACCTCGAGTTCGCCCTTGGCTACAGCCACCCGGTGCCGATCGAGGCGCCCGAGGGCATCACCTTCGCGGTGGAATCGCCCACCAAGTTCTCCGTGTCCGGAATCGACAAGCAGAAGGTCGGCCAGATTTCGGCGGTCATCCACGGCCTGCGCAAGCCCGACCCGTACAAGGGCAAGGGCATCCGCTACGCCGGCGAGGTCGTTCGCCGCAAGGTCGGAAAGACGGGTAAGTGATCATGGCGCAAACCGAAAACCAGAAGGCCAAGCGCATCCCCGTGGGCAAGGACGTGTCGACTCAGCGCCGTCTGTCCAAGACGCGCCGTCACTTCCGCCTGCGCAAGAAGGTCGCCGGAACCACCGAGCGTCCGCGCCTGGTGGTCAACCGCTCCTCGCGGCACCTGCACGCCCAGCTGGTCGACGACTCGGTCGGCAAGACCGTCGCCGCCGCCTCGACCATCGAGGCCGATGTGCGCGCGGTGGACGGCGACAAGTCGGCCAAGAGCAAGAAGGTCGGCGAGCTGCTCGCCGCCCGTGCCAAGGCCGCCGGTGTCGAGGCCGTCGTGTTCGACCGTGGTGGCCACGACTACCACGGCCGGATCGCCGCACTGGCCGACGCCGCTCGCGAAGGTGGGTTGAAATTCTGATGATCGTGACCAACAAGAACGGAAGGAACGTCTGATGCCGGGACGTCAGAGGCGTGACGGCGGAAGCGGACCCGCCGGACAGAATGGCAGCGCCCCCGAGGGCGGCCGCGGCGATCGTCGCGGTGGCGGCGACCGTCGTGGTGGCGGCGACCGTCGCGAGAGTGCCGCCGAGAAGAACCAGCTCGAGCGGGTCGTCGCGATCAACCGCGTCTCCAAGGTCGTGAAGGGTGGTCGGCGCTTCAGCTTCACCGCCCTGGTGATCGTCGGTGACGGCAACGGTCTGGTCGGCGTCGGCTACGGCAAGGCCAAGGAAGTTCCCGCGGCCATCCAGAAGGGTGTCGAGGAGGCTCGCAAGAACTTCTTCCGCGTCCCGATGATCGGCTCCACCATCACCCACCCGGTTCAGGGTGAGGCGGCGGCCGGTGTGGTCATGCTGCGTCCGGCCTCGCCTGGTACCGGTGTGATCGCCGGTGGCGCGGCTCGTGCCGTGCTGGAATGCGCCGGTATCCATGACATTCTGGCGAAGTCGCTCGGTAGCGACAACGCCATCAACGTCGTGCACGCGACGGTTACGGCCCTCAAGCTGCTGCAGCGTCCGGAAGAGGTCGCGGCCCGTCGTGGCCTGCCGCTCGAGGACGTCGCTCCGGCGGGCATGCTGCGTGCGCGCGCTCAGGCTGCCGGAGGTGTCAAGTAATGGCAGATCTCAAGGTGACCCAGATCAAGAGTTCGATCGGCGCCAAGAAGAATCAGCGGGAGAGTCTGCGGACGCTCGGTCTGCGCGGCATTCGCAAGACCGTGGTCCGCGAGGACAACGCCCAGAACCGCGGGCTGATCAACGTCGTGCGCCACCTCGTGACCGTTGAGGAGGTCTGACATGACCATCAAGTTGCATCACCTGCGTCCTGCTCCCGGCGCCAAGACCGAGAAGATCCGCGTGGGTCGCGGTGAGGCCTCCAAGGGCAAGACCGCGGGCCGCGGTACCAAGGGCACCAAGGCGCGCAAGAACGTGCCCGCCGCCTTCGAGGGTGGGCAGATGCCGATTCACATGCGGCTGCCCAAGCTCAAGGGCTTCACGAACCCGTTCCGCACGGAATACCAGGTCGTGAACGTCGGCGCCATCGCCAAGCTGTTCCCCGAGGGTGGCGAGGTCGGCAAGGCCGAGCTCGTGGCCGCCGGCGCGGTTCGCAAGAACCGGCTGGTCAAGGTCCTCGGCGACGGCGAGATCGGCGTCGCGGTCCAGGTCACCGTCGACAAGGTCACCGGCGCGGCGAAGGAGAAGATCACCGCCGCCGGTGGCACCGTCACCGAGCTGGGCTGACGGTACTCTGCAAGTAGTGGCACCGGACGAGTGAAGGCTCGTCCGGTGCCACTGTTAGAGTTCAATTGTTGTCTGCCAAGCCTCGTCATGGGTTTCGGCGTCCCTTCTGTGCTTAGCAGGGACACAAATCGCTGAACAACCCATGTCATGACCATGTCGTTCGCGCCAGGAGGATCAGTGCTTTCCGCCTTCGTATCGGCCTTCCGGACTCCGGACTTACGGCGGAAGATTCTCTTCACGCTGGGGTTGGTCGCGTTGTACCGCGTAGGTGCCGCGCTGCCCTCCCCCGGCGTCGACTATCAGGCGGTCCAGAAATGTGTCGACCTGGTCTCCGGTGGTGAGAACGCAGGCATCTACCAGCTGATCAACCTGTTCTCCGGTGGTGCGCTGCTGCAGCTGTCGGTCTTCGCGATCGGCATCATGCCCTACATCACCGCGAGCATCATCATCCAGCTGCTCACCGTCGTCATCCCGCGGTTCGAGGAACTGCGCAAGGAAGGCCAAGCAGGCCAGACCAAGATGACGCAGTACACCCGGTACCTGTCGATCGCGCTGGCGATCCTGCAGGCCACGGGTCTGGTCGCGCTGGCGGCCCGCGGCCAGCTGTTGCAGGGCTGCCAAGAAGACATCCTCGCCGACACCAGCATCTTCGGCATGATCATCATCGTGCTCGTGATGACCGCGGGCGCGGCGCTGGTGATGTGGTTCGGCGAGCAGATCACCGAGCGCGGTATCGGCAACGGCATGTCGCTGCTGATCTTCGCCGGTATCGCCGCCCGCATCCCGACCGAGGGCAAGGCCATCCTGGACAGCCGAGGCGGCCTGGTATTCGCCCTGGTGTGTGTCGCCGCGCTGGCGATCGTCACCGCCGTGATCTTCGTCGAGCAGGGTCAGCGCAGGATTCCGGTCCAGTACGCCAAGCGCGTGGTCGGCCGGAAGATGTACGGCGGCTCCTCGACCTACCTGCCGTTGAAGGTGAACCAGGCGGGCGTCATCCCGGTCATCTTCGCCTCGTCGCTGCTGTATCTGCCCAACTTGGTGGCGCAGCTGACCTCGTCGCAGAACAATCCGGATCCGAGCTGGTGGCAGGACATCATCCAGAAATACCTGGTGAATCCGAGCAACCCGATCTACATCGCGATCTACTTCGGTCTGATCGTGTTCTTCACCTACTTCTACGTCGCGATCACCTTCAATCCGGAGGAGCGCGCCGACGAGATGAAGAAGTTCGGCGGCTTCATTCCGGGCTATCGCCCCGGCAAGCCGACGGCCGACTATCTCAACTTCGTTCTGAGCCGTATCACGCTCCCCGGCTCGATCTATCTCGGTCTGGTGGCTGTGCTGCCGAACGTGTTCCTCGATATCGGTGCTTCCGGTGGCGTCCAGAACCTCCCGTTCGGCGGTACCGCGGTGCTGATCATGGTGAGCGTCGGTCTGGACACCGTGAAGCAGATCGAGAGCCAGCTGATGAATCGAAATTACGAAGGGTTCCTCAAGTGAGAGTTGTACTGCTCGGTCCGCCGGGCGCCGGTAAAGGCACCCAGGCTGTCCTGCTGTCGGAGAAGCTGGGCGTTCCGCACATCTCCACCGGGGACCTGTTCCGCGCGAATATCAGCCAGCAGACGCCGCTGGGTCGCGAAGCACAGAAGTACATGGACGCGGGCGACCTGGTGCCCAGCGACGTGACCAACCGAATGGTCGAAGCCCGGGTCAACGAGCCCGATGCCGCGAACGGTTTCGTGCTCGACGGCTACCCGCGCACGGTGGACCAGGCCGACGCGCTGGAGAAGATCCTCAAGGACATGGACACCAAGCTCGACGCGGTGCTGTGCTTCGTCGTTGCGGAGGACACGGTGGTCGAGCGGATGCTGGCCCGCGGCCGTGCCGACGACAACGAAGACGTGATCCGCAACCGGCTGCGGGTGTACCGCGAGGAGACCGAGCCGCTGTTGCAGCACTACGACGGCCTGGTCGTCTCGGTGGACGGCGTCGGCGAGGTCGACGACGTCAACACGCGCGCACTGCGCGCGCTCGGCCACTGAGGCCGCATGGTCTTCCACCGCAAGAAGAAGGTCGTGCCATTCCGGACGGCTGGTGAACTGGATGCCATGGCGGCCGCTGGCGCGATCGTCGGTCAGGCCTTGGTCGCCGTGCGCGCGGCCGCCAAGCCCGGGGTGTCCACCCTGGAACTGGACGAGGTCGCCGAGCAGGTGATCCGGGACGCGGGCGCGGTACCGTCGTTCAAGGGCTACCACGGGTTTCCCGCGTCCATCTGCGCGTCGGTGAACGACCGTGTGGTGCACGGGATTCCGACCGGCGAGGAGATTCTCGCCGAGGGCGACCTGGTGTCCATCGACTGCGGGGCGATTCTCGACGGCTGGCACGGTGATTCGGCCTGGACCTTCGGCGTCGGCACGATCATCGAGGCCGACCGGTTGCTCAGCGAGGCGACCAAGCTGTCGATGGAGGCCGGTATCGCGGCGATGCTGCCCGGTTACCGGCTCACCGACGTCTCGCATGCCATCGAACTGGGCACCCGGGCAGCCGAGAAGGAACACGGGCGCGCCTACGGCATCGTCGACGGTTACGGTGGGCACGCCATCGGCCGGGAAATGCACCTCGATCCCTTCCTCGCCAACGAAGGCGAACCGGGCAAGGGCCCGAAGCTGGTGGTGGGGTCGGTTCTCGCGATCGAGCCGATGCTGACGCTCGGCACCACTCAGACCAAGGTGCTGGACGACGACTGGACCGTGGTCACCGTCGACGGCAGTCGTGCTGCACATTGGGAGCACACCGTCGCCGTCACCGAGGACGGGCCGCGGATCCTGACCCTGCGTCCCGAGTAGCACCTGGCGGTCGCCGGTCGGATGTCCCGATTCGGTGACGCTGCGCGGCGAGGATCCGAGCCGCACCGACGCCAGGCATCCTGGTCGATCTCGCCGGGTGCGCGGTATCGGCACCATGCGCCGACCGCGGATCACCAGGCGATACCCAGCTCGCGCTGGATCGGTGACGTCGTTCCTTGCACCCGCGTCCTGTGCGTCTGGCCGAAGCGATATGCCCGCGGCGGTGCCGGTGCGGGATGTGTCCCTCCTTCGTGCCGAACTGTCCTGAACGATGCCGTCAGCGTATGGCCGGCCGGGTACGGGGCACGTGAGTAGATCGCTACTCGAATTCGGTTGGGGGACCACCCAGTTCGATTCGATACACGCTGCGTGTGGGTCCGCCCGCAGCGTCGGGAACCGCTGTGGGGTGCGTATTTCGTATGCGTAGGTAGCGACTCGGCCGATGGTGCACCGGGGTGAGCCGAGCGCCGAGATCGCTCGGATTGATGCGGCAGCCGACCGACGTAGGCTGCCGGCGATGTGACTGTGGTCGGCCTCGGTGTCCCACCCTATTGATGGGACACCGCTGCGGACCCTAGGAGGCGCCCGGTAGTCGGCGGACGCCCGCGCAGACCTCGGCGGCCAGGTCGTCGTAGCCGACGGCCAGTTCGGCCAAGCGCTGCCAGGCATCCCAGAGATCCCATTCCGAGGCGCTGGCCAGCGCAGCATAGGCGTGCGCGGTGAACTGGGCCATGCGGTCGATCACGGAGCCCATGGTCTCGGTGTGCACATGCGCAGCGCCGTGCGCGGGCGGCAACTGCACGGTGATCCAGCGGTCGATATCGCGAACCAGGCTCGCGCGCAACGCATCGATCTCGTCCAACGAGTCGCATTCCGCGCTGAGCCTGCGCTCGTGCAACGTGGTGAGCTGGTGTGCACAGCGCAGCAGCTGATTGCCTTCCTGGAGCTCACCTCGGCATGCTTGCAGCACCTGATGCTTCGCGGGCAGGGCGCCGGTCGTCATCGCTTCCCCGCTCTCACGCAGGACCGGACGGCATCGACGACGGACGAGCCGGAGGGGCGGAAATCGCTGCGCGGGGCCACGATCCAGTGCCGATACCGCACGCTGGCGTCATCGGGGGATGGCAGTGCGATCTCGCCGCCGCACGGCACGATCGAGACGTTGAGGCGGAACAGCTCGGCGAACAGCCGAACGTCGTAGGATAGGTCTGGGCGGGTCAGGAAGGTCCATCGTTCGGATCGTTCGTGACAGATGATCGGACCCAGGCCGATTCGGCGGTGGGTGAGATCATCGCGGACCTTTTGCCCCAGCGCGGCGGGCATCGTGATCGCGCCGACAAGTCCGGCGCGGACGGTGATTCGGCCGATCTCCGGATGGACTCCGGCGGGCAGGTCGCAAGTGTGTCGATAGTAGGCGCATCGGGCGGTCGGGGTATCCGCCAACGCCATTTGGTCCATGGGGGGCCTCGGGTAACTTCGTCTGACTTTTTCTCCAGGTGCCCGGCTGGTGATGGGACATCAGTGCTGTGATCCGTCTCACCATTGGGGGCTGTCTCAGTAGAGCACTCCATGGAACGGGATAAACGTTCCGTTCAATTAGTTCGCGAGAATTTTACGTGCTTAGGGGTTACCGTTAGTTTCGGTAATTGGTATCCTGCTGCGCCGAGAACCGTATTCACGTCGGCGTACGTAATACCTGGTCAAATGACCTGCGCAGAACTGGAGTCCAGACCTCCGGCATTTTGTTCACCGCCGATCCAACCGGCGCGCTGTTTCGCGCCGGTCAGCCGGACCGGAGTCTTGCTGGCGGGGCGCTCAGGGTGTTGTGCGGAAGAACAGCACGCGGTCACCGTGCTCGGACAGCGGGGTGTCCACACTGATTTGGCGCAGGCCGCTGTCGGGCAGATAAGTGAGGTTGGCGAACACCTTCGTATTGCCGAAGGCCGCGCGCAGTTTGCTCTCGGTCGCCCGGTCGGGGTTGTAGAGGGCCAGCGTCTCGAAGTCCAGGGGCGCGAGCGGCTTGTCGAGAGGAGCCTGGCCGGCCGGCCGGCCGAGCGCGGCGTACTGGGTGGCCGCGCCGTGCTCGTACCAGCACAGCTCGTAGGCCACGTTCTCGGTGACCGTGATCGCCGCCACCGGCCAGTCCTGCGAGAGGCGCAGGGCCAGTGGGTGTTTCGCAACCGGTGTGAGCTCCCAGTTCAGGCTCATTACCGTCACCCAGCCGCCGTAGGGCTGATCGATCAGCACGATGTCGTCGCCGAGGGTGGCCGAGGTGTTCAGCTCGGGTTCGCGGATCTTCCACTTCGACTCGTGCGTGCCGAGGTAACTCTCGCGGTCGAGGGGGTAAGCGTCATCGATGGCATATGCCGCGATGATCGCCGCGCGCACCTGGGAGATGGCATCCCGCTCCGGGCAGTAGACACTCAGCGCGCCGAAGGTCGCGCCGATCTGCACCGGCATCGCCGGCTGATCCGGCTCCGCACCGGGTGCGAGCGGTCGCAGGCCGACCAGGGCCAGCTTCCAGTTGATCTCCTCGACGGTGGACAGATCGCCGGAGGACTTGAACATGATCTGCTGCTGGGTCAGCCTCCCGGCCTGCTCCAGGGTGCGGCAGTTCAGTTCGACCAGCGCCCGGTGCGACTTGGGGGTGAGATCGAGGTCCTGGATGCCGCACGCGCGCAATCGGATCGACATGCTGGTCGAGGTGAGCGCGGCGTACCGTTCGCGATACATGGCGATGGCCTGCTTGCGCGAACGACCGATCATGAGCGTCCGCAGCAGCGTGCTCAGGCTGGCCAGGTACTTGCCGGACAGTTCGGGGTTCGCCGCGGCCAGGCCGGCGCGAATGCGGGCCGCCTCCTCGGTGGCCGCCACCGCGGCGTCCTGGTCCAGCCGGCCCAGCCATACGCCGCACTTGGACAATCCGTCCGCACATGGACCCGCGACTTCTGGATGTGCTTGCGCCACTTGACGATAGACATCGCAGGCGCGGCGGATCGTCGTGGTCGCGAGTTCCCGGCGGCCACTGTGCCGCGCCGCCTGCTCGAAGGAGCGCAGCGCATCGTTCAGCTCCCCGGCCAAGCGCGCGGTCAGCACCTGGCCCCGGGACAGCAGGCGCAGGCGGATCGCCACCGCTTCTTCGGCGGGCGCCAGCGCCTCCCTGGTCCGGTCGCGCACCGACCCGTTGGTCTTCGTGGCGATCAGACCCTTGGCGAGTTCGCCGAGAGAAGTCGCCAGACGCAGCTCGGAATCGACCGAACGGTCGAGTGCCGCATACCGATCCGCCGCGATCTGGCGCTCCAACGCGTCCAGATCCATCGCGCTCCTCGTTTCCAGCATGATCCTCCGCCACCGCGCGGCACCCGCGCACGCATCCTTCTGGGCACCGAGTTTGTCATGGTTGCCGCCCGCGCGCACCTGTATCCGGCCAGGCCGATCAGGCAGGACGGCGGGTCGCCACCCAGATGCTCGTCCCGGCTGGGCGTGGCGGCATGATCGAGCCTTGTGCGAGCCCTTCTGCAGCGTGTGAGTTCGGCGCGGGTGACCGTCGACGACCAGGTCGTCGGTCGCATCGATCCGGTGGCCTGCGGTGTTCCGCACGGCTTGGTCGCCCTGGTCGGCGTGACGCATTCCGACACCGAAGCCACCGCGAAGGCGTTGGCCGACAAGGTATGGCGGTTGCGCATCCTCGACGGGGAGCGATCGGCCGCGGATCTGCTGGCCCCGATTCTGGTGGTCAGTCAGTTCACGCTGTACGCCGACACCACCAAGGGCAGGCGCCCGTCCTGGTCGGCGGCCGCGCCCGGCGCCGTCGCCGAACCGCTCGTCGAAGCTTTCGCGCGGGCGCTGCGTGAGCTGGGCGCCACTGTGGCCACCGGGCGGTTCGGTGCGCATATGCACATCGATCTGGTGAACGATGGCCCGGTCACTCTGCTGGTGGAGATGTGAACTGCTGATCGGGGCTTGCGAATCGGCCCAGGTGGCCCGCCTCGCCAAACCCACACGGACATACCGCAATTCGACGTGCCCATCGATAGGTGTACGTCGAAGTCGCATGTAACTGCGCGGGCACTTTCCGTTCACGTCCGGGCTACGGGTGAGTTGCCCTCGACTGTCATCGTCGAACACACCAACCGAATGAGCGGGCGGGTCCGCCCCGCGCGAGCGCAGGAGGACGACGCAATGGCGGAGAGGATCGAACTCGACCCCGACCTGCTGCGGCAGGCGGCGCAGAAGACCAGCCACGTTCGCGACCGCATCAACTCCGTGCTGTCCACCTTGCAGACCTCGCTGGCCGGTCGCGGAGCGCCGTGGGGCAACGACAAGATGGGCGACCAGTTCGTCAACGGGCCCAACGGCAACGACGGCTATTCCGCCTCGCGCAAGAATCTGACGACGAACTCGGCGAACATGGCTTCCACGTTCGGCAACTTCTCCACCAACCAGACGCGCACCGCCGACTACCTCGAGCGTCAGGACCGCCGCAACGCCGACGGTTTCCGCCGCTGATCCCGCGACACCGACGATGACGAACGAACTCGCCAAGTCCGAGATGGCCGCGCTGCTGGAGGAAGTCCAGGAGCAGCTGCGCACCGTCGCCAAGGTGCAGCAGGAGCGCGCCCAGCTGGTCGGCAGCGCTTCGGCGCGCGGAAAACGGGTGACGGTGTTCGTGAACGCCGACGGTACGGTCATCGAGACGCGGTTCGGGCCCGGCATCGAAGATCTGAGTTATGCGGAGATCGCCAAGGCGATCACCGAGGCTGCGCAGGCGGCGGCCGTGGACGTCGCCCACAAGGGACAGCAATTGCTGGCGCCGCTGCACGATCGACGGGCGCGGCTGCCGAAGTTGTCGGATCTCATCGAGGACATGCCCGACTTCGCAAGTCAGGTCCCGCAACCGCCCAGAGCGTCCACGGCGCCGCCGGGAGCGGCCGAGCGGCAGGTGCATGCCGCCGGTCCGGACGACGGCAGCATGCGATTCAGCAATGTGGAGGCCTACGACCACGACGGGACCACGGACCGCGGAGTCACCGATTCCAGCTGGTGATCTGAGGTAATCGCGCATGGCTGAGCTGCCCGGATATCTGCGGTGGCTGGAATGGGTGGCCGGCTCCGACTGGCCCGCCGGTGACCCTGACGGCATGTGGGCGCTCGCCGGCGACTGGCGTACCGCCGCGGACGGTCTGCGCGACATCCTGGCCGACATCGACGCCGCCAAGAGCGCCACGCTGGCGGCGTATCCGGACGGCCGGGGCAGCGACGAGGCCATGAAGCTGTTCGACCAACTGCGCAGCGGCGATCAGTCGCTGGCAAAGCTGGCCGAGGTGTTCGACAACGTCGGCGAGGGCGCCAATCAGGTCGGAACCGAGATCGAATACGCGCAGCTGATGATGATTTCGTCGCTGGCGTTGCTCGCGGCGGAGATCGCCGCGGCCTGGATCTTCCCGCCGACCGCGCCCGCGGTGGAGGCGGCCGCGATCGGCTTCACGCGCATCGGGATCCGGCTGCTGGCCCAGCGCGTGATGAACAAGATCATCCAGTGGACCTCGCGATTCCTCGGCGAGAAGCTCGCCACCTTCCTGGTGCGCCACCTTGCCCTCGACACACTCATCGGCACCATGCAGGACCTGGGCATCCAGGCCTACCAGGTGAACGCGGGGCATCGGGACGCGATCAACTGGGAGCAGGTCGCGGTCACCACGGTGAGCTCGGCGGCAGGCGCGGGTGCGGCCAGCCCGTTCGGTGACTGGCTCGGCAACAAGCTCGGCCAGGAGATGCGACCTTGGTTGCGTGGCGCGATCACCGGTGCTTCCGCGGGCGGGGTGGGCGCGGTCGCGGGATTCGGCGCCAGCGTGGTCACCCAGTTCGGCATCGACTGGGCGCAGGACGGCTGGGATGCGGCGGTAGCGAACGCGAAGAACACGGAGTTCGACCCGCGGATGATCACGGCGGGCGTGTCCAATGGCGCGATGTCCGGAGCGAGCCGCGCGCAGGCGGATATGTTCTACCGCTCCCGGCATCCGGAGTGGTATACGCCTTCCGGCGGCAACAGCCCCATTCCGGAGCCACGTATCGGATTTCGGCCTGATGGTTCGGGTTTCGGTAACGACGGTGCGATGACGCCCGCGTCCGGTAATGGAATCGCCCCTGGTGCAGGCGATCCGGCGAACGGGCACGGAGCTGGTGATGCGGCTGGCCGCGGGGTTAGTGATGCGACGGCGAATGGGCGCGGGGCTGGGGACGCGACGGCCGACGGGCGCGGGGCGGGCGATGCGACGGCCAATGGCCCCGGGGCGGACGACGCGAGTGGGCGCCGGGCTGGGGACGAGACGACCGATGGCCGCGGGGCGGACGACGCGAATGGGCGTGTAGCCGGGGACGATTCCGTTGCCGATCGCAATGCCGCGGATAGCGACGCGGCGGGTGACGGCGCCACGAACGGTCGCGCCGCTGACGGGGACACCAACGGGCAGGCAGGTGACAGCGCAGCGCATGGACGCGGAGCGGGCGACGAGACCGCCACCCGTTCGCCGGATGACGCGGGCGGTGCTCGTTCCGACGACCAAGTAGCGACTGATCGTCCGTCCTCGGGCGACACGCACGCGCGCGGCGCCGACGATTCGGTGGGTCGAGCGGAACCGGCGGGTTCCGACAACACGGCGAGTCCCGCGGCTGACCCCGATAGAGGCGCAAACCAGCCGAGCGCGCCGAAAGACACCAATACTGCTGCGCCACAGCAGGACACCATCGCCTCCACGCGCAACCCGGAGACAACAGCGGCGCACAATCCCGAGGCAACCGCGACCCGCGGTGTCAACGGCATCGGTATCGACGGTACTGTGCCCCGGACCGACGGTACGGTCGCCGCTCCGCTCGCCTCGCAGGGACCGGCAACGGCCGCGCCGCCTTCGGCGCCCACGCACTCCACTGGACCAACGGCTACCACGGCCGGACCATCGAACAACGCCACCCCGACGCACACGACTTCCGATACCCGCACGAACGCACCCACGACGAGCGAACCGCGCACGCAGACAGGAGCTGGCGAGCCGCGCACCCAGACCGGGGCAAGCGATCCGGCGCGCAGGCCGTCAGGGGTGCCGGAGAGCCGCGCGGGCGCCGCGGAACGGGCCGCCGGATCCGCTGCCCGCGAAGGGGCGGCACAGGCCCGGCTGGCCGACTCCGAGGCGCCCCGGACGCGGTCGGCGGACACGGCGGAAGCCCGTGCCCGCACAGACGCCGTCGATGTCCCCGAAACCCGTGTCGACCCGGACCCGGATGTTTCGATTCCGCCGGAAAGTCTGCTGGTCGCCCCGCCGCTGCCCGCGGTGGACTCCAGCAGCGGCCAGCCGTCGCGGGGCGGGTCGCGGGCCGACCCGGGCGGCGACACGAACAGCGCCACCCGCGCGGAACCGACCGCAACGGCCGAACCCGGTGCGCCGCAGGTCCGTCCGGAAAACCGGGGCGAATGCGCCAGGTTGGCGCTCGACGAGATCCAGCAGGGCACCGGCAGCGACGTGATCCGGGTGCCTGAGGAGCCGGTGGGTCCTGCGGGTATGTCGCGGAGCGAAGTGGAGGACGCGGCGGGAGCTCCGTTGCGCGACGTCCCGGAGGCGAAGCCCGGCCAACCGCGGCACCAGCCGATCGCCGACGCGCTGCTGGCGCGGAACGAGGAGGGCGCACGCGCCCTGGTCGTGGACGAATACGCGGGCCCCACCGATGAGCACGGCGTCGGCGCGCACGCCTATGTGCTGACGGTGCGGCGGCATCCGCAGACCGGCGAGCTCTTCGTGGAGGTGTCCGATCCCGGCGCCGGTGTCCGCGAGGGCTTCCCGCCGCACGTGCCGAAGGAACTGCGCCGCGTCTCGGTGATCCTCTACGACGCGCAGGGCAATCCGTTGCATCCCGCCGGTTCCGATGCCGTGTGGTCCGGCGACCGGACCGGGGACCGAGACGAGCGCCGGGTCGGCGATTCGGAGGATCGGCGGGAACGGCAGCCGGATGAGCCGCCGACCGCGGCACCGCTGCCGGAGGACGCGGCGTCGCAACCGAATCCTCCGAATGTCGACGTACTCGGCGAACCGGGACCCGGCGTCACGCCGGAGATGCTGCGCGCGGCCATGCGGTCGGTAGCCGAAAGTGGCGTTCCGCTGGTGGTCTTCGGCAGTCGGCAGACGGGTGTGTCAGAGAAATCCGGCCTTCCGTTCCGTCCGGACAGCGACCTGGACGTCGCAGGGACGACCGCGGAATCGCTGTTCGCGCTGATGGATACCCACGGCGAGGGACAGAGCCCGATTCCGATGGTCAAAGACGTCGCCGGGGTCTTTACGGAAGAGGAAGCCCTCGCCAAGGGCTACCTGGTGATCAAGCCGGCGGAGCGGACGGCTTCGCCGCCACCGGAGGAATCCGTTGCGCCCGAACGCGACGCCGACCACCCGCGCGAATCGAATCGCGATGTGCCGCACGACCGGCCGTCGGACTCCGACGACATGGCAGTGGAACCGCCCGAGCAGCAGCATGATCCGGACGGCTGGCTGAGCAGGCCGCCGGACGAGGAGGCGGCGCAGGTCTGGCAGGTGCTCGACCAGACCGAGGTCGGCCGCGCGGCGGCGGCCGCATTGCGGGAGGCCGGTGCGGCGGTTCGGTTCGGCGACTCCGGCGACGGCGCGGTGCGGCCGGATTCGTTCAACGGCAGGACAATGGATGTTGTCGTCGGGACTCGGGACCGGAGCCAGTTGGCTCAGGCCGCCGCGGTGGTGCGTGCCGCGGTGCTGGCCGAAGCGGTGCTCGCCGGTCGGGTCGAGGTGACACCGGCGGCGATCCGGGCGATGGATCGCGCGGATCATGTCGCGGCGCATCTGCGGGCGGAGGCTGCCGCTCTGGGCCGCGAAGCCGAGTTCAACCGGGAATTGCTTGCGGCGGGCTACGATCCGACACCCGGCCCCTTGCATGACGTAACGGAAGTGGCGTATCGAAGGGCATTGGAATCGGCGTACCTGGACGCCTATGACGCGGCGGTCGCCGCCGCCCGTCACCGAGATCCGGGCATCGATGCCGATCAGCTGCGTCGTATCGGTCGCGCGGCCGGTATGGCTGACCTGCTGGCGAGTGAGCTGTTCGATTCGCCGGACTTCCCAACTGCCGGCCACAGCCACCGCGATGTGGCGGGCCGGGAATGGGATGCCCAGCAGCATCGCACCGCGCCGGACGGCATTCACGAGCACGTCCCTTCGTCACCGGAATCCGCTCGTGCACTACAGCAATTGGTGCGCGAGCACGCGGTCCTCGTGCGGGAGATCACCCGGATCGATGCCGAATGGGATCGACTCGTGCAGCGCCTACAGGGCGCATTCCTCGTTCCGGACCACCTCGTCGGACCGGACCGGCGGGCCGTGCTCGACTTGCTGATGGATCGCTCCAAGTTCGTCGTCTTCCGGAACTCCGATGTCGATGTGCGGTTGCTGGCCGATCTGGCCGAGCGGCATGCCCGGGCCGAAACCGAGCGCACCCGGATCATCGACGCGATCTCCACAGCCGTTCAGCGCGACACGCCCGTGCGGACCGACGCCGCGCCGACCGGACCGGTCCGGATCCACCTGGATGAATCCGGCGTCCTCTTCGTGTCTCGTGACGGCACGGACCCGGTGCGATCCGACGGACCGGACCCGGTGCGATCCGACGGACCGGACGACGCAGCGCCGCCATCCGAAGCGGACCTGCCGAGCAACTCGAGGGCGGTCGCCGATCGAGCGGACGAGGCACTCGTCCGGACCCGGAAACTGCTCGACTCCACCGACTTCGGTCGCTGGGCAGCCGACGCGCTGGAGCGCCACGGAGTGCGCATCCGGTACAGCACCGAGCCGGAGGCGCACGCCCGGCGAAGCGACGGCGGCCGGTTCGAGCTGGGCCGGGTCGCCGGCTACGACCCGGTCACGAACACCGTGGTGCTGGACCTGGCGGACAATGCCCGTCAGCAAGCGGTGGCTCTGGTCCGCGCGGCGGTACTGGCCGATCAGCTGAGCGTGACCGAAGGCCACCCGCTGGAGCGGTTCACGCTGTCGCGCGACGAATACGTGGCTCTGATGCTGGACCGCCAGGCCGAGGCCCAGGCCGCTGGGTTCGCCTTCAGCAGGCAGCTGCGGGATACCACCGGTGCCATCGGGTCGCTGGCGGATCCGTTGGCGAGGGAGTATCTGGCCGCGCATGAGCAGGCCAGGCAGACGGCGAGCGAGATCTACCGCAGGCGGCGTTACGGCAATCGGTTCATCATCGCCGGGGACTGGCTCGACGCGGCGGCGCACCGCGCCGGCGTCCGCGCGGTGCGCGCGCACCTGAGCGATCTCGGCCCGCTCGTCGACGGCCTCGACTATGCCCAGCGGTATGGGGCGGAGTGGGACCGGGCCCATGGCATCAGGCCGGGCACGGACGCGGCCACACCGTCGGATGCTCCGCGGGCTCCGCGCGGTGACACCCCCGCGATGCGAAACCAGCGCAGCCGGGATTACGCGCTGGATATCGAGACCTTCCGGATGCTGCGGGAGGCGGGCAGATTCGTTCCGATCAGTCCCGCGGAACGCGCGTACGCCGATGCCTACGACAAGGCGTATCGCAAGGCGAGCCGAGCCGCCGCGCGTTCGGCCGACGCACCGCCGCCGGAACGCGTCGCCTACGAGGCCGGGCAGGCGGCGCTTCGGCGCTATATCGACAAGGTCGGCTTGGAGGCGACCGAGATCGCCTTCGATGTCGCGCGTTCCGTCGACAACGAAGGCCTTCGGTGGGCGAACCCGCGCCCCGAGGAGCCGAACGTTTCAGACAGCGTCCCGATCCGCGAATCCGCCGATGCGACGCCTCCACTGTCGGAGTCCGACGCCGCCGATCTCGTTCGCCGTGCCGTCGAAGGGCAGTTGCGCTTGGAACCGGGCGGTGAACCGCTGACCGATCACGTCCTGGCCTATCCGCGCCCGGAGGGATGGGGCAGAGCCCCCCGACTGGTTGTCATGGCCACCGAAGGGCGGCACATGGACGCCTTGCGCGAGCTGGCGGCGGCCCGGCCGGAGTACAGCGATGTGCTGTGGGACCGCACGCATTGGCTCGACTACCGGCAGGTGTCGCGCGGACCCGACGGCGAGCTCGTGACGGAGGAGATCACCGCGCCGCAGGCCGAGGGACCGCACCGCCGCCCGAATCGGGACGACGCAGTCGCGCACATGCTCGCCCACTACCTGCGCTACCGCGCGGAAGGCCTGACCAACCTCGGCTACGACGAATGGATCGGACAGCTCGACCGGGATGCGTTCTATACCAAGGCGGATCAGCGGGATGCCCGCCCGACGCTGAAGGCGTGGCGTGCCGAGGGCAGGCTGCGTGACAATTTCACCGCGATCGGCCACCGAGCGGTCCAGGCCGACCCGACTATCGGGCCGCCGCATCCCGCGGAGGTAGCGCATCGGTTGTACACCCGCCAGCTGAGGCTGCCGGTGCGGCTGCCGGCTGGTGACGGGCCCGCGCCAAGGTACGACATGCGGTGGACGACGGAACACGTCAGGGTGCGTGGGGAGTCCCTGCCCATCCGGCTCCTCAGCGACGGTAACGGCGGGTGGCGGGTGCCGACGCCGCGCGGTTCCAGCTCGATCTCCGATGTGCTGGCTCGGCAATTCCAGGGTTTGTCCGACCGAAGCCCGGAACGGCTCACCGATCGGATCGGCCGACTACTGCAGGATGGTTCGGCTGACCTGAATGAGCGTGCTGCGCCGCGCGGTTTGCTGGGCCGGGTCTCGGATCGGTTGTCGTTCGGATCGCGCCATGACGACGGTGCCGAGTCGGCCAGAACGGGCGAGAAGCCTGTTTTGCCGGACCGTTCTCGGCAGAACCCAGGTGCGGAAACACGCCCGGACCGGCCGGATGAAATGGCGGTCGATGACAACGGCACGGGCCATGCGCCGGACCGGACCGGCGCACCGATCCAGGACGAGTGGTCACGACTCGATCCGCGGCAGGTCGGCGAACGACTCTCGGCGCTGACAGGTCTGGAGACGTTCGGATTCGACCTGCCCGGACTCGATCCCGAAGCGGTGCGCGAATACGCCAGGGCCGTCGTGGATATGCGCACGGATCATCCGGATGTCGATCTGCGCCGGGTCGGTATCGGCCCGCTGCGCGGTTGGGTCGCCGGACGGGCATATTCGGCCATCGATCCGGCGACCGGCCGGACGTACACCGACTCGATCGTGCTGAGCGACCGGGATGTTTCCGACCCCGGTGCGTTCCGGGATCGCCTGCAGCGCAATGCGGATCGCGGTCGCTTCGACCCGAGCGTCGTCGACCGGCCGATCTACAGCGTGTTCGTGCACGAGTACGGGCACGCGATGGATCACGCGGGCGATCGCGCGGTCCACAACGTGGTCGACGACGCGTTGCTGCGGCACTACACCGCGAACCACGACCCGGCCACGATCCAGGGTTACCAGGCGTGGTTGCGTCAGCTCAGCGGCTACAGTTTCGACGAACACGGTGTCCTCGACCCGAAAGAGGCGGTGCCCGAGGCATTCCGTGACGTGGTGCTGCGCGGCCCGAACGCCAGCGAGCCCGCCCGGCTGATCTACGACCTGGTGCGCCGGGCCGCGGGCTTGCCGCCGGACGGTCTCGGCATCGCTCCACGGCCGGATACCGCTGACCCGGGCGGCGTCCAGGAACCGCCCCGGACAGGCGACGACGAACCACACCGCGACAACGACGCGCTCGATGCGCCCGACGAGCAGCCCGTGTTCGACGATGAATGGTCGCGCATGGACGCCGCCGAGATCCAGCACACGCTGGAACAGCGGCATGGGCTTCAGGTCATCGGGTTCGACAACCCCCGGGTGGATGTCGACGCCCTCAGAGAATTCGCCAGGGCGATCGATGAACGCCTCATCCGGTTCCCGCGGATCCACCTGGACAGCGTCCGGATCGAGCCGCTGGCGGACGGAATCTTCGCGAAAACCGTCTCGATCCACCGGCCGACCGACGGTCGCCCGCCGTATGCCGAAGCCATCGTGCTCAACGAGACCCTCGCGACGGACCCGGCGAAGCTGCGCCGCGCTGTCGCGCTCAATGTCGACGACGGGCGGTTCCATCCGGCCTACAACCGCAGGCCCGTCTACAGCATCATCGTGCACGAGGTCGGCCACGCCATGGACACCTCGGGCTCGCCGCTGACCCGCTTCCGCGTCGACGCGGACCTGGTGCGGCGTTACACGGCGACGCACGAGAACCCGACGCCCGACGGCTACGACGCGTGGCTGCGCCAGATGCCCAGGCTGTGTTTCGACGCCATGGACGCCCTCTACAACTCGGAGGCATTGCCCGAAGGATTCGCGGACGTAGAACTCAACGGGGACAGTGCTTCCGAGCCCGCGAAGGTCCTCAATGCCGCCTTGCTGCGTGCGCTGGAGCAGTACGGGACACCACGCCGAGGAACCGGGACTCCGCGCACCGACTTCGATGACATGGCGGTCCCGCCGGATGCCGGCGGCGACTCGCCGCCGCCCGGGCCCGGCGAACCCGACAGCGGGCAGCCACGCTCGCCGCATGAGGAGGCGGTTCGCGCCCACGCGGATGCCGTCGCCCAGCGCGACGAGCTGGCCGCGCGAGTCAGCGAACTGGTCGATGCACTACAGACCTCCGTTGACCCGGAAGACCTTGCTCCCGAAAGGATTCGAGCGGCCGTCGCCGACTTGTCCAGCAGAAAGCTGCTGCCGGAGGGTGATGACGCCCTGGTGGCGGAACTCCGCATGCTGGTGCCGGAATTCGAGCGCGCGGCCGCCGAGGTGGGCGAACTGGCGGCGCGAATCGGCCTGATCGAGGAATACGACGGGTTGCTCCGGCAGCGCCAGGACCTCGTTCGGGAACGTGAGTTCGTCCGTGCCAAGGCCAATGAACGCGCGGCCAACCTGGGTGTGGACGATTCCACCGAATGGGTGCGCCGGGACGCGGATTCCCGCGACGAGGCGATCCAGGCGCTGCACGCGAGCGCACGAACCGATGTCGTCGAGGTGAGCGGCGGTCTCGAAGAAGCCGACCGGCAGGTGCGCAAGCCGGTGACCGCCGAGGAGCGGGAACGGCGCACCGAGGCCCTGCGCAAACTGGTTGCCGCGACCGAGGAGTTCACCACCCTCGACGAGCGGATCCGCCAGGTGGACCAGCGCCTCACCGAGCTGGAGGAGGCGGGCGTTGCCCGGCACCGCCCGCCGTCCGACGACGCGGCCGCCGATCTGGACCGAATGGCGCGGGAGCGGGCCGAAGAGCTCCGGAGGATCAAGCCCCGGCGTGGCATGCGCGACGACCTCGCCGTCCGGCTCGGGGTGGTCGACGATTCAGGCAACCCCGACGAGGCCGCGCTGGCCCAGGACCGGCTGCGCGACACGATCGACGACCTGCGCGCGCGGGTGCGGGACGAACTGCGCGACGGCACGCTGGGCGCGGACGAACTGCCCACCCGGCTGCTCCAGATCGACGGGTTGGCCGATGCCGCGGACGATGTCAACCAAGCGCACAACCGGATCGGCCGCTTGCAGGACGAGATGGCGCGCGCCGCCGGTGTATGGCGGCGGCTCGTCGAGGCCGAAGGGGGGCGGATGGTGACCGACCGGGTCGGCATCGTGGAAGGCGAGCGGCCGCGGATCATCGTGTTCGGTCCGCGCAGCGACCCGGCGGCGCCACGCGCGGATCACGATCGCGCCCTCGCCGACGCGCTGCGCCGCGACGCCGCGGTCGCCCAGGCATTCGTGCGCGAGGAGACGACGGTCGAATACCGGCAGGTGCTGGCCGACCGCGAAGGCAACGCACGAAGGGCGGACCTGGCACCGCCGGAAGTGGAGCATCTCAGCAGCGGCTTCCACGAGGGCAGGCGGCTGCACATGACGGCCTGGCGCGACGCCGAAGGAAACCTGCACCCGGTCGACCCGACCCGCCCCACCTGGACGACGAACCGGGATGGCGGCACCATGCCGAAGAAGTACAAGACGAAGGACCTGCCGGACGGCGTGAGCGGATGGGCGATGGAGGACGTCGTCAACGACATCACGCTGCCCACCGATGATGTACCAGCGGGCCAGATCCCGGAAAGCTCGCTGCCGGTGCACATGCCGCAAGCTCCGGCGCAGTACGACACCTCGCAGGTGCCGCCTGGCACGGACGTTTTCGCGCAGCATTGGGGCGCCGACTCTTACAACATCGTGCGCCTGCTCCTGATGGCGGCGCTGGTGCCGAACCACCCGGCGGTGAAGGGCTGGATCCAGCGTCATCCGGAGATCGGCGAGTGGGTGCAGGCGCGGCCGTGGCTGCAGAAGATT
Source organism: Nocardia amamiensis NBRC 102102 (assembly GCF_001612745.1). Lineage (GTDB taxonomy): Bacteria > Actinomycetota > Actinomycetes > Mycobacteriales > Mycobacteriaceae > Nocardia > Nocardia amamiensis. Next base: position 8,064 of record NZ_BDBA01000016.1, on the reverse strand, counting down.
CCGCCGTTCGGCACGGTATTCCGCGACTACGAGTGGTTCGCGCCGCCGGAGCGCAATATCCAGCCGATGCATCGGCCATGGGATCCCGCCGAGCACGGCGACCCCGCCGATCGCGTGGAGATCCCGGAATCTCTGCAGCGCGAATGGGATACGGACGTCGCGAATTGGCGCCGCGTGCAGGAATGGGCGGACAGCGAATACGACCGGTTCCTGGCCGACGACACCGACTTGGACCGGATCGCCGAAGGGCTGCAGACGCATCGGCAGGCCCAGCAGCAGGCGGCCGCGCGCGACGTGGTCGACATCGTTCGCGACGAGCTGGTCACGGGCGATCGCGGCGTCAATCCGCTGCTCGACGTGGATGCCCAGCTGTGGCAGATGCAGGATGCCATCGATCGGGTGGCCGAGCGGCTGGCGGGCCGCTTCGCCTCCGACGATGCGGACGCGGTGCGCGACACCATCGAGGACATTCGCGAACTGCTGTACTACGGCACCGATCCCGACGCCATCGCGGCCGTGCTCGCCGAACACATGCGCGACGACGTCCCGGTGCTCACCCGCGAGCAGCTCCAGCAGATCAAGAACCACCTCATGGTCGATGAGCATCGGGTGCGCGACTACACCGACCCCAACGGCGCGTACGTGCGGCGGCCGATGGACCGGCTCGCCGATATCGCCGAAGCGTGGAATCGCCTCATGACAGGCGAGCCGCTGCCGCAAGACCTCGTGCTACTGCAAGACGCCTTGGCCGAGTCGGAGTTCTTGCGCGCCAATCCAAGCGCGGGCTGGCGCGAGGCGAACATGCACGCCATCGGCCTCGGCTACCACTGGGACGCAGACCGCCCGCCGCTCACCGGATGGCGCGCGGGCATTCCGTACGCCGTGCACCCCGTCGCGCCGAATCCTGCCTGGTTGCCGCCCGCTTCGCGGACAGACGGTCCCGAACTGCCGCCCCCCGATGGACCGCAGCCTGCCGCACTTCCACCGCGCCCCGACGCACCGAGTTCCGGCGGGACCCGACGTCCGGAAACCTCAGATCCGGATGCGGCGAAATCGCCGGAGTCGGCGACCGGCCGACGCGAGACTCCGCCGCACGAACCCCCGGCAGTTCATCCGGACCAGGCGCCCGAGTCAGCGACCGGCGGGCGGGAGTCCGAATCCGGTGTGCGGCCGGAGGCTTCGGCCAGCCGCCAGGATGACGCGTCCGATGATCCGGCGCGTTCGGACGGTCAGCGGGGTGATGTGCGCGTGTGGCCGCCGGAGTCGCGGCCAACTCCGACGCAGCAGGAAGTCACGGACGCGTCCGAGCCTTCGGCCCGTAGGGAGGCCGGGGCTGCGGAGTCGGGTGAGCCTTCGGCTGGTCGACCGGAGGCCGGGGCAGGCGAACCGCCCGAGTCCACGACCGCTGGACGGGACGACGCGGCGGAGGCCCCAGCGCGTACGGGCGGCGAGCCCCGGGATGTCCGGGTGTGGCCGCCCGAACCGCGGCACACCGCGGAGCAGTCCGGCACCGCCGACCGACCTGAGGCGAATGCGGGTGGTGCAGCGCAGAAGCCACCCGGTGAGCCGCCGACGCCCGCGCCGCCGCCCGAGGACGGGCCGTCGCGGCCAGAGCTGCCCGGGGAACCATCGGACTGGTTCCATCGCATGCAGATCGAGCAGGCCGAGTGGAACGCCAGGATGGCGGCCGAGCACGCGGCGTGGCTGCACGAGATGGCCGAGCAGCCGTTGCCGCGGGACGCGACGATCGTCGACGAGATGCGGCAGTTCGCCGCCCGCATGCGCGCGGAGAACGCCGATATGGCGGCTCGTGTGGCGCGGGAGCGGGTGCAGGAGCTGCGTGATATCGCCGCCACGCGCCGCACGTCCGAGCCCGAACGCCAGGTGTCCGAGCCGGAATCGTCCGCTGCCCGTCCGGACGCCTCGTCGCGGTCCGCACGGGCCGATTCGGACACCCCGGTCCGCCCGGGAAGCCCGGACGACTGGTTCGAGCGGATGCGCGTCGAACAGGCCGAATGGGAAGCCAGGATGGACGCCGAGCGCGCCGAGTGGCTGCGCGGTCTGTCCGACCGCGATCCGGAGGACAGCTGGGCGCGTCTGCAGGCCGAACAGGCCGAGTGGGAGGCCCGCATGGGCGCCGAGCGCGCCGCTTGGCTGCGGGACATGGCGGGCTTGCCGGAACCTTCGGGCCCGGCGCACACCGAAGGCCCTCATGCCACAACGGAACCCGACCCGCCGGACCGGCCGCAACCCGACGACGACGGAACCGCCCCGCGGCCGAAGGAACCGCCGTCGCGACCACCGGAAGGCCCATCGTCCGGCGCCGCCCGCGTTCCCGAGGCAGAACCCACAGTCGGCGAGGACACTCCCAACCCTGCGGAGAACCCGACCGCGGAGCCCGGTGACATCCGCGTGTGGCCGCCGGAGGACGCGGAGCAGAACACCGCGCCCGAGCCGCATAGTGCGGGCGGATCGCAGCATCCACCGCATGAGCCGCCGAGCGCGGCGCGGCCCGAGCCCGGTGAGCCCGAACCGAATGGGTGGCGGCAGGACGGACCGGCGCGTTCGCACCAACCCGTCACGCCGGAACTGCGCAACGCGCTGCCCCAGCTGCAACAGCGGATTGCCGACGCCGCGGCCGCCCGCGCCGCGCTCGATCGAAGCATCGCCGAACGCGCCCGGCTGCTCGGTGTGCGTCCGGAGGGAATGACGGCGCACGAGATCTCGCGTGCGGTCGACGCGCTGATGCAGGCGGAGATCGGGCGCGCGGAAGCCTTGCGCGACCGCGAGCATGTGCCGCGCGAGGAGATGGTGCAGTACTTCGACGATCTGCGCGCGGCCGAGCGACGCGTCGCCGATCTCACCACCGAGATCCGCGCCATCCGATCCGACTTGAACAGATTGCACCAGGCGGTCGCCGAGGAGAACAACGCCAGGACCGAGGCCGGGCTCCTCGCGGCACGCGACGTACTGGCCGCCGAGGGCGCGCGGATGGTCGCCGAGGGCGTCGGTGTGCTGCCGGACGGGCAGCGGGTCGTGGTGGCATCTCCGCTGGCCGAGCCGGATCCGGTGCTGGCGCCGGAGACCAGGCGGCAACTGACCGATCAGGGTGTGCGCATCGACTTCCGCCTCGTCACGGTGGACGAGAACGGCGTACATGTCACAACGATCCGGCCGCCCGAGGAGGGGGGAGCGCCCGCGCGGCCCGCACCGGACACGCCCGGTTCCGGCCCCACGCAGGGCGACTCGCGTGCGCCCCGATCGCGGCCTGGGCAGCCGCCTACCGGGGGCGAGTCGAACCAGCGGCCTGGGCAGCCGCCTACCGCGGGCGCGGAGACAGCAGGCGGCGAAACCGCTCGCCCTGCCCCGGAATCCCCGCCCGCCCCCGGAAACGTACATCCGGACGGCGAATCGGCACGACCCGGGCAGCCCTCCGCGCCGGAGGACGCCCGCACCGACCAGGTCACGCCCGAGGCGCAGGCCGAGCTGGACCGACTGCGTGCCGAGCGCGCGGACGCCGTCGCACGCGCCGATGAACTGCGCGCCCTGCGCGATCAGCGGGCCGAACTGTTGCCGGTCGACCCCGCGACCGACCTGACCCCCGAGCGGCTCGACGAGACGTTGGCGGCACTGCGCGGCAAGACGATGCGGGTCGACGAAATGGCGCGCAGGCACGCGGCCATCGATGCTCTGGAGGATGCTGCAAGGGCCTGCAACGAGGCGGACGAGCGCGTCGCCGCGGTGGACGAGCGGATCGAGGCGGCGTATCTGGCGGGAACACCCGAAGGCGTCTACCACGCGCTGTTGCGTGAGCGTGCCGCCCTGGCCTCGGAACGCGAGTTCTGGCGGGCGAAGCGCGATGACCGGTTCTCCCGCTTCGATACTCCCGGCCGCACCATCCACGACCCGAACGTGGCGCTCAACCAGGACAACCTGACCGCGATGATCGAGGAGCTGACCGCGGACTTGGTCGGCGTCCGGGATGTCGCCGGTTTCGGTGACGAGACCGACACGCAGATCCCGGAAGTGATCGGCGAGGCGGAGCGCGCGCAGCGCTTGGCGGCGATCTTCAAACTCCAGGACGCGGCGGAGCGGTTCAACGAGGCGGACCAGCGGCTGGCGGAACTGGACCAGCGCATCGCCCGGCTGGAAGCGGCCGGTGCGCATCGTCCTCCGGACGCGGAGACCGTGGCCGAGCTGGAACGACTTGTCGCCGAACGCGCCGAGATCTCCAGTGCCAAAGACAAGTTCGCCGACCCGGACGTCGCTCTCGCGGAACTGGATCGGCGCATCGACGCGTTGCGAGCCGAACTCGCGCGGCAGCAGCCGTCGCTATCCGCGGAGGTCGCCGCCGAGCTCGACCGGCTCGGACGCGAGCGTGCCGACCTGGTACTCGGCATCAAGCCGTGGCGGGTGATGCGCGACGACATCGCCGCGCGGCTGCGCATCGATCCGGACCGGCTGGGTCCGGATGATCTGGCCGACACGCTCGACGAGGTGGCCGGTCGCACCATTCGTGCTGACGAGGTTGCCGAGCGAGCCAGGAACCTGGAGTTGCTGCGCGAGGCGGCCGAACGGGTCAACCGCGCCGAGAACGAGATCGGCAGGCTCCAGGACCGCATCGCCGAACTGGGCGGCGCCGGACGGGACGTCCTGGCCGAGGCGGGTGCGCGCCGCGTCACCGATCGCGTCGGCATCGTCGACGGGGAGCGGCCGCGCATCATCGTCGTCGCTCCGCGGGGCGCGCTGGACAGCCCGCGCGCCGATCACGACGCGGCGCTGCACGACGCGTTGCGGCGCAATGCCGCTCTCGCGCAGGCTTTCACCCGGCCGGAGACGACCATCGAGTACCGGCAGATCATCGCCGACCGCGAAGGCGGCTGGCACACCGAGGATCTGGCGCCGCCGCGCCGGGAGTTCGTCACTTCGCGCTGGCGCGACGGCGACCCCGGCATCCACCTGACCCGCTGGCAGGACGCCGAGGGCGAATGGCATCCGGTGGACCCGGACCGGCCCGGCTGGGAGCAGCGCGGCCATTCGGGGACCGTGCCGAAGAAGTTCTCCCCGCGCGATCTGCCCGAGGGCGTCAGCGGGTGGGCGGTCGATCCGTTCCAGGCGGCGCTGGTGGATCCGTTCGTCGACAATGGGCCCGGCGTCAACACGGACTTCCTGCCGGTGATTCCGGGTGGCAAGCCGCTCGACCCGGGCGTGCCGACCTATGAGCTGCCATTCGCCGACGTCTTCTACAACACGATGCGGATCATCCTCGAGTCGGCGAAGCTCTCCGGGTTCACCTGGTTCAGTGACAAGAACCATCCCGGACGCATCCGCCCGGGATTCAAGGGGCATCCGTGGTTCCGGGCGCCGCGTCCCGACGTGCAGCCGATGGCGCGGGAGTGGAATGTGCGCGACGAGGTGCCCGACCGCGGCGACCTCACCGAGCCGTTCCTGCGCAGACAGCGTGAGGCGCAGCAGAACTGGGCGCGGGTGCAGGAGTGGGCCGACGGCGAGTACCAGCGTTTCCGCGCCGACGACAGCGACATCGCCACGATCACCGACAACCTCGCCGCACACCGTGCGGCCGACCGGACCGCCCGCGCACGGGATCTCATCGCCCGCATCGCGCAGCAGCTCGCGACCCGAGGCGAGGTCGATGTCGACGGGCTCGCGGAAGGCCTGGCCGGTCAGTTGCGCGACGAACAGCCGGGCGACGCAATCCAATTGGTGACCGACATCAGCGACGTGCTGCGCGAGGCCACCGGCGTGGTCGACCTCGCTGATCTCGCCCGGCCGGTGGCCGATCAGCTCGCCGACAGCACGCCGGAGTTCACCCGCGCCGAGATCGAGCAGATCAAGAACCACCTGATGCGCGACGAGCACCTGGTGCGCGACCCGCGCGACGGCGTGCTGGTCCGCCGTCCGCTGGACGCGGTCGCCGACGTCGCCGAGGCATGGAACCGCCTCATCGCGGGCGAGCCGCTGCCCCAGGACATCTTGATGCTGCGCGACGGGCTGGCCGAGTCGAACTACCTGCGTGCGAACCCGACCGCCACCTGGCGCGACGCCAACCAGCACGTCATCATGATCGGCCTGGACTGGAACGCCAACCGCCCACCGCTGACCGGCTGGCGCGCCGGAATCCCCTACGCGCCAGCGCCGCTCACACCGGACCGCCAGCTCCCGCCCCGCCCGGACACGCCGGAGCTCCCGCCCGGCCCAGAGCCCACTCCTGACAGTCCGCCGAGCACGCTTCCCGACGAAGCTGCCACACAACAGTCGTCGCCTTCCGACCGTCCCGCAGCAGAGCCGCCGCACAGCGCGTCTCCGGACGCCACTACCGCACCGGTCCCGCGTCCGAACGGCACACCGGAAGCGGACACAGCGACTGCCGAGGCGATTCCCCGGCCGGAGGATGGCACGTCGACGGAACCAGATCCGGCCGGGCAGATGACGTCGCCTGATCCGACCGGCGGTGTTGCCGACGAGGTGGGAGGCGTTCCGGAGGCTTCGGCGGGCTCGCGCCCTCTCCCGTCGGACTCCGATGCCGAGCACGGCGTCACACAGCCCGCGCCTCCGGCAGCCGAGCCTGGTGTGGGGTCGCGCACCGACGGCATGCGGGACGCGGATAGCGTAAGTGCGGAGCGTCTTTCGCCGTCCGAGGAGAACGACGGATCCCCCGAGGCGGACCGGCGCGGTGGCGAACCGATCGGTCAGGTGGCGCCACGTGAGGGGACGGAAGGCGCCGACCGGTCGCGGGATGTGCCGGAGGAATCCGTGGGTGCGCGCCCGCCCGCCGATCCCGATGCCGAGCGTGGCGGACCGGAGGAAGGCAGTGCGGGTACGGTCGCATCGCGTGGTCCGCAACCGCATCGACCGGGGTCAGGTACCGCCGCCGAACCGCCGGTGCGGCAGGATGACGCGCCCGGTGCCGATCGCCCGGAGCGCGGCCGATCGCGCGGTGACGAGCCCGAGCAGCCCGAGGCGGTAGTTCACTCGGAACATGAGCGGAGCGTGGCAGGCGACCTTCCGGATCGTGAACGGCCGCAGGTGGTGGGTGCGCCGGTGGGCGAGGGCACGGATGGGTCGGATGGTGAACGGCCGCAGGTGGTGGGTGCGCCGGTGGGCGAGGGCGCGGACGGGTCGGATGGTGAATCGCCGCAGGCGGTGGGCCGGTCGGAGAACGAACAGACTCCAGTGGTGGATCGCCAACGAGGCGGCCGTACCGATGGGGGATCCGAGGGCGCCAGCCGCCAGGCGTCGGAATCGACTGCGGGAGACATCGATACGGTTCCCCCCGCCAGCAGTCCTGCCCGAAACGAGTTGTCGGCACCGGCGGAAGGCGGCGAACGGCCGGAGCCGCAAGGGCGCCAGGCCGCACGACCCGAGACGGCCGAGGGCAGGGCCAACGACCGCATATCGTCCGAAGACGAATCCGCTGAACGCACTGGGTCCGACAGTGCGGAAGGACGCTCCGGCCGCGACGAGCAGCAGCCGGACGAGGAGGACGCCGACTCCCCGAGGGACCCGGACGCGGAACCGTCGGAGAGCCCGGAGACCGGAGCACGTTCCGGGCGCGGAGGCACACCGAACCCGCCGGACGGAACCATTGGCGAAAACGTCGACGGCGGCGCGGAACCACCAGGCCCGCAGCCGGACCCGCAGGGCGTTCCGGATCGTTCCTACCTGCCCGGTTCGTCGTTGCGATCGCACATCCCGCACCTGCCGAAGCGTTACGACTTCGACATGCCGGATGCACTGCACATCCCGGTGCAGCACCTGCCACCCTTGCTTCCACAGCCACAGCCACAGCCACAGCCACAGCCACAGCCACAGCCACAGCCACAGCCACAGCCACAGCCACAGCCACAGCCACAGCCACAGCCACAGCCACAGCCACAGCCACAGCCGGAACCACCTGAGTTGCCGCAGCCACCGGAGCACCCGGAGTTGCCGCAGCCGCCGGAACCACCAGGGCTGCCGGAACCACCAGGGCTGCCGGAACCGCCGGGGCTGCCGGAGTTGCCGGAGCGCCCGGAGTTGCCGGAACCACCAGGATTGCCGGAG